>VMSV01000148.1 GCA_013791935.1 Desulfobacteraceae bacterium | reverse complement strand
CCAAACCGATTCCCTTTAACGGCAGCGCTTCCACGGATGTGGAGGTCAAGGGCCCTCCCACATTCACTGTCCGCCTGAACCATCCGGACAGTGTGGTGGCCTTCACCCCCTATGAACTCCGGGTGGACATCACCAACCCCGGGGATATTCCCGCCATGTATGCCAGTTTGGAACTGGATGTGGGAGCTGACGCCAGGATACTGAAATGCACCATCAACCCACAGGGAGATCCGGAGTGCTGGCCCATTGAAGCATCGGATATCCGGAATCTCGGCCATATTCTGCCCAAACAGACGGTAAGCGAGGTGTTCACCATAGAACCCCTGGCCTCTAGCCGGATTTCATCCTGCATGTGCATGTCGGACCAGAATATCACACTACAGGTTTCCGTGGGCAATATCGGCTGCGTGGTGGGTAAATTTCAGCCGGATCGATCCAGCGCGGACGGTCCCACGGTATCAGTGCTGCCCTTTGCCAACGCCAACGGAATCAGCATCGCCTCACCCGTTGTGGCCATGTTTAGTGATAAGATGAATACAGCCACCATCACCACCGGAGCCGCCGGGACCTTCAATGTGTTTGACGAAACCGATACCCTGATTCCCGGTCAGATCCGTTTTGCAACCCTGAATGAAAAAACCTTTGCCGTGTGGCAGGTCAATGACAATATTACCAACCGGCTTGCTCCGGACATGGAATACACGGTGGTCATCACCAGGGACATCAAAAGCGAAAAAAGCGTAGCCCTTTACAATGAATGGGAAAGCACCTTCACAACCACAGCCACGGGGATCAATGACACCACCCCGCCCCAAATTTCCCTTTCCGTGGAACCGCCCGTAAATCCCAACAACATCATACCAGGAGAAATGGTTAAAATCGCGGCCTATGCTTCTGACCAGGGAAGCGGCGTGGTCCGGGTGGAAGCCCGGCTCAAGGATCTGGATGTCGCGGATTCAAAATATACCCTGGTGGACCAGAAAAGCGTGTATGACGGGGATAAACCCCCTTACTTTTTTACTCTGGATTCCTCGATCCTGATACCCGGCCATACTTACAGAGTTCTGGCCTCGGCCTATGATTTCATGGCCAACAAACAGGATGCCACCCTGTCCTTGATCCTGGCCTCGTCGTCGGCTCCTCCGACCATTACCCTTCCTGCCGACCCGCCGGATGCAGTTTTGCAGGGAATTTCCGTTTCCATCACCCCCGAACAAATCACAGGGGGCGTAAATGAGGTCCGCTATTACCTGGATACGGCAGTCACCCCTTTTAAGACCGTGAATCTTGCACCCTTTAACGCCTATTTGAAAACCCTGCCCTTGACCCTCGGACAGCATACGGTTCGAGCTGTGGCCAAAGACGGTCTGGATCGCGTCGCAGAAGACACCCTGACCTTTGAACTGGTGGAAAATCCAAATATGCCGGTTATAAGCTTTCCGGGTTCCGTGGACGGCGCGCCCTACATCAAGGGAACTGTTTTCTCGGTGAAGGGCCGTGCCGATGATTCCCTGGGCATTGTGTCCATGGAATTTTACCTGGATGTGGTGACTCCCGTCTCAATCGCGGACGGGGACACGGTTTCCACAGGTTCCAAAGCTTTTACCGTGAATACCGCCAATCTCGAAGCAGGCGTCCACCGGATCTATATGCTTGCCACCAACCCCCTGGGGGTGACCAATGACTTGAATGATCCGGATTCCTGGCTGGAATTTATTGTGGCGGAAAACCCCACGGGTGACCCTCCGGCAGCTCCCACCCTATCCTCCCTTGTCTTCAATGGTGGAACAGAGGTCACGGTGACCGGATCAGCCCCTTCAGGATCAAGGGTGGATATCACCAACACCGCCAATGGCGTTTCAACGACCGTGTACGCGGATAACACCGGTCAATTTTCCGGGGTTGTTCCGGGCCAGCCAGGCGATGAAATCAGCGGGGTGGTCTATGATTTCACCCAGTCTCTTACGCCCAGTCCGCAAACCACGGGTACGGTTGCCCCCATCCCCTTCCTGGTTTCCATTGCAGCCGCCCCTTCAACAGTAGCCTTCACCCAGGCCGGGCAATTCCAAAATGTTACCGTAACCGGCACCTACTCGAATTCCGGGACCCAAAACATCACAGGACTTTGTTCTTTTTCGTCCTCCAATCCCTCCGTGGCCGCTGTAAACGCATCGGGCAAAATCGCGGCCATGGGAAACGGAACCACCGTGATTACGGCCTCTTCAGGCGGTTTCACCTCCCAAGTCCAAGTGACGGTGGCCATCGTAACCCTGACCCATATTACTGTTGATCCGGAAACCCTCACCCTCAATACCGTGGGGGGAACCCGGCAACTTACAGTCACCGGCCATTACAGCGACGGGTCTTCCGCCACGCTTACTTCCGGCGTGGTTTTCACCTCAAGCAATACGGCCATTGTCTCGGTGAACTCATCGGGGTTGGGTACTGCAACGGGTAACGGAGGAGCCTCCATCGGCGTGTATGTCAGCGGGGTAGATCCGGTTTCATCAACCGTAACCGTTAATCTTGGAGCTGACCCGGCTCCGGTGGTTGAAATTTTAAGTCCTTCAAACGGGGACTCGGTGGAAAGAGGAAACAACATCACGGTGAATGTTAAGGCCACGGATGACATCGGCGGAGTGACCGACATTTACCTTGAAGTCTCCGGCGAAACCACTTTTTCGGATTCCCGGCAGATTTCACCGGCCTCTTTGAATGTAACGAGAAGTTTTACGTTTGCGGTTTCCGACACCGCGGTGGTGGGCAATAGCCTCACCCTCACAGTCCGGGCAAAGGACAACAGCGGCAAAATGTCCTCGGATCAAAGCATCACTCTGTCCGTGGTGGACAAAACCGCACCTGTTGTAACCATCACAGCCCCGTCCCGGGACTCGGAATACAACTTTGGCGATACAGTAACCCTTACTGTCAATGGTACTGATGCTTTGGGCGTAACCCAAATCCGATACGCCACAACCGGTGCCCTGACGGTTTCAGGGGAAATCGCTGTTATTCCTTCGGCCACAGCCACCCAGAAAAGCTTTGAAATCACCATTCCCTATGGGCTCACCGCACCCGGCATCACCTTGCACGCCTATGCCAAAGATGCCCAAGATAATGAAGGGACTGCGGTTCCTGTGGACATCATTGTCACGGATGCGGACATCACCCCGCCGGAAACCCATGTGACGGCGGTTGCCAATCCCGGAGCAGACACAACCACCCTGGTAACCTATACGGTGACTGCGGGTCTGGAAGACCTGGACCATGTGCTGCTGTACTTCAGGAAAAACGGCATCGGTACGTTCAACCGGTATACGGATGCCGATGGCGGTAATGCCACCGGTGAATATATACCCCAGAGCGGCGCTACCGGAACCATCTCCTTCAACTCCACCAAAATGGGCGGAGACGGTAATTATGAGTTTTACACGGTGGGTGTGGACTTAAACGGGAACAGGGAATCCGCCCCGGATGACGGAGGCGGCAACGTGGTGGCTGATGAATCGGTTGTTTTTACCGCGGGAACCGTGTGGACCATCCTCTCCTCCTCCATTTCCATCACCGACGGAGATACCACCTACGACAACCTGAACTTAAGAATTACAGGAGCCGGTGTGGTGGTTACGATTTCCGGAAACCATAGCTTCCACAATGTGGAAATTTTAAACGGTGCCATGGTCACCCATCCGGAAACCACCCTGACCACGGAATACAGCCTGGATCTGAATGTCTGGACCCTGGCCATAGATTCCTTGAGTTCCATTAACGTCAATACCCGGGGATATTTAGGAGGCTTACATAACAGCAATGATGGCACCGGCCAGACCCTGGGAAATACCAACGGCTCCACCTCTTATGCCGGGGGCTCCCATGGTGGAATTGCAGGGTCCGTCAGCAGTGGTGTTCCCAACAATACTTACGGCGATATTATTGCCCCGATGGAAAGCGGATCAGGCGGAGGTTGCGGGGGTTACAGCTATACCGGCGGAGATGGGGCTGGACGGATTCGAATTCAAAGCATCAATATGACCTGCGACGGCACGATTTCAGCCAACGGAGGAAACGGGGCAGGATACGATGCCGGAAGCGGATCAGGCGGGGGAATTTATATCATTACCTCCACCCTGTCCGGATCCGGCCTGATCACGGCCAACGGTGGATCCTTTCAAGTTGGCGGCGGCGGCGGAAGAATCGCCGTTCATCATATCGACATTTCCACCATCAATACGGAAAATATCCACGCCTTAGGGGGGCAAGGCTCCAGAAGCCCGGGCGGAAATGGAACGGTATATATTAAAGGCGTATCAGAAACCAATGGAACCCTGGTCATGGACGGCCAGGGCACCGCATCAGCCTTCTCACCCCTGCCCGTTCCAGCCGGATATGTTTTTGACAACATCATCATCCGGAACCAGGCACGGGTTATCGCCGATGATCCCATAGTAGTCACCGACACCCTGTCGGTTTTAACCGGCAGCATCATCACCCATACCGCGGGATCTCATGATGGTATTTCCATTTCGGCGGCCCGTGTTTACATTGATGAAACCAGCTCCATTGATGTGTCCGGCAAAGGGTATGCCGGTGGACAAACCACCGGAAACAGCGGAACCGCAGGCCTCACCCTGGGATCACAAACCGGAGCAGCCCAATATATCGGCGGCAGTTACGGCGGCTACGGCGGGTCCGGTTCAACACCCCCTCCGTCCTATGGTAACCTTTATGACCCCAGCGTTCTGGGTTCCGGGGGCGGCAGCGGTGGTTACGACCGCGCCGGGGGAAACGGCGGCGGCCTTGTCCGGATCCAGGCCACCGAAGAACTTAAAGTGGACGGAGGCATCCTGGCAAACGGCCTTCCCGGAGCGGATTATTCGGCTGGCAGCGGGTCCGGAGGGTCTGTAAATATTGAAACCAGACTTCTGCATGGCGACGGGACCATTTCTTCAAACGGCGGTGGAAGTCAAGTTGGAGGGGGCGGCGGAAGAATTGCCATTACCTACCAGTATACCGGAATCACAGGAGACGATCTGAATGATTTCAGGAATATTTCCGCCTTTGGCGGGAAAGGCACCAGTCTGAAGGCCAGTGCAGGAACCGTATTGCTGCGAAAACCTGTTCAAACTTACGGGGACCTCTATATTGACGACAATATAGAAGTATCCACCGCGTCCAATTATACCCCTCTGGTGCACATGGGCTTTGGAACCATCACGGGCCTGACCGAAGACACCTTGACCACGGATGGACTCGTGGCTTTGATTCCTGATGGACTGACCGGCCTGGTCATCAATCCCAACATCAACCAGGTTCAGACATTTACCATCACAGGCAACACAACAAACACCATCACCGTGGACACATCTTCCGGAACCAGGCTCACGGACAAGGCCTCCCCCGGGGACACCTATTGTGGGGTCTACACTTTTGACAATATCTTCTTCCGTAGGGGAGGGTTTATGGTGATGGGGGACAAAGTGGTGGTCAACGACACCCTTCAGATCACTGAAAACGGACGACTCACCCATTATGATGCCACACTTTCTTTCATTTCCCGTATGGATTTAACCGTTCATACCTTGGACGTGACTTCATCCGGCGGAATTGTTGCGGATGGACGGGGATACCTGGGCGGATCACGGGGCGGAAACGATCTGATCGGCCAGACTTTGAACAACCTGGATGGATCGACCCTTTATGCCGGCGGTTCCTACGGGGGTATCGGCGGTCGAACAGGGGCCGGAATCCCCAACCCGGTTTACGGCAGCCTGACCACCTCGGAGGATCTGGGGTCCGGCGGCGGGAGCGGAGGTTACGGGCGCACGGGTGGAGACGGCGGAGGGCGAATCCATATTCTGGCGGAAAATATTTTCCTGGAGGGTGTGATCAGCGCAAACGGTTCGGATGCCCAGGATTACGGAGCGGGCAGCGGCTCCGGGGGTTCGGTGCTAATTGATACCGGTCTGCTGGAAGGGGCTGGAATCATTTCCGCCAATGGCGGTATCAGTCAGGTCGGTGGTGGTGGTGGAAGGATTGCCGTTACGTATGAAACCATAACCCTTGACCCGGATTTGATTCAGATCAAGGGGGGCCAGGGCACCACCTCAAAGGGTGGAAACGGCACCCTTGTTTTAAAAAGCGCCACACAGACCTACGGGGATTTGATCATTAACGGTCAAAACCAGACCACCCCGGATAATTTAAATCCCATTCCGGACGGCTATGAATTTGATAACATCCTCATTAAGAACAGGGCCTGGGTCACGGCGGATCATCCCCTCCAAGTGGTGGATACCCTTGAGCTTCAAAACAACAGTATTTTGACCCATACCACGAGTTCGGAGGAAGGTATGGTTATCCATGCCGCAAATGTGGCCATTGACGATACCAGCTCCATTGACGTTTCCGCCAAGGGCTATACCGGGGGCTTGAGGGATGGAAATGGCTCCAACATCGGGATTACCCTGGGGGGCATTGCCGGGGCCACATTCCGGTCCGCAGGCAGTTACGGCGGCTATGGGGCGGTGTATAACGGCATCACCAACCCCGCCTATGGTCAGCCGGACAACCCCATTTACCTGGGATCCGGCGGCTCGGCTGGCGATTACAGCCGCAAGGGTGGAAACGGCGGTGGTTTTGTGCGGATTTATGCAACCGGTTCCTTGACCGTGGACGGCTCCATTCGATCCAACGGCCAGAATGGAGAAGATTACAGCGCGGGTAGCGGTTCTGGAGGATCCATCAAAATTAATACCCGGGTATTTTCCGGTACCGGAACCCTTACCGCAAACGGTGGGGCCGGGCAATTCGGCGGTGGCGGAGGAAGGATCGCCGTTTCCTATGGGGAGAAGGACGGACCGGGGAATGACTTTGACGATTTTAAAAGCATCATGTCCCTGGGTGGCCGCGGTACTTCCGCGCTTGGCAGCGCAGGCACCCTGTGGTTTAAACTGGAAGGCCAATCCTACGGAGATCTTTATATTGATGACAACATGGAAGGCGCCACGTCAAGCGTCTATACCCCATTGACCCATCTGGGATTCGGCGAAAGCGTGGATCTGACGGCAGACACCCTCATCACCGACGGGACCGTGGCTCTGCTTCCCAACGGTTTGGTGGGTATGACCATTAACCCCTACATCGACCAGGATGAAACCTTTATCGTCATTGCCAATACCGAAGACACGCTCATCGTGGACATCTCCGGCGGCACGTCCCTCACGGATGTGGCTGCCCCGGGAGAAACCTACGCGGGCGTGTACCGGTTTGACAATGTGATGTTCCGACGAGGGGGCTTTCTGGTCACCGGAGACCATATAAGGGTGGAAGACACCATGAGCATCAACGATTACGGGCGATTGACCCATTATGATGCCACCATGAGCCTGGAATCCCGGTTGGATCTTGATGTCGGAACATTGAACATCGCAGATACCGGTTCCATTGATGTCACCGGCAGGGGCTACTTGGGAGGTTCACGGGGTGGAAACGACACCATCGGCCAGACCTTGGATAACCAGCAAGGGTCAACCTCTTTCTCTGGGGGTTCCTACGGAGGTCTTGGCGGTTTTACTGGCAGCGGTGTTCCCAATCTCGTTTACGGCAGCCAGGAAAATCCGGTGGATTTGGGTTCCGGTGGAGGTGCCGGCTCCTACGGCCGCACGGGGGGCGACGGTGGTGGAAGAATCCGTATTCTGGCGGAAAATATTGACCTTGCGGGTGTGATTGGAGCAAATGGTGGGAATGGTCAGGATTATAGCGCGGGGAGCGGCTCGGGAGGATCTATTCTCATTTACACCAGCCTGTTTTCCGGAACCGGAAGCATTTCAGCCAATGGCGGTGCAAGTCAGGTCGGAGGCGGAGGCGGGCGGGTTGCCGTTTATTACAACGCCCTAACCCTGCCCCAGGCAAATATAACTTCTTCAGGAGGAGCAGGAACCAGCGTTTCGGGTAGCGATTGCCCCATCTATTTGGAAGAACAATAGGCAAGGCGATTCTCATGTAGTGAACAGGCATGCCTGTTCATTACAGGAAACAGGCATGCCTGTTCACTATAAAGCCTTAACAAGATACCGGATGCCGGACAGGATCACCAGGATTCCGGCGATCCGGTAAAGGATCACCCTGGAGGCCAAGGCCTTCAGGGCAGCGATTTTCCCAAGAAGAAACAGAGCCGGGGCATTTCCCAGGCCGAAACAAGCCATGATGCCCATGCCGGTGAGGGTTCCTTCAAGGGTCCCACCGGACCCGGCTCCGGAGCCTGCGGCCGCGGCCAGGGCCACATACACCGGTCCGCAGGGAAGCAGACCCAGCCAGAGACCCATGGGAAAATAGGAGGCGGTTTTCCTGGCTTTTCCCAAAGAACCAATTTTTCCGGAAATCCATCCTTCCTGACCGGAGTCCTTGCTGAAGAACCGCAATTTCGGGAAAACCCCGGTCATGGCCAACCCCAGGAGGATAACCAGAATCCCCGCCCCTGTTAGAATAATAGGCTTGAACCCCATCATGAACTTGGACACCACGGCATAGGACCCCACGAATCCCATCACCCCGCCCAGAACGCTGTAGGTGGTTATTCTTCCCGAATGATAGAGAACCATGGGCAAAACAAAGGACCCTTCCTTTTTTCCCATGGAAATGGCCAGAACAATGGGCCCGCACATGCCCAGGCAGTGGCTCACCCCCACGGTGAGACCGGTCAGGAAATACAAAATGAACAGGGACGATGTAAAAGACTCAAGGTGCATAATTTTGTTTCCTTTCTTGAACACACGAGAAGAGATAGTACGATAACAAATATGACACCACAGAGAGCACAGAGACATAATGTTTTAATATAAAACTTCTCTGTGTCCTCTGTGCGCTCTGTGGTTTATCCATAGCTTAACCCAAAGTAAAAATGCCATAGAATCGTTAGAATATAATCTTCAGGAGTACAATCCCCAAAAGGACAAGTGGATAATAGCTTGCCCGGTTGAAAAGGGCCATGGCACTTTCCCGGGTGGGTGATCTGTGGAGGCGGATGGATGGGTAGATGAAAAAAACTCCTCCTGCACACAAGGAAAGCAGTACATAAATCATTCCATAATGAAACTTTGAAGTGATTAAAACAAAAACACTCAACACCAGGGCCGCAAAACTGGAACACAAGATCATAAAGGAAGAAAGTTCCAGACCCAGGGCAATGGGAATGGTCCTGGCCTTGAACTCGCCGTCCAGGTCCAGGTCCGTCCAGTCGTTGGGAATGTTTTGACCCCCGATTTCCCAGAAGAAAAGGAAAAGGAACAACACGGCCACAAAGAGAAACGAAGGGGAAGAATCCACACCATAAATCGCCGCAACGGCCCCGGAGGTTTTTACGATGCCGCTCACCAGGGTTCGCGCCGGGCTAACATTCCACAAAAGGCAGTAAAGTGCCTCAAGGCCGGCTGCAACCAGGAAGATATAGACGCAAACCGGATTCAAGGTATAGGCGCCCAGAATCGTCACGAGCCCCCATGCCAGGGCCCAGGCCACGCCTTCCCAATACCGGATGAGCCCCCGGGCCATGGGATGCCGGACCAGCACCGCATCCAAGTCTCCTTGGCTGTTCCGGAACACCCCGTTTTCCGCTTTTTTCCGATCGGAATTGAAATCCACGATATCGTTTAAGGCATACACCGTGGTATACCCGGCAAACAGGGTGATCAGTCCCAGAAGGGTCACGCCGGGGGAGGGAAATTCTCCCAGCCAGACCAAGGCGGCAAAAACCGGGGCCGCCATATCCACCACCCCGTGGGGGGTTCGGGAAAGGGCCATGAAGAGCTTTAATTTATGCAGAAATTTATTGGTATCCAGGGTGAAGGTGTGATTCAAAGTCTTTTTCTCCTTTTACAACGAATCCTGTTTTCTAAACAGAAGCAGGGTATTGGTGATGACGGTCAGGCTGCTTGCGAGCATGGCGGTCACCGCGATTAAAGGGGTCAGTACACCGGACATGGCAAGGGGGATACTGATGAAGTTATACAAAAAAGAAAACCAGAAATTCTGACGGATCTTTCCCCGGACTTTTTTCCCAAGCGTAAGAAACGCATGGATGGTTTCCATTCTGCCGTGAACCAGGGTGATGTCAGCGCTCTCCCGTCCCAGATGACTTTTGTTGACCATGGCCATGCCCACATTGGCCTTGCCCATGGCTGGAGCGTCGTTCATTCCATCCCCCACCATGACGACTTGATGGCCTTTTTCTCTCAAGGTGTCAATCAGGACTGCTTTTTCTTCCGGCAGTTTTCCTCCCGAGGCTTTTGAAATACCGAGCCTTTCACCGACGTTGCGCGTAATTTCCTGACCGTCGCCCGATACCATGAACAGGGAATACCCCTCGTTTTTCAACTTTTCCAGGGTGGAGACCGCATCTTTTCGAAGTCTGTCCCCGAAAACCATGACTCCGGCAATGCCGCCGTTTATTCCCAGGTATACATTGGAATAAAGAACATCGGGCGTCCATTCCGGCACCGGAATATCCTCCCTGGTATTCAATTTCTCTTTTTCAAGGAATTCAGCAGAACCTATTTTGACTTCATATCCATTGAACCGGCCGGAAACGCCTCCGGGGTATGGATTTACCGAATCAAGTTCAACCTGGGATACGGGGTTCCGGGCAGCATATTTCCGAATGGCAAAAGCAATGTCATGATCTGAATCTTTTTCCAGCCCAAGGGCAATCTGAAGCAGCATGGATTCAGTATATCCCGCGGCTGGAACGATTTTAATCAAGTCCCAGGAACCCAGGGTCACGGTTCCTGTTTTATCAAAAACAAAGGTGTCCACGGATTTCACATTTTCAAAGGCTTCAAAATTCCGGACCAGGATGCCTTTTTTCCCCGCAATGGAAATTCCGGCCACTCTCACCAGGGGAATGGCAATGCCCAAGGCGCAGGGGCAGGCAATGACCATGACGGTGACGGCTCGAATCATTGCCAAGTCCAAAGTCAGACCCAGAAAATATCCCCCCAGACCGGTTCCAAGGGCCAGCAAAAGGATGGCGGGAACAAACCATTTCAGCATGCGTTCTGCGTACTGCTCTGCTGAAAATTTCTTCCGGACCCCGGCTTCCATGATTTCTATCATGCGTCCGAGATAGGAAGCCTTTCCCGTTGCGGTAACGGTGAATTGAAGCTCTCCTTCCAGAACCCTTGTTCCGCCGGTCAGGGCATCCCCCGGCCTTTTCCTCACCGGGCGAGGTTCTCCCGTGAGCATGGATTCATCCACGAGCCCGGTCCCCTGATGAATGATTCCATCCACCGGAACAGTCTCATCGGATTCAACCCCCACGCAATCGCCTTCTGAAACACTGTCCAGGTAAACATACCGGCCCTTGGGCCAGGCTTGTGATAAAATTCTGGCCTTTCCTGTTTGCAGCGCATAAAAAGCATCCATATCCCCATGGACCCGGCCTTTTACTTTTTTTTCCAGGGTTTTTCCAAGCAAGGTAAGGGTGATAAGCATGGAGGCTGTATCAAAATAGAGGTGAATGTTTCCGGCCACAAGGTTCATGAGGCTGTATAAAAAGGTCGTGAAAGCACCCATGGTGATGAGGGTTTCCATGCCCAAGGCAAGAGATTTGAAGGCGGAAAAGGCTTTCCGGTAAATGGGCTGGCCGCCATAAACCAGCACCCCACAGGCCATAAGGCACATGGGCCAGGCGATGGTCCAGACAGACTCTTTTGAAAGATCCGTAAAAAACCCTGAATAAACGGAAAAGGAAAGCATCATGATGTTTGCGGTAAGAACCAGGCAGATCATCAGTCGGATGAACATTCTGCGGGAGTGTAGCTTTTCTTCCACCTCCCCGGGAACCACAGCCTGGTACCCCAGTTTCTCAATACTGGAAACGATGTCTTTGGGAGAGGTCATGATGGGATCATAGTTGACCCAAAGCCTGTCTGTTTCAAAATGACAGCGGGCGGAGCCAATACCGGGTTGGTTTTTCAACACGGTTTCAATGAGCCAGGCGCATGCAGGACACCACATATCGGTTAGTTTCAAAGTAAGCGGAAGGCTATGATCCAGCCGGGTTCCGGTTTCATTGGCCAGGTCTTCACTCACTCCGGGGACCCTTGGAACCTTCTCGTTCCCTATGGGATCGGGAGATGCGGGAATAATGCCCAACGCCCGGCACTGCTTGAACAAATCCGTATTCCTGAAATCTTCGGGCTCTGTGCTGCCGGCCATTTCCGAAATCATTCTAAAGACCTGGCGGCACCCTGTACAGCAGAACCGGAAAGACTTTCCGGAAAAAGACCGTGTGACGGGGGGATTCGGAACCGGCAGGCCGCAGAGATCGCAGGAGGGCCTTTGGTTCATGGTCCGGATTTTCCGGTTTCAAGGGATTGAACAAAAGCAATGATCTTCCACCGGTCTGTCATTGCAATACTTGTGGCCAGAGGAGGCTGACGGCCCGAAGGCGGATTTCCGTAGCTGATCCTCTGGAACATCACCCCCTCGGCCAGGGCCTGGACTTCAGGACTTTTAAGATTGGCGGGCAAAGGCGTAAAGCTCTGGCCCACCGTGCCTTTGCCATCATAATTCACGCCATGACACTGGCCGCAGAAAACCCCGTAAAGCCGTTTGCCTTCCAAAAGATCCGCTTGTTTTACCGGGGCAATAGGGGATTTCAGGGTCAGACCGTCGGCTTCCCGGTACAGTTCTTCTCCCCCGGAAAACGGTACGCCCCCCTCTTCCATCAACGGCAAAACAGATTCATGGGGCCGAATGGCAGGGGTTTCCCACATCCGTCCAAACCTGAAATTCCGATCATAAAAGCTGAGCCCCCACAAACCTGAACTTAGGAGGACCGCCAGACCCATGGCAGGCAAAAGAAATTTTTTCATCTATTTTCCCTGCTTTCCCGAAACATGTTGGGGATTTGGCAATGGTTCGTAAATCGCCTCGGGGGATTCTCCGGGAATGTCTTTCACGGTCTGATAATCCCAGGTTGGCATTCCGGAATCTCCCACGGTATAAAAAGCAAAATACCCCTTGGCCAGGATGATGCCAAGGCAAAGAATCACCACCAGCCAGGTGATGAGAACCGTTTCCTTATGCATGTTTTTTTTCATGGTTATATTTTCACTCCGGGCAGGCCATTGAGCAGAATATACAAAATAGCCCATAGGATCGTTCCCGCAATAATCAGGGTCATAATCAGGGGAAACGGGGCGTTTCTTTCAGAGATTCCGTCTGGAAAATCCTTTGTCACGGTTTGTTTGCGCTTTCCTGAATCCCGGTTTCGAATATGGCTGAAACCCAGGGCCAAGGCAAAAACCATGATGAACACAAGGGCCGGAAGCAGAAATACCCAGACATCCTGTAAATTAAGTCCTGCAAAGT
This sequence comes from Desulfobacteraceae bacterium, assembly GCA_013791935.1. Lineage (GTDB taxonomy): Bacteria > Desulfobacterota > Desulfobacteria > Desulfobacterales > UBA5616 > VMSV01. The sequence goes on along the minus strand of VMSV01000148.1, from coordinate 1,462 downwards.
ATCGCATGGCCTTTCCTTTTTTTTATTCTCGCACAAAGACACCAAGACACGGAGAAAAAATAACTCACTTTGTAAGGAACAGTCATGCCTGTTCCCTACAGGCTTTCCTATCATTTATTACCGTCTTTTTTCCTCTGTGCCTCCGTGCGAAAACTTATTCTGAACCATCAATCTCAACAAGAAATCTGTAGGATGGGTGACAACCCATCCAAAAAGGCATTTTCCGCTTTTTTAAATTCAGGTTTTCATCGATCCAATTGATGGGTTTCACGTATCCTACTTCTTTCCTTTTTTTTATTCTCGCACAAAGACACCAAGACACGGAGAAAAAATAACTCACTTTGTAAGGAACAGGCATGCCTGTTCCCTACAGGCTTTCCTATCATTTATTGCCGTCTTTTTTCCTCTGTGCCTCCGTGTCTCCGTGCGAAAAACATTCTGAACCCTCATTCTAAAACAAAGCCCGAAGCAAGACCCAGGCCGTCATGGCAAGCCCCACTCCGGCCAAAATCCACAGGGAATAAAATTCCAATCTTCCCGGACCTGATTTTCCAGTTGTTTGTGGTTCCGGCAGGTCTTTCAATGGAAGATACCGTGCCCGCTGCTGCTCATTGAACTGACCGGACTTCAAAGCCCAGAAGAAAACAGCCAGGCTAATGGCAAGTCCAAGGGCCATGTATAGAATGAAGTACGGGTAGTACATTATTAATAATCCTCAGGGTTCATAGGACGCGTCAATGCCTTTGGGCTCCTGATTCGCATCGCTCTCATCAATGAAGGTAACCGCCACATAATTAGACACATCCCAGATCTTTTCCGATTCCAGATCTTTTTTAAAATAGGGCATGGCGGTTCCGGTGATTCCGTTCATGATCTGGTAGTAAAGAATTCCTCCTGAAACCTGGCCGGTACCCTTTAAAATGGTAAAATTCAGGGGCGGAGGATACAAATACGGTTGGGCCGGACCCATGCCATCCCCTATGGGACTGTGGCATCCTGCGCAGAAATCCTGGTAGATCTTGTGGCCTCTCGCAAGCCCGGCTTCCGTTGCCCCATAGGGGTTGGGCAGATGTCTCCAGCCCTCTGGAGCGATTTCTGCAAGCCACCTGGCATTTTCCTTGGGTCCGGACTCGTAGGCCTTGGTGGCTTCCTGCTTCCAGAAAACCTGGCGTTTCATCCGCTGGTCCGCCTGGAGCAGCCCGAGACTCTGGACGTATTGAATCAGAAGGCCCGTTTCCGGCTTATCGAGAAAAGAAAAAGACGGCATGATGGACAGAGGACTTGTGAATCGAGGGTTGACGAAATGGGCGTTATGCCAGTCATCGGGATGCTCTCCCCCTTCCTGGGAAAGATCCGGTCCGGTCCGGGCCGAACCCAGCAGAATAGGCCGGTCCTGAAGATAATCCCCGGCTTGGGCGATGCGTTCGGCTCCCATGCCCCAGTCCATGGATCGAATGGACTG
>VMSV01000092.1 GCA_013791935.1 Desulfobacteraceae bacterium | reverse complement strand
TGCCTATGCCCTTAGCGATACCATGGCTCTGGATTTCGCCTACCGGTATTTTGCCACCGCAGATCCTGATTTTGAAGGGCTGGATGCGAGCTATGACAGCCACAACCTCACCGTAGGCTTACGTTTTGGGTTTTAAGTAAAAGAGACTGCATGCAGCATAACAAGGTTGCCAAAAATAAGAAGGGGGCTTTTTTAAGCCCCCTTTTGAATGTTGGAACCACCGATTTTCTACAGAATATCCCCCAGATTCAACCTCTCCAGGATTTCAGGCTTCTGAATCCCGGTTTCCGGGTCCCAACCTCGAAGCGAATAGAACTCTGCTCTCATGGCCTCAAAATCCTTTCGATCCAGCACCATGCCCTTGCGGCTCAGGACTTCATTTCCAGGGCCGGGAACGATGACCTTGGGGTTCATGAACACGGTTTGAACCGGGTCCGTGAAATTGAATTCAGCCGGAACATCGTCGGCTTTGGCCTTCCGACCTTCCCTTAGAAGGATGGCCCGCTCGAGGTTGAAAATCCGCTCCCCATATTGAAGGAGTTCGTCCTCTCCGGTTTCAATGCCCGTTACGGCTGAAAACAACTGGCTTTCAAGCGTGGAATCCCCTGAATGATCGGGCGTATTTCCTGAAACCATGAGGGGCCAGGAGGAATCACACAATCCCAGACTGTCTTTGACGATGGTTCGGTCGATGATCCGGGTGGCGGCCATGGCCTTTCCTTCCGGAGTATTCAAGTCCCAGGCTTTTTCATGTGCCCAGAAGGTTTTGGCTGCGGCCCTGAACACATCGGAGGAAACCGGGGATGCTGCGGGATTCCCTTGATGGTTCACCCATTGGCCGATGAGGCGGCTGATCTCATGGAGCATGGCAATGGGTTGCCTGGGCTCAAATGCGTAGAGCAGGCCGTTCATCATGTATTCCCTTGCGGAATAGCTGGCTCCGGCCCCGACCCCCGAGACTTCATTGGAAAAATGGTCTTTTGCTTCGGTCCCGAGTTTTTCCCCGGCCCGCAGAAGCCCTTCGGCGAGAATGTCCCCGAATCCCTGACGATGGGCGATCATCCGGGCAAGGTTTTCAAAAAAAGCCCGGGTCCCCAGGGTGGTCATGTCCACGCCGATCTGTTGACTGGTGAGAACCCCTGATTTGTGACAGGCCGCCAGCCAGGCGATGATATTGGCCATTTCCATGGTGCAGATGGATAGATCATTGCAGATTCCCGTGGCATCCAGGGCGGTTTCAGCCGGTTCTCCCGGGGTTCGCATGGACCATGGCGCATACACAAACATGGCCTGGCATTTTCTCACCATTTCTCTTCCTGAAGCCGTGCGGAAGGTGTTTCTCATGGTGCAATCGATCCCGCATTGATAGCAGGAGGCCTTGCCCGAACGGGTCACCTGGTCCGGGGGAAACGGAGCAGGCATGGGGCTTCGTTTATTCAGGGCAATAATTTTCTGACTTAAGGATTTTAATTCCTCGGGCTTTGCCACTTGAGGATTTCCGGTTCCCAACACCGCGATGGCTTTTAAATTCTTTGAACCCATGACGGCCCCGAATCCGCCGGTGGCAGATCCTTCGTTGTCCGTCATGAGGTTGGAGGAGCGGCAGAGATTTTCACCCGCCACACCCATGGTGACAAGCCGGGTGTTCTGGCCGTGAAGCGTCTTGAGCATCCCGGATACCTCATAAACCCCTTTGCCCCAAAGAGCACCGACATCCAATATCTCAACTTTTTCATCTTGAATCCAGAGGTAAACGGCTTTTTCAGCTTTTCCCGACACCACAATACCGTCATATCCAGCCCGCTTCAGGTAGGGACCGAAAAACCCACCAAGATTTCCATAGCAGAATCCTTCGGGCAGGAGCATGGGGGATTTCCCCACCACCTCAAACCGTGAGGCTCCCTGCGCGCCGGTTGCTCCCAGGGGGCCTGTCATGAAAATCAGCCTGTTTTCAGGATCAAAAGCGCTCACTTCAGGCTGCACCTCTTCCCAATAAATCCGGGTGGCGATTCCCCTCCCTCCCAAAAATAGATCCGTATAATCCATGGTATTCCGGTGGGTGATTTTGGAATGCGTTAAATCCACGTCAAGTATTTTTCCGCACCAGCCGAAAATCTGTGATGTCATTTTTACCCCCTTATGGTTATTCTTGATCGTTAGGTTGGAGATCGTTAACTCGGGCATACTGAAAAGGCGTTAATGTTCCTGTTGTTGGCGTGAGAATGAAATATAACTGCTTATAAATACTGAAGTTCCCACAATAATTCAAATTATTTTCCGCGCGTTTTGGAAAAAGATGAAGGGATGTGATATAGACACCGAATGGGTTGGAAAGAAAACGATGGAGAATACTCGATGCGGATAGAGCCACGAAAAGATCAGGGCCGGTTGCAGAGAAAACCAGACCTTCCGGGAAAAGGGATCACCCGTTTCAGGGAGGTGTTGCTTCGGCATGGGTTATTTGTACTGATGCTTGCTTTGGTCTGCTTTGGCCTTCCCCAAAGGAGAGCATGGTTGGAATGGGGTCTGGAGCGTTTTTTTGCTTACCCCCTGGCCTATTTTCTGGCAGCTCTTTGCCTCCTGTTGTTTTTGATCCTTATGACCAAGGTGTATGACCGCATCCTGAATACCCGGCAATTTTTATGGATTGTCTATCTGTTGGGTGTATCCATCTGCGAGGAGTGGGTCTTCCGGCTGGCCGTTCCGGGCCTGACAGCCGGCTTTATCGGGCTTTTTCCGGCGGTTCTTTTATGCAATCTGGTCTTTGCCGCCATGCACTACTTTACCCTGAGATGGAAAATCCGCTGGTGCGCGGGGGCTTTTCTGGGTGCCATGGGTTTGAGCCGACTCATGGGCCACGGGGATTTGATACTGGTCATCGGTGTTCACTGGTTGGCCACATTCCTCAACACCCCGGTGCCGGTGGGGACAAAGGACAAGTAGAATCCCTGGAGTCCCTTGTCCCCAAAACTGCCGCTGTACTCCGAAAATTGGTAAATGATGATTTTGAAATGGCTGTTGATGTGAATCAACCCCTTTGAGCAAGATGGGCGATCAATCCTCCGGCTGCCAGAATCTCCATTAAAAAATCGGGCAATTTGGAGCCTGAAAATTCCAAGGCTTGCTTCGGCAGACGGATTTTCCCGGCGACCGGATCGATATCAATGACATTTCCGGTTTGTACATGATCCGCCAGCTCCGGGCATTCCACCACCACAAGGCCCAGGTTGATGGCATTGCGAAAGAAAATGCGGGCAAAACTTTTGGCCACAACAGCCTTAATGCCCAGGGCCTTCAGCACCGCCGGGGCCTGCTCCCGGCTGGAGCCGCAGCCGAAGTTCCTTCCGGCCACAATAACATCACCGGGTTGGACCCGGCCAGCAAATTCCGGGTCCAGGGGTTCCATGGCATATTTCTTCATTTCTTCCATGGGCAGTACCAGATGCCGGGCGGGAATGATGATGTCCGTATCGATTCCATCTCCGAACTTCCATATGTTTCCGTGAATCATTTTCATGTTTTTATTCTCCTCCTCTATTGCCTGGGGTCGGTGATGTGGCCGGTGATGGCGGATATTGCCACGGTTTCCGGAGAGGCCAGGTAGACTTTTGCGTCCTTATGGCCCATTCTTCCCCTGAAATTCCGGTTGTGGGTGCCGATGCATACCTCCCCGTCCCACAGCATGCCCTGGCCCCCGAAGCAGGCCGAGCAGCCCGGATTGCAGATGACGGCACCGGCCTGGATAAAAATATCCATGAGCTTTTCTTCCAGGCATTGCCGGTAAATCCGGTCCGAGGCCGGGGTCACCAGAAGCCGGACACCGGAGGCGACTTTATTCCCTTTGAGCACCCGGGCCGCAATTCGCAAGTCTTCCATCCGCCCGTTGGTGCAGGACCCGATAAAGGCCTGGTCTATTTTGATCTGTTGGACCGTATCCACGGGAACCACATCATCCACGGACCAGGGCCGGGCCACCCGGGGAGTTAACCGGTTCAAATCCACAGGCATGGTTTTGCAGTAGGTTGCATCCGGGTCACTTTTAAAAAACAGTCCCTGGTTGTTTTGACCCTTGAAGTATTCCGCTGTCACCGCATCCGGTTCAAAGATTCCGGTTTTGGCCCCGGCCTCGATGGCCATATTGCACATGGTGAAACGTCCGGCATTGGAAATGCTGGCTGCCCCTTGCCCTGAAAACTGCAAGGCCTTATAGGTGGCACCGTCGGCCCCCAGATCCCCGATGACTTTTAAAATAAGGTCCTTGGGGTGCACGTGCTCGGGCAATTTCCCCGTCAGTTCCACCCGGATGGTCTCGGGGATTTTCAGCCAGATTTCGCCTGTTGCCATGGCCGCAGCCCCGTCCGTGGAGCCCACGCCCGTGGCAAAAGCCCCCAGCCCCCCGTAGGTGCAGGTATGGGAATCCGTGCCGATGATCACATCCCCGGGTCGCACGAAGTTTTCCAGCATGACCTGGTGGCACACCCCTTTCTGGTCGAAGAGATGCAGATTATGTTCTTTGGTGAAATCCCTCATAATCTTGTGGATCCGGGCGGCGTTTTCCGTGGTGGCCGGGATGTAGTGGTCCAGGATGACGGCGATGCGGTCCTTGTTCCAAGGGGGTTTCCCCATGGCATTCAAGGCTTCAATGGTCAGTTCCGCCACTGCGTCGTTGGTCATCACCCGGGAGACTTTTGCGCTGACAATCTCCCCGGCCCTATCATCCGTGGTTCCTGCTGCGTGATTCAAAATCTTTTCAACTATGGTTTTTCCCATGGTGGCTCATCCTTTATTTTGTATTTTTGAATAGATACTTTCAGTTACAGGCGTGGGAATCCCCAGGACCCGTCCTTGCCGGAGGATGGCGCCTCCGAAAAGATCGCCTTCATTTTTTCTTCCCGGTTGTTCAACATCCCGTTGATAGGAGGTCTTGGTAGAAAACGGGAATTGTTTTCCCTTGGCCATGGATTCGGCAATGATATTTTCAGGTAGTTCAATCTCTTTCCGTTTGGCAATGGAGGCAATTTCCCCCATGATGCCTTGAATGCAGGCTTTGGATTCTTCATCCTTCAATACTTCCCCAACGGTCTTTCCGGTTTGCGCCGTCACCAGGCCATAGGCAGCGATAAACATGAATTTCTCCCAAATGGCCGGAAAAGGGTCCCGGGCAAATTGATAGTTGATGCCGATGTTTTCAAAAAAATGTCCTAGCGGATTCAGGCCCAGCTCCTTTTGTCCAGGATCTTGGCCGAACAAAATCCGGCCATCCCCGCCGCTTTGGTGGATCACGCCGGGCTGGTGAATATAGGTTCCCACATACACACAGGCCGGAAGCACAATGCCGGTGGTGAGGACGGCCCGGATTCGCTCGTAAATATCAACGCCGTTGAGCAAGGGAAGAACCAGCGTGTGGGGTTGGACCCTTGGTCTTATGGCGTTAAGGGCGTTTTCCAGATCATACCCCTTGACGCAGAGCAAAATCAGATTCGGGTCCGGGACCGGGTCCATTTCGGCCGCTGCAAGGGTGGGGCGGGCCTGAATGGTTTTTTCAGGGGTCACCAGGGTGATTCCCTGGGCCTGGATAACCTTCAAATGTTCTCCCCGGGCAATGAAGAATACCTCAGTATCCCTTTTGGGGGTGCTATTCAGGCTGTCCGCCATTTTTGCGCCAAAATAGCCCCCCACACCTCCCACCCCGAATACGCAGATTGTTTTTACCGCATTCATGCTTCTTTCCTTTCATCATGCGCCGTTGTTCTTTTGGCGGAAAGATAGATGATTTTTAGTATTGCGTAAAGTGCTATGAATGCATTATTGTGATGCAAATTATGCATCGAAACTTTTGAATCCGTTGAGGCTTTGTGGACCACTATTCTTTTAAATTGTTTTTGCATCTTGCGGACAGTCTCCATTTCGGAAAAACCGGCCGGGCTTGCAATATCGGCCCCTCTGCCTTAAGCCGGCAGATCCAGCGCATGGAGGAGGAGTCTGGACAAAGGCTCTTTGAGCGGGACAACCGCAGGGTTCAGCTGACTCCGGCAGGCCTCTTGTTTCGGGACTATGCCAGGGAGGTGATGGAAAAATGGCAGGTGCTTTTGGATCATCTGGCAGACGATTCAAGCACCTTAAAAGGCGAAATCAGCCTCTATTGTTCGGTGACGGCCAGTCTCAGCATTTTGCCGGACCTTTTGAGCCAATTTAAAATGGCCTATCCCGAAGTGCATATCCGGCTCAGAACCGGTGACGCTGGGGTTGCCGTCAAAAAAGTATTTGAAGGCGAAGCGGATATTGCGGTTGCGGCCCTGCCCAAATCCCTGCCAAAAGCTTTGGTGTTCAAGGTTATCACACAGGTGTCTTTGGATTTTGTGGCTCCTGCCATTCCCTGGGAGTATTCCGGTTCCCTGAAAAAGAAAATCCAATGGGATCAAATTCCCATGATTCTCGCAGAACGGGGTCTTGCACGCCAACGAACGGATGCATGGTTTGCGAAGAAAAGAATCACCCCCAATGTTTATGCCCAGGTTTCCGGGAATGAGGCTATTTTGTCCATGGTGAGTTTGGGGTGCGGAGTGGGCATTGTGCCAAGGCTTGCCGTTGAAAACAGCCCGCTTCAGAACCGGATTACCCGGCTGGAGGTGAAGCCTGTTTTGGCGCCCTATGATGTGGGGATCTGTGTTCAAAAGAGGAAAATGAACGCCAGGCTGGTGAGGGCCTTTTGGGAGATGAAACAAACCCCATGAAACCGATTCAAGCGGTCATATTTGATATGGATGGACTCCTTCTGGACACCGAGCGAATCGCCTTGGATGTATTCCTTGAAACCTGCGATGATTTTGGGATCGGGGATCTGACCCCTTTGTTCATGCAATGCATCGGGACCAACCAGGCCCTTGGAGAACAGATTTTAAAAAAGGGCCTTTGGGGAAAAGCAGACTATCTGGATTTTAGCCGTCAATGGGAAGCCAAATACCATGACCGGACCACAAAGGAGCCGGTGCCTCTAAAAGAGGGGGTTTGGAGCCTTCTGGATGGGTTGACGTTGTTAAACATTCCAAGGGCTGTGGCCACCTCGACCAGGACAGGACAAGCCATGGAGAAGCTTGAAAAAGTGGGTATTTTGAAAAGGTTTGATGCCATTATCGGCGGAGACCAGGTTTTAAACAGCAAACCCCACCCGGATATTTATCTTAGAGCAGCAGATGCTGTGGACGTGGGTCCGGAAAATTGCCTGGCCCTTGAAGATTCTGAAAACGGTGTGAGGGCAGGGGTGAGGGCCGGAATGAAGGTCATCCAGATCCCGGATCTCGTACAGCCTTCCCCGGCATTGATGGCCCTGGGCCATACGGTTCTGGGCAGTTTAAAGGACGTCATGGAATTCGTATTCAAAGATGTCCGATAAATTGATATTTGCTTGAAACCCTTTTGGGTTGGGGAGAGCTGCGATCATCCATTTTACCCCGGTCCGGGCTATTTTACAGGAATTTCCCGTCTTGGCTTCTTCTCTTCATAGGATTTCAGGCGGGCTGTATATTCAGGAATTTTATGGGCCGCGTTTTCAGCTTCCAGAAGTGAAATGGCTTGGGTCTGGGCCTCCACGGCCCCTTTGAAATCTCCGGTTTCGGCGAGTCCTGCGGCCAAAGCATCATACTGGGGTGCAAGGGCGAGATGGGTATAGGTCATCACTTCAGGGGAGGAAGGGGTTTTCACCATGCCCTTCAACCCATGGGTCAGCTGAATGGCTTTTCGACTCAATTCTACGGCAAGAGGGCCGTTTCGGAATTTCTCATCAGGACAGGTGGCCAGAAAATGGGCGGCTCCCACCAGGCAGGAGGGAGAGTTCTCCTGTATTTGAATGCTTTTGGCAAGATCATTCCAGGCCATTTCAAATTCACCGAGTTTAAACCACAAGGTGCCCCGGTTGACATAGGCGTCCGCCCAGGTGGGATCTGCGGCAATGGCCAGGGTGAAATCTTCAAGGGCCTTATCTGTATTTCCTTTAACGATCCAGGTATTTCCCCTGGACAGGTAGGCTGAAATCAGATCCGGTTTTAATTCCAGTACTTTTGTAAAATCATCAATGGCAGCATTATAGTCGCCCTTTTTCAAATAGGCGCTCCCCCGGTTGAAATAGGCAAGGAAGATGGGACTGCGTTTGATCTTTACCGCGTTAGAGTAATTTTCAATGGCCTGCTCCAGGTCATTTTGCATATAGGCCTCAAAGCCTTTGTTCAGGTAGTATTGAAACTTGTCGCCCCGGTAGCTCGCCATCCTGGAAGAACGATGCCCTTCATCAGCCCCGCTTTTGGCCGCATCCTGGTATACAGTATTGTCTTCCGGGAAAGCAGGATTACAAAAAGATGCCAGGATCAGCCCAACAACCAGAAGAACTTGGGCCGTGACAGGAGGAATCGCATCCGTTCCTTTTCTTTTTAAGGACATCGTATTCTCCCCGGTTCAGTATTGTCTACCTGGAAAACCCATCAAATCTTCTGGCTTCCTCTGTATTGCCCAGGGTGGAGTAAATATGAGAAACCTTGCTGTAATACTCCTTTTGCCGGGCCGGGTCGTGTTCCGCCAACTCCAGGTATATTTCCAGAACGGCAAGGGTGTGAAGGCCTGTTTCAAACGCTGTATCCGCATAGCGCCTTTTCAGGTCGGGATCGGCTTTTTGATGGCAATTCCTGCAATGGTCCAGAAGCATTCCATACAAATCCCTGGCCTTCTCCATTTCACCCAGGTTCTGGAGGGTCTCTGCCAGGGCTCGAACAATGGTTTCTTCATCCGGCCGTTTGTCCAGATAATTCTGAAAGACCTTTACGGCTTCGGAATCCCGTTTGGCCTCGCACAAGGTTTCACCGGTGAGAAGAGCAATGAGAGGAGATTCCGCCAGTTCTTTCGGACAAGCTTCCAGGCTTTTTAGTGCCAGATCATACTCCCCCAGGCCCCAAAGGGTTTCACAAAAAACCGGATAGGCCCGAATGGAAAATGGAAAATCCGCCATAAAGGATTCCAGGAGAGGCTTTGCTTTTTCAAAGGCTTCCAGATTCAGATAGGTGGTGGCCAGTTCCAGGGGGATAAACGTTTTTTCGCCCGAATGTTCTTCAAGAGCCGCTTCCAGGCAAAGGGCGGCACGGTTGAAATCTCCCTGGTTGAGGGCCACAAAACCCTCCAAAAAAGAATCCCCATACTGTTGATAGGCTTCCTGTTCATCCATTGGCAGGGAGTGGATTAAAACGGCAGCATAATCCCCTTCTTCCACCATGGCTTCAGGGTCCATATCCATATCTTCGCTATCCGGGTCCCAGGCATCGCCTTCCAGCCGGCTCGATGGTTTGGAAGCCGTGGAATTGGCAATCTGGTTCAGAAGTGTTCGGGCGTTCTCTTTGAGTTCCTCTTGGTCGGATAGTTCCATGGCCAGGTTCAGCAGCTCCCTTGCATCTTCAAAACACCGGGAGTCCGTTAAATCAATCGCATTCCGGATATGCTGTTCCGCCAGTGCATTTTTTGCCCTGGATATTTTTTTCGCAAGGTTTTTTTCAAAAGATCCGGAAGACAACTCATGATTTCGGCTACGATCCAGGGCTTTTTCATACTTTCGAACCGCTCCGGCAAATTGGCCTTTTTCAAACAATAGATTTCCGCTTTCTGCCATGGCCAGGGGTGTTTTTTTAAAAAAATCAAATAAGCCCATAAGATGTTTCCTGAATTTTTAGCAATAAAAGGGTTTTCAATTTAAGGGGTTTCCCTAACATCGAGATACCGGTTGATCTCTTCATTTCCAACCGAATACAGACAATCTAAAAATGCTACGTAAAAGCTCCCGGGTTTGTTGCTGGATTGAATGGCCAGGTCCGCACACAGTCCATAATAGCCAAAGGCAGCTGCCGTGGCCCGGGCCATATTCTCTTCTTCAACCGCGCAAAAAGCGGCCACCACGGCCGAAAGGCCACATCCCATCCCGGTCACGCGGGTCATGAGGAGCTGGCCGTTATGCACACGAAAAACCTGCGTTCCGTCGGTAATGCAGTCTTCTTTTCCGGAAATGGCGATGATGCATTTTTGGTCCAGGGCCATTTGCATGGCTGCATCCACCATTTCATCGCTTAACAACAAGGACGAATCCACGCCTTTGGTTTTGACATCCGCATACCCCAGGGAAAGGATTTCCGAGCAATTGCCCCGCAAAACGGTGACGGCGTGATTTTCCATGATGGTTTTGACGGCCTCGGTTCTCAGTTTTGTAGCCCCGGCCCCCACGGGGTCCAGGACCACCGGAATTCCCTTGGCGTTGGCCGTTCTGGCCGCCAAATCCATGGAGTCAAGCCATTCCTCCTGAAGGGTTCCGATATTCAGAGTCAAGGCTGAAGCCAGGGAGGTCATCTCCTCCATTTCCAGCCGGCAATGGGCCATGACCGGAGACGCACCCATGGCCAGCAGAATGTTGGCCGAACTGTTCATGACGACAAAATTGGTGATATTATGAATCAAAGGCGCATTGCGGCGAATTTTAGCCAGCGCTTCAAGGGTATGGGCTTTCATTTCCATGTCATCAATCCTTTGCACAAAAACAGGTGACAGCCATGCTTAAGAATGTGGCTTTTTATCCCAACGTTGATCTTTTCGCCATGGGTATAAATCATTGCAGGTTTTAAATCAATATTCCCTTATCCGGTTCCGGATTTATGACAAGGCTTGAAAAAAAAACTTTCCGTGGGTATGCTGGGTCCAGAAGTCCAAGGTTTATTAACAACCCCATGAAGGGCATTTACGTGATCAGAAAAATAATTTCAGGCGGTCAGGGACCTGCGGAGCTTGCCGCGCTTGATCTGGCCATCAAGCTGGAGATCCCCCATAAAGGATGGACGCCCCAAGGGGGTGAGCCTGAGCGGGAAGCCAAATATCAGCTGACGGTTGAAACATCCGGCAATCAGGCGGTATGCATGGAAAAGAATATTCAGGATGCACAGGGGGTGTTGGTCCTTTGCCCGAAAAAAAACCATAAAACCTTTCAGCTGCTGAAAAAGCTCGTCAATCAATATAACAAAGACTTCTTCATGGTGGAGCTGGAGAAAATATCCAAGTTTGAATGCGCGCTGAACATCAGCCGGTGGGTTTCGGAAAACAGGATTGAGGTTCTTTATGTGACGGGTACGGCAACCCGGAAGGAGAAACCCATGTATGAAACCGTCCTGGATATTCTGGAAACCGTTCTATACCTGAACCAGGTGGAAACCAGTAAACCCATTACCGGGAAACCTTCAAAACCGATTCAACCGCCCCCTCGAACGGTTGAAGAGGCGGTTGAATATCTTATATCCGAGCTCCCCCTGAAAGATCGAGTGGTCATTGCCCATATGACCTTCGGTGAGTTGGGGGTTCTGAATTTAACCCTGGGCAAATATATCAGGGATAGCTTCGGGCTCTGGTCAGGCAATGACTCCCTCGTGAATTCATGCAATGGCCGAGGCGGCGCAAAGATCCTTTTGAATGAAGAGGTTCCCATGGTTATTATCCAGGCGCTTTGGGAGACTTTGAAACCAAGTCATAGACTCCGGGTGGTAAAATAGGCTCCTTTTATTTACTTCAGCCCCGGCACGCGGATTTCACTCCCTTTTTCATCCTTCATCATTTGCTCAAGCTCGGTCTTCAGCATGTCCCCCATTCCGGCCATGGTTTCAGCCCCGTAATGATAAGGGTAAACGATTTTCGGTTGAAAGGCCTTGATCGCATCCGCTGCCATTTCCGGGCTCATGGTATACGGAAGATTCATGGGAAGAAAGGCCGCGTCAATATTTTTCAGCGCCTTCATTTCAGGGGTGTTTTCCGTATCCCCGGCCACATAGACCCTCTTATCAGAAAAGGTGACCACATAGCCGTTTCCTTCTCCCTTGGGATGATATGGGGTGTTTTCTTTTCGCATGTTGACGATGTTATAAGCCGGTATGGCCTCGATGATCAGCCCGTCCATATGGACTATCTCACCATTGGCCATAACCTTCCCATCCTTGATCCCTTCTGCGCAGACTGCCGGAAGGAGTATTTGTGTGTTGTCTTTTCGAAGATCTTCAATGGCTGTTGGATCAAAATGATCTGCATGACCATGGGTCACCAGGATCAGGTCCGCCTTGGGCATCAAGGTGTAATCCGCCAGCCGGGTCCAGGGGTCGATGTGAATCACCCTATTTTTGAACTTCAGCATCAGAGTCCCGTGCCCCACCAGAGTGATTTCAACAGGACCGGAATCGGTTTCAAGCGTATCGGTTGGAAAAGCCTGGCTGGCCATGGCGCCCAGAGGGAAAAGCATCCCTGCCATGGCAAGGAGAATCCAAAATTTAAGCATAATGCACCTCTTTCTTAGGGTCTGTATCGAAATAAGTGTGTCACACCGAGGACGTCGAGGCGCCTGGCCGGCAAGGCGTAACGACGAGGGATATCGAGCATATGCCGAGGAGGAACAACGCAGCCGGTCGGGATGAGTCGGCGCCCGGATGTAACATTTATTTCGATACAGGCCATTAGCCCATCATTTTGTCAAAGGCTTCAACGGTGACGGCCGGATAGGTGGTAAAGGAGATTTCCGTGGCCTTGGTGAGGAGAATTGAAGCCTTCAGGGCCCCATCCAGGCCCGGCAGATTCACGCAAAACAGCAGGTCGTATTCCCCCAGCAGCGCATGCATGGCATTCATCTTGCCCCCCAGCCCTTCAATTTCCTTAATGATCTGCTCTGTTCTCTGGTAACTCATCTCCTTCAGGGCCTTGGCATTGTACTTTCCGAACATAAAAAAAATTTCCATGGTCTTACCTCCTGCTCTTTTAAAGGTTGTGGTAGAGATAGTTGACTCATCGCGGATATTTTTTCTGAATGCTCGAAAAATATCAAATTTAACCATAAAAAACAATCCCTGGTTTTCAACGACATTTCAAAAGCACCACCAGGGATTCCCCCTGCATGATAATTTCTTGACACGCATTATAACATTAGTTATATAACAAGCGTTATTTAAAGGATCCGACCATGCCCGTAAAAACCAAATACAGCGAAGACAATATTCTTGAAGCCGCTTTTTCCGTGGTTCGCCAAAGCGGCTGGGAGAATTGCACGGCCCGGTCCATTGCCAAAGAACTGGGTTCTTCCACCATGCCCATCTATTCCTGCCTGAAATCCATGGAAGATCTCAAGAAAAGAATTCTCCAAAAAGCGGTTGAACTGATGCTGCAATACCAGACCCGGGACACCACCCACATCGATTTTCTGGATATGGGGTTGGGGTATGTCCTCTTTGCCAAGGAAGAGCAGAATCTTTTTAAGCTGCTTTTTCACGGCCCGGCCCGGGAGCCGACCGGCTCTGCACCAGAAGGATCTGCCGGGCACTCTGTTCAGGTGTTCCATCATTATGCTTTTGACTCCCTGATTGGCCGTCTGGCGGATTCGGAATCCCTTGAAGGTTTCACTATGGAGGAAAAGGAGAAAATCCTGAATAAGGCCTGGATCTTTTCCCATGGTCTGGCGGTGTTGCTGAACAGCGGGGTCATCTCCGATTTTGGGTCGGAGGAGATCATCTCCCTGCTGAAAGAAAACGGAAAATGCCTGATTGAAGGCTCAAAAACCCTAAAAGAAAAGGAAAAACCAAATGAGTGAGGCCATTTACACCCAACTGGCAAAGGTTTTGGATACGCTTCCCAATGGATTCCCGCCGTCTGAAAGCGGGGTGGAGATGAAGCTTCTGAAAAAAATATTTACACCGGACGAGGCGGAAATGTTCTGCAAAATGAGACTGGCCTTTGAAACCGCGGAACAGGTATCCCAGCGCACCGGGCTCGCCCTTCCCGGTCTGGAGGAAAAACTCATTCACATGGCTGAAAAAGGCCAGTTGATGTCCGTGGACTTTGGCGGGATCTGGCTGTTTAAAATGCTTCCCTGGGTGTTTGGAATTTTTGAATTTCAACTCAAGCGTCTGGACCGGGAATTTGCCGAACTTAATGAAGAATACGGTCCTATCTATGGTCAGCAGTTTTTTTCCACCACCCCCCAGATGATGTACACCCTGCCCATAGAAGAACAAATCATGTCCAACCAGGAATCCCTGCCCTACGACCGGGTTTCGGCCCTTGTGGAACAGAGCCAGTCTTTCATGGTTCAGGAATGCATTTGCAAAAAAGAGCAGGGCCTTCTGGACAACCCCTGCACCAAACCGCTTGAAATCTGCATGGCTTTTGCTCCCATTCCCGGAATTTTCAAGGATTCAGAGGTCGGCCGGGTCATTACCAAAGAAGAAGCCAAATCCTTATTGAAAAAGGCTGAGGAAGCCGGGCTGGTGCATCTGACCAACAATTTTCAGAACGGTCGGTTTTTCATCTGCAATTGCTGTGGATGCTGCTGCGGCGTGCTCCAGGGGATCAACAAAATGGGTATTCCGGCCTCCACGGTGATCCACTCCCATTATTACGCGGTGATTGATCCGGATTTGTGCTCGGCCTGCGGCGTTTGCGCGGATGAGCGGTGTCAGGTGAAGGCCATTGAAGAAGAAGCAGATGTCTATTCCGTGGTTCCGGAACGATGCATCGGCTGCGGGCTCTGCATCTCCACCTGCCCTTCCGAAGCCATTGCCCTGGTCCGAAAGCCTGAAGCAGAGATCGTTGCCCCCCCGGCCGATGAAACCGCCTGGTTTGATGAGCGTGCGAAAAACCGCGGGGTGGATTACAGTCAGTTTAAGTAGCTCCGGGCAATCCGTTGTTCCCTTTCAATGATTCTCTAACAAAGGAGATTTTATGGCAGATGTAAATGGCAAGGTCATGAGCGTCCATGAGGCCATCGGCAAATTCGTCCGGGACGGCGATGAGCTGGTGATCGGCAATTACACCGTGGGAAGCTGTGCCGAATTGATCTATGAGGTCATCCGGCAGAAGCGCAAGGGTTTAACGCTTTATTCCCAGTCGGGAATCTTTGACGTGGAAGTGTTGGTGGGTGCCGGGTGCGTGGACCGTCTGGTGACCACCTATGTGATGCGCTCCGGGGGAAAGGCCGGGAGCTCCGCCGTGGAAAGAGCCCTGCAGGCCGGGACCCTGGAAATGGAGGATTACAGCAACTTTCAATACAATGCACGGCTCATGGCCGGTATGCACGGATTATCCTACATTCAGGTCCTGGAAGGGGCCATGGAGACGGATCTTTTCCGAAAGCGCGGATTCATGGGGGAAAATAAATTCAGGGTGATCCAATGCCCTTATACCGGCAAGAACAACCTGACGGTTCCGGCGGCCAATCCCGATGTGTGCGTGGTTCATGTCCAGCGGGCCGATAAATTCGGCAATGCCCAGTATTGGGGGGCCTTGGGCAGCGTGGCAGCCGCAGCCCTGGCCAGCAAGCGGATCATTGTATCCTGCGAAGAAATTGTGGAGCATGATGTGATTCAATCCAGCCCTCACCTGACCCTGATCCCAGCCTATCGCGTGGATGCCGTGGTGGAAGTTCCCTGGGGGGCCCATCCCACGGAAGTGCTTGGCTACTATAATATAGACTTTTTCATGTATGCGCTGTTTTCCCAGGCCAACAGAACCGGTGACGGCCTGAAGGCGTGGATGGATGAATGGATTTATGGGTGTGAGAACCGCGCTGCCTATATCGATCATTATATTCTGAAATTCGGCAGCAATCCCCTGAACGGGATCACAGCCAAGGCTTTTTATTCCGCGCCGGCCAATTACGGATCGGCCTTTTCCTCCCGGTGGGATCGGAACGGGAAGGAAAGAAGCATGGGCCTGACCCTGCCGGAGTTTGAACAGACCTTGAAGGAAAGGGGGAAATTTTATGAGTAAACCATATACCTTGCAGGAACTTCTGGTGATTGCCGTGGCCAAGGAAATTCACGACCATGAAAACGTCATTCTCGGGGTGGGCCTGCCCACCACCGCTGGCGCCCTGGCCAAGGCCCTGTATGCCCCCCATGCCACCCTCATGATGGAATCGGGAATCATTGATTTTGAACCGCTTTTGCCCTTGAATCACATTGCCGACGCCCATGCGTGCCGAGGGTTTTCCTATTCCACGGATTTGTTTTCAGCCTTTACCATGACCTACCGCGGGTATGTGGATGTCTGTTTTCTCGGGGTGGGACAGATCGATCGATTCGGCAATTTAAACACCACGGTCATCGGGGATTACTACAAACCCACCATGAGATTGCCGGGATCAGGCGGTGCTGCGGATTTCATGTCCTATGCCAAACGGACGGTTCTGACCATGCTGGGAGGAACCTTCGTGAATAAACTCGATTATTTGACTTCCCCCGGTTATCTCACCGGCGGGGACAGCCGTGAAAAATCGGGGCTGTACACCCCGGGCTCAGGACCGACCATGGTGCTCAGCACCCAGGGGATCTTTCGATTTGATTCTGAAACCAAAGAAATCTATCTATCCCAGATCCACCCCCGGGTAACGGTTGAGGAAGTCAAGAAGAACGTCCCCTGGGATTTGAAGATTGCCGATGACCTGACGGAAACGCCTCATCCCACGGACGAAGAAATTGATTTCATCCGGCACTTTGCCCCGAGCATGTCTGCGGGAAGAGAGCTGTCCATGGAATTGACCATCGCCAACATGATGAAACAGCTCAAATAACCCAAAGGAGGAAGCCATGATTATTGATTTTGAGTGTGATTCTCCGACCCGGGAAGTTAAAAAAGCAACCATAGAATTGTTGAAATCAGGAGGCGGGTTTGTTCACCGGGGTTACTTCAGCCAGTTCGGCCATCAATGGGCCGCCATGCTGGGCATGACCAAGGAAGCCTTTGATGAGGCCCAGAAGTCCATGGGATTGATTGAACTGGCCCTTCTGGTGGCGGAGAAGTACCTTGGAAAAACCATGACCGACGAGGAATTCATCGCCATGCTGGATGAGGCCGGCATTTCAAAAGCCTGTATCGGAACCACGGGCATGTGGGCCTCTCTTGAGGACAGGGCTGCGTTTGCCGCCAAATACAAGGATCGTCTGATTCCCTTTTTCAGAAGCAGTCCCCATGAGGGGATGGCCGATGTGAGAAAATTCGAGCAGTCGGTCCGGGACATGGGCTTTAAGGGGTTGGTGGTTTCGGGTTTTCGAGAGAATCTTCCCTCAAATCACAAAAAGTATTACCCTTTTTATGCCAAATGCGTGGAGTTGGGTGTGCCGGCCAGAATTACCACATCCCTTCATCTTTATACGGATCGGCCCATGGATCTTTGCCGTCCGGCCTGCATCGATGAAATCGCCTGCGATTTTCCCGAGCTTGACATTGTGGCGGGACTGGGGGGATGGCCCTGGATCCCGGAATTGATTGCCGTGGCCCGGCGCCACAAAAACGTATGCATCGACCTGTCCTGTGTACGGCCCAAAAACCTTCTAAGTCCGGCAAGCGGGTATGCGGAACTCATCGAACACTTCAACCGGGGTTTGCAGGATCAGATGATCTTCGCCAGCGGATGGGGCACCCAGGGGCTTCCCGTCAAACAGATTATTGGAGAAACCGAGCAGTTGGCCCGGACTGAAACCATCCGGCGAAAATGGATGTACGAAAACGCGGCCCGGATACTGACGCGTTGAAAAGCAATTTGTTGTATGAAGCCAGAGGAAGATAATGATCAGGTCTTCATTCTTTATGAAAGTCGAGAATGAAGACCTGAAACCATTTCAAATTCTCACGATAGTTGCTCCGGTAAAGGACTTACCAGCAATTCTTCCTTTACCCACTGGGTGATATCGTTTCCATAGTGAAGAAAGATCTTTTCTTCACCCTCCAGGGGCACCCAGAAGGTTTCCACGAATTGTTTCCTGGCTTCCTGATAGCTTCCCACCTGGATCCCTCTTTTTTCCTTCATGGCGGTATTGGCCTGGCAGTAAGGGCATACCTTGTCCTTGCCGGTCAACTGGAAACATTTTTTGCCCACGGGTACGCCCAGCTTTCTACCCGGTTCGTTTACCGCCAGAATGGTCCTGTCCGCCTGGAGCAGCAGGACAGGGAAAGGGTGTAGATTCCAGTTTTGATGAAAAGCCTGGATAATGCTTTCTTTGTCAGAGTTTTTATCAATGGATGTTGTCATGGTTGTTCTCCTTTATATCGTCCTTGTTTAATATTTCCATGGCAATTAAATCCATGGATGGAATAGGAGCAAATTTTTTTAAATTTCCATCAAGAGGTCGTTTAAAATTCCGGATTGCTCCTCGGTCATATGAATCATGTTTCCGGAGATTCTTTTATCACAGATTTTATGAAGATCACGCCCGGCCGGGGTAATGGTGATAAAGACAACCCTCTGATCTTCCCTGCTCCGCTCTTTCTTGACAAGATTTTTTTTCGCCAGCTTATTCAAGGCCCTTGAAACATTAGGGCTGTCCTCCACCATGAGGTCCCTGATTTGGTTCACCGTGATGTTTTCCATGGGCAGTTCGTCTAGTATATGAAGGATGGTGAGCTGGGTCATGGATAAATCATATTCCTTGATCAAATTCAAAGACCGATTCTGGACTTCCTGGGCCGTACACAGGATTAAAAACGCCGCTTTATCCGAGTTTGAAATGGGCAAATTGTATATTTTTTTCTTGTCAGCCATAGATACAGGATATGTCTCCGTTGGCGTGTACTTTATAGTCCATGGATTTTAATGTCAAGGAATTTATTGCCAGGGTGGAAATATAACCATCCCCACGCATGTGGGGAACTCAGTGTAGCAACAACCCCCTTATCAACAAGCCACGGTTCATCCCCACGCATGTGGGGAACTCTCTTTATGTTTCTGGCCCTCGATGTGCCTGACCGGTTCATCCCCACGCATGTGGGGAACTCAAATCTTAAAACACACCAAGGCTATCAATGCCCGGTTCATCCCCACGCATGTGGGGAACTCCATGGGGGGAAAGGGTGGGATCTTGGCAATATCGGTTCATCCCCACGCATGTGGGGAACTCGGTAGAAATAATCCGTGAGGCATTGGAGAAATACGGTTCATCCCCACGCATGTGGGGAACTCTTTAACGCCTGCCTGCCTTCGGGGTTTTTATGCGGTTCATCCCCACGCATGTGGGGAACTCTTTACTGCCTTATTACTACTATTTTACTCCCCCGGTTCATCCCCACGCATGTGGGGAACTCGTCCGGATAGCAACCGTTGACTCTTTAAAGCTCGGTTCATCCCCACGCATGTGGGGAACTCAGCTGGCCACTCCGGCCCCTGCCGGAAAACAGCGGTTCATCCCCACGCATGTGGGGAACTCCAACGCCATCGAATATCATTTGTTTCCGACCTCGGTTCATCCCCACGCATGTGGGGAACTCGGCGGTCACGGGCCTGCCGCAGTACCAGAGTTCGGTTCATCCCCACGCATGTGGGGAACTCGGAGGAAATATGCCAAGCAATATTAAAGTTACCGGTTCATCCCCACGCATGTGGGGAACTCTACACAAACTCCTCAAAGATCAAATCGAAATGCGGTTCATCCCCACGCATGTGGGGAACTCATCCCATGGAGTGGGCTACATCGTTCCCGCCACGGTTCATCCCCACGCATGTGGGGAACTCTCCGACCCATCACACCCTACCCAGGCACAGAGCGGTTCATCCCCACGCATGTGGGGAACTCACCTTTTCCAAGGGTGATGCTTGCTTATACAACGGTTCATCCCCACGCATGTGGGGAACTCTTTCTTTCCACTGTTATTTTATCTTCAAGCCCCGGTTCATCCCCACGCATGTGGGGAACTCTCCTGCAATATCACCGTCTAAAGGACCAGCCCCGGTTCATCCCCACGCATGTGGGGAACTCTGACTGCAAGCTTCGCTCAGGACGTTTGCCGCCGGTTCATCCCCACGCATGTGGGGAACTCGGTTTTTTTATGGTTATCATTTATTTTTCTGGAGGTTCATCCCCACGCATGTGGGGAACTCTAGGTGAAGAAAGCGTCAGCACCGCCAGAAACCGGTTCATCCCCACGCATGTGGGGAACTCCTTTTTACCCTGTCCGGAGTCTCCCAAAATCGGGGTTCATCCCCACGCATGTGGGGAACTCTTGACCAGATAGGACCGATGGCATTTCATTTCCGGTTCATCCCCACGCATGTGGGGAACTCTAGGTAAGGACGCATGGTTTGACAACGGCGACCGGTTCATCCCCACGCATGTGGGGAACTCCATTGAGGTGAGGGATACAAGGAGGTATGATACGGTTCATCCCCACGCATGTGGGGAACTCTTCATAGATTATTACGAGGCTACGGGATACGGCGGTTCATCCCCACGCATGTGGGGAACTCTTTGACATAATACGATAACTGCAAGACAATGTCGGTTCATCCCCACGCATGTGGGGAACTCACATTTCCAAGCAAGCGATATATAATTTGTGGCGGTTCATCCCCACGCATGTGGGGAACTCAAAACTAACTAAAATTATATAGTTTTTGTTCACGGTTCATCCCCACGCATGTGGGGAACTCCGCACTCACCCGAACCTCCGGCTAATGAAAGCCGGTTCATCCCCACGCATGTGGGGAACTCCCTGTCTATTGGCTCTGACATTTCAGCATAAACGGTTCATCCCCACGCATGTGGGGAACTCTGCCCCTAACATGATTTTTGATGTAGCTCTGTCGGTTCATCCCCACGCATGTGGGGAACTCTCTTCCTGGAACCTTTTGAAATTATATTAGATTCTCGGAGGCTGATTCCTTACCAAAAAATTGTATTGCCATGCGACCCTCATATTAATTGTCAAAGAGCGGTTTCTCCGCTTTCTTTTTCAGATTCCAACGGAAGAAAAGAAACAAGCCGGAGCCCGTCATAATCAATGGGAACCCGGCGGTTCTCTCCGAAGGTCTGGAAATCGAAGCCGGATTCCGTGTTTGTGGCCCAGGCCATGGCCACATTTCCTGTTTCTGCCAACAACGTCACCTGTTGCCATATCATTTCCCGAATCCGCCGGGATACATCTCCCACATAGACCCCGGCCCTGATTTCCAGGAGCCAGATGGCCAATCGGCCTCGAAGTCTGGGCGGGACATTTTCTGTTACAACCACAAGCATGCTCATGTCATTTACTCCTGTGGCCCTCATCCCCGATGCTTTCCGGTTCCGGAATCGCCGGTGGCTGTGCATCCAAGGGCGGGGGCGGCGGTTGAATTTCTCCGGCGGCCAGAATATCTTCTATGGCAGGAATGATCTTATCCAGAATGTGACTCTGGCGGAACATGTCCCGGCAGGCGATGCGGACTTCCCGATCCGGTTGAGCCGGTTTTTTTGCCGCAACCTTAAAGGCCGCAGGCACAACGGTTTCAAATTTAAAAATGTCTGCAATATCATAAACAAAGGACAACGGCTTGCCGCTATGCAAAAACCCGACAGCAGGAGCGTACCCTGCGGCCAGAACAGCCGCTTCGGTTACCCCATAAAGACAGGAGGTGGCTGCGCTGAGGCATTGATTAACAACATCCCCCTTCTCCCAATCTTTGGGGTCATATCGTCGGCCTCTCCATTGAACACGATACTGCTGGGCCATGAGTTCATAAAGCTTTTTAACGCGAATCCCTTCGATCCCTCTCAATTGGTCCACACTGCGCTTGTCAGGGGGTTTTTCGCCGAACCGGATTTCAAACATTTTGCGGACCACTTTGAGCCGAAGATTTTCGTCCAGGGCCAGCTTGGCCTGATAGAGCAGCTTGTCGGATCTTGCCCCGCCGGGCTGGCCCGCAGAATATAGCCGGACCCCTGCTTCACCCACCCAGATGAGCAGGGTGCCTACCGTTGCCGCAAGCTTCACCGCAGCATGGCTGATCCGGGTTCCAGGTTCCAGCATGATGCAGGCCACCGATCCAACGGGAATATGCTTTCGTTCCTGATCCTGTCCATCTACTTCGTTGATCACCACAAAAGCGCCATCTTTGACATCGATACGGCCGTAATAAACAAAAATCATGGAAACCCGATCCTTGATGGGAATGGGCTTTAGGGGTACAAAATCTGCCTGGCTCATGGTTTCATCCCCTCCTCTTTCTTAAAGGGTGGTCCGGTGGAAGCATTTCAAGGAGTTCACGCTGAAAATTGGCAACATCTTTGTCCGAATGATATTGTGTGCGTGTTTTTTCAGTCAGATGCCGTTGGCCTTTGATCTCGGAATTTTGCAGATGATCGGCCCAAGCCCGCAATTGCCGAGAACAGCTCTCGGCAATTGATTTCAAATTTGAAATTTGAGATTTGAAATGTGCAACCCCCCCCTTCGTTCGAGAAAACAGAGCATGGACCGAACTTCACCGGCGGAGCCCCTGGCGATATAAAGAAAAGCAAGCAGTTCATTGGTAGTGCCACGCTCAAAGCCTTCGGCAATGTTGTTGGAAACGGAAAGGGCCGCCCGCTCAATCTGATCTCGCAGGCTTCGGCTACCTTTCCATTCTTTGCTTTCCGTCAGGTTATAAACACCATCCACCAAACGAATGGCCTCCTGCCACACGGGGAGATCTTCAAAGCGCTCATAGGTTTTGGCCATACTTGCCCCTTTTCATTAAAAAATAGCCGGCATTTCTTGCTTATTTGTCTTTTTTGCCCTGCTTACTTGAAAGCCGCTTCCGGTTCTCCGGTTCAAGCAGATAATTTTCCGGTGTAACCACACTTTCCCCTGTTTCCTCTTCCAGTTTTTCCCTGGCTTGCCCGGAAATTCTCCCCCCTTTTCGGGCTGCGACCTTATTCTCACCAAACCCTCTGGCATCCTGCTTTCGGGCGATCTCCGTGGTAGCCGCCTCACCCAGCATGGAGAAAATCAACTCCAGATCCGTCATGTGATCCCGAAGATTTTCTCTTTCAAGCCCTTTGAGTTTCTTGTACTCCCCCGGCGTCAATCCGAAGGCCGCCTTGCTGATCTCCGAGGTCAAAATGGCGTATTCCGGTTCTTCTGTCACAGCCCGCTTTTTCCATTCCTCGGTCAGCTCTGCCCGAACGGCGATTCCCCGCATCCGCTTTTCAATCCAGGCATCGGAATAGCCCTTGGCTTTATAAATTTCCCGTGTACGTCGGTTGGCCAATTCCGGGTCTTCAATTTCCTGAACCCGCTCATAGCCTACCCTGGCCAGCCATCGTTTGAACGGTTCTGCCTTGGGGGAAGGGATGGATTGGATGATGCGGAAAATGCCTTCGGTGTTGGCGCAATCGGTTTCCCTCATTTTTCCATCGGGTGCAATTAATTTGAACTGTCGACAAACTGTCGACGGTTCAAACCCATCCTCCGCCTTGATTCTAACTTTCATTTTAAACCAATAATCCCTGGGGCTTATGCTATCCGTCAGTGCGCCAACCACATCCACCACCGAAAACCACCATTCATTATTGTGCAGCACCCGCCGGATCTGCTTGTTTTTGAAGACAATCAATCTTGTTTCCATATGGGTCTCCTATTTTGGTATTTTCTAAATCAGCCAATATTGGTTGCATGATGGATGTGAACTCTTCTGGGTGCAAAGGTTCTTTTTTCCGTAGCGAAAGAAACTGGTGAATCGGGAAGTGAGTCCCTGCCTTCTGAAAAATTTTCCACCTCCCCCTGCCATGTGAATTCTTCAAGATGTTTTTCACCGATAAGCAGTTCAAGAGCATCATTAAGCTTATTTTTTAACCCAGCAAAAACAGGAGCTGACGGAATGCAGGATTTTCGTCCAAGCCAGACACCCCATTTCGGATCGATAAGAGCTGTGGAAATTTGATTCAACAGCGCCTGCTCACCTTCTATGACAACGCCAAAAACTGCATCGGTCAAGTACTGGCGATAGGTAAGCACACAGTCATTGTTAATTGCTCCACCGGCTCGGCGGGTATTTTGAACGGTGTGATAATCCTGCAACCGACGGACTGACAGATCTTTCTTCTCTCCTCTATTTTTGGGAATAGCAATTGCCGTCATCTTTGTCGAACAGAACATAGAGAGGAATTCATGCTCATCATGGCTGCCCCTTGGTAAACCAAGTGCTGCACAGCAAATTCCAGCAACTCCGCTCTTGGTAGGCATAAGGCCGGTGTTACGTCGATTGTATTGGCTGTCAAAACCCCAAGATTGGAGAGGGCCTTCTAATCTAAGTGCTAAAAAATGGTTTTCAGATGACATATTGCACCATCCCATCAATAAATTCTCCAAATTTTATATCAGGAATCGCTTCCTTGAAAACCGCTTCAACTTCCCATGTCTTTGTAATTTTAGAATATTCCGATTGGAGAAGCTCAACGGATTTAAAAGCATAGCCCTGAGATGACCGTATGGGATTTTCAAAAGCATTAATCAACTGAATTGGGTGACCTTTTTCACGGACAATCCCAAGAACGTAAACAGGAAACGTGTTTCCATTCATGGTATTTTTTCGAGCACTCGGTATTGCTTTAATTGTCGCTTCAAGGAAAGTCCGGACCACATTTTGTCGTTCTTCTTGGGTCAAGCTGGAGAGGTGCTCCTCATCAGCCAGCATATCGAGGTTCAGTGCCGCAAAGCGGTAATAGGTTGCTGAATTAAACTCCAGTGTGCTGGTCATGCCGGCACCGGATTCATCCTTGGGTTGAAGATCATCCACAGCAGCAAAAAAATCAATTTCATTATCGACTTTATGGGTTGAAAGCGCATGGGAAAACATGGCTGCTGCTTCAACTGTAAGCGAGTGGTCGTTGGCCACCATGCGGCCGAAGATCGAAATATCGGCTGCATCTTTCAGGGATTTTGAATCAACGATTTTAATAGCCTTCTTTTCATTTTTCGTCTCGGCATATGCTCTTGCAAGAGATTGCAACTCAAGGGGTGACATAAAATAAAGCGTTGTTGATTTAACTTTATCCGTTGATTTCGGGTCTATTTTAACCAATGCCTCAACAATCTTTTTTGCTCCCTCTTCGGCTTCCGCTCTATCAAGACCGACTGCAACCATTTCCTTAAATAGGGGATCAAACATCAATCGGGTCCTTTCCCCTTTAAAGTACTGCGGCGATATTTCCTTAGCCATTTCCCGTATGGCACGTTTCCAGGATTGACTGGATACCCGTGCCCGTTGAACGCCTCCGAAAATTGCCGTCTTGGGTGAATTGAGATCATCCCGGTTGAGGCATGCAACAGGAACAGACTGAATAATGTGTAACTCCATGTGTTTCATATCTATTTTCTCCTTTTGATTATTGACGCTATAATTTCACGGGCGCAAGAAGCATCAAGCCGAATCCGAAACTTTTAGCGCCACCAATGCCGGATTGATAAGTTTGTGCAAACTTCCCTCTTTCCGTCACTTCCAGGGTTCCCCGGAACTGTACCCCTCCGTGATACGCACGATGTTCACCTTTGCGAAAATGGTTGGCCTGCATTGGACAGATCTCTAATGGGCGGTCTTCAAGGATGCGAAAACCGCCGAGCTACATCAGGCCCTTGTCATGGCAACGTTTTTCACCTTTGCCAATGAGCCAGGCTTTCAACTCATCCTCTTTTATCAGAGGCACACGTTTGCCTGTTTTCCGTTTTCCATTGGGTTTATAAAGAGTTTCGCCGTTAGGCCCTCGTTGAACTTTGGTTCTCACCGGATTTGCCTTCAGGTCAAAAGCATAATAACGGTGTGAAAGAAAAGATGGGGAAATCTCCTTTATTTCAAAGCCACCCTGCGGGCACCAACTGGGGCGGACCGGTGACCGTTGTGCGAGAATCCAGACTCGACAGGAGTTCTCAAGGGGATCTATGCGTGTCAGAAAATCACGCTTAGCATCAGGCTCATATGGAAAACAATCCTGCCAAATCCTTTGATGCCAAGCATAATTGTCCCATATTTTTTCATTGTGTATGATTTCGGTATCTATCGAGAGACGACAAAGCCAACTCATGCGCCCTCCTCTGTTTCGGTTGAAACACCTGGAATCCAAAAAGATGCCGCCCACTCGGTTTTGGTGCGGTCCCCCCAAAAATACAAATCTCTTTCCAGTTGCCCAAAATTTATTCTTACACCCTCCGCTTTTGCCCTGAGAACCATCCTTAAGACACGTTGGCACAGTTCGGGACCTTTTTCAGCAGCCAATAAATGCTGAAAGCGTCGTTCCACCGTGGTCAACTTTTTATCTTTGTTCGGCTTCTCATGCCTTTCCCGGTCCAGGATCAGGCAGGTGGCTCCCAGATTGCCTTTGTCTGTTTCTTCGGGATGGGTTGCGTACAAGCCTGCCACATAGGCGGGAACCTCGTCGTTGATGGCCAATCCGAGACGATTTAAAACCGGCCATGCTCGATGCTTTTTTGTTTCCACAAGAATGCACCGCAAGTTGGCCATCATTCCCCGATCCTCCTTATATTGTCGGAGTCTTTCGATAACTTGGCTCATTCTTCATCCTCCTCCTTTGTTTCTTCTGTTTCCGGATCTGATTCCGTTGATTTTGTAACCAGCCTGGACCATCCTATCGAAAACGCTTTTATTTGCCTGGGCGTTTCCTGCCCGCAGGCAATTCGATAGGCTTCACAAGTGGCTGAAAAAAGAATGTTTCTCCATATCTTTCGGGTTGGAAGGGCTTCCTCTGTTCCTATTGATTCAATGTGATTAAATAAATAAGAAAGATTCTTTTCAACCGTTGTCCAGTAATAGTTTGTAGCCGAGGAATGGAGCATGGCTTTCAATTTACCACTTTTTGGGCCCGCTGATTTCAGCCTTCCCTCCCATCCACCATCGATTTCCTTTCGATACGTTTCAACAGCCCAGGCTAAACGGTTCGCAAAAAAATCTGCTTTTTTTACTTCGGATTCATAAGCAATATTTCCTTCTGTGGTAATAAGTTTTTTCGGGATATGATAAATGGATTCAATCGTATCAACAATGGTAGCCTTGTCACGAGCCAGCGCTGCTATAATTAAGTCACATCCATTGCTGTCCTGCATGGCTTGGAGGGTCAATGGTCCGCCGGTGTTGTCGGATTTGCGTTTTACCAAGATCGCGGATAGCTCCCGCCAAATCGCTTTAGAGGGTCGGTATGCAAGCAGAACCCTTTTGTCACTTTTAATTGTCACTGTTGCAGAAGGCTCTGGAGGAAAACCATTGCTGAAAAAAGGATAGGTCAATCCATTTCCGAGGAGCATTTTTGAGCCTGAAGAATTCAAACGTATAAAACGTGTCAATGGAACCAGCCGACCCACATAGGTGGATGTCGCGTTTACAATTGCCTCGGAATCTGACAATGATGATGGCATCAATTCCCACACTGGTTTTCCGATTTCTTGGTTGTTGTAACAAAAACGAACATCTTCATAGGTTGGAATGTTCAGTTGTATGGTTGATGCCAGGTTGTGCCCCCTTAAGAAAGCATGGATCATGGATGAAGGAACGCAAGGTCCGTCTGAGGACTTAATAGGCCCTTTTTCCTTTCTATGATTGGCCAATTCCCCGCAAAGCAAACCATTCCAAAAAATTTGCCCCATCAATCCGCCTACGGAAAAGCACTGAAAAGTGAGCATGGAAACAATGACTTGATGGAGAGGATAATCGCGTTCATCCAAAAGTCCCTGATGGTCAAAAAGAGTACTATTTGCGCCGGTGGCGAAAGCGAAATCCATTTTTGATACTTTTGACCAATTTAAAACAGAATCTTCTGATGTATTTAAACCTTTTTTGTCATCTGTCAGTTCAGATAGTTGCAGCCATGGTTTCTTCTTGTCAAACAATTCGAATGAGTTCTTCTGATTCATCAGGTATTCTTCGGTTTCATTCGGTAGTCTCCCTGGTACCCGGCACCACTCATCGTAATCCTTTGGTCCATTTAGAGTGGCGTGGGCCACACACATAAACAGTCGCATCAGTGCAACCCGCTCATGGGGCCGAACAGCCAGATCGGCGAGTTTGTCGCCTTCGGTGAACACTTCCTTCAGGCTTGCCAGTTTAGACTCTCCTGTGAGCGTAACCACGGGTATCCACCTGTCAAAGGCCACATTCATATATCCTCCTTCGATTTTTCATTGTGAATCACAAGACCCAACTCAGCCGAGTAGGACAGACGGTATTTTCTGTTGAGTGAGCCCTTTATTTTAACATCGCCTACCTCGTTAACGAGTCCCACAACGTGTTTTGAACCTAGGTAGTCTGATAAGAAAGGAAAAGTATCCATTCGGGTGAAGCAATAATCCGGGATTTTAACCATGTTTTTATGAATTGCCCGGGCGGTG
This sequence comes from Desulfobacteraceae bacterium, assembly GCA_013791935.1. GTDB lineage: Bacteria > Desulfobacterota > Desulfobacteria > Desulfobacterales > UBA5616 > VMSV01. Next base: position 3,471 of record VMSV01000092.1, on the reverse strand, counting down.
GGCAATCGGTACTCATCGTTGTCCCAACGCCCCATGCTGTTATCAAGGAAACAAGCCTCTTTGTCTGAGAAAGCGCGACAGAGAATCAATGGGTCATTGGGGATTTCATTAATCCGGGTTTGAACGCCTTCTTCATCTTCCAGTGCTACCTGCCAAAGATTGCAGTTCCTTGAGGCGAGCATTTTTTTAGCTGAATCTGTTCCAAACCATTCATCGCTGAGCTGTTTCCATGCATCGGGGTCGTTTTCCCTTTGGCTGTAGGTGGATTCAATCATAGGCCTTATCTGTGAGGGGATAGTAATTTCTCCATAATCGGAACTCTGTTGCTTCCATAATTCCAAACTTCGTAATAAAATATAAGGTGCATAAACAAGGGCTTTACTTCCGAGCTCTTTTTTTATCTGCTCCGAAGAAAGCCCCTTCAATTCTTCGACTTCTTTTTCTTCACCAATGATACAGATTCGCGCCTCATTGATAGGCCGAGACGGGCGATTATGTCGCCAAAGTCGCCCCAGACGCTGTAGCATCATATCCGTTGGCGCAAGTTCGGTGATTAAAAGATCAGCATCCAGGTCAACACTCTGTTCCACCACCTGGGTTGCCACAAGAATGCAAGGGCAGCGTGTTTTTCCGAGTTTACCAAGGCGTTCCATCCATTTCACTTCAAGCTGTTCACGTCTCCAATAGGGAAACCGGGAATGAAGAAGGCCCATGGGGAATTCATTTCCGATTTGATCCCTAAGATGTTGGTATTGAATTTGGGCCGCTTCCACAGTGTTACACACCCAAAGAACGGACCCACCTTTTCGAGAAACTGTGATGGCTTCCCGGCCTGCATCATGCCTGGAAACGAATTCAACTTTTATCCTTTTTGATTCTGGAGGGGTTGGAGATACAGGGGGAAGCGATTGCCCTTCACTGCGGCCAGTAAGCAACGGATAGGAACTGGAATCCTCCTTTCCAAAGTCTTGGGGGTTGGCCAAGATCTGGTTACGCCTTGTTCCGGTTAGTGTTGCGGAAAGAACAATCACCGTGCAGCCCAGCCCCTCTAATGTTGAAATCAGCTTATCGATGAGCGTACCGGTATAAAGATCATATGAATGGATTTCATCCAGAATCACGACTTTTCCGGCAAGAGCAAAATGCCTGATAAAAAAATGCTTCGCGGCCACAATGCCCAACAGCGCCTGGTCAATCGTGCCTACCCCAAAAGAGGCTATCAAAGATCGCTTTGGTGAGCTAAACCAATCACGACCTGCACGAGCATCATCAAATGTTTCGTCACATTTTTTCGTGGCTGATGGTAGAATCTCCAAACAATGGGCCATTAACCATGAGTTGCCATGGATCAAACGGCTTCCAGTGCTTTGCGGACAAATACGCCCTATGAAATCGTTCATACGCAGGTGCATCCGGTTGCTCGTGGCTTGGGTAGGCAGGGCGAAGTAGATCCCTGTGGCTTTCCCGGCAATAAGCAGATTATAGGCCGCCCAAAAGGCAGCCTCTGTCTTGCCTGTACCCATAGGGGCTTCGATGATATAGACACCGGGGCCATTAATCATGGCATATGCTTTTTCCTGGATATCGGATGGAACCCAATTTTCATCAGGGTTCTCAGTATCATGAAATAAATCATGAAAAGAAAGATCCTTAACATAGCTGTTTTTTCCAAGGCCGATGGATTCAACCGCCTGAAAGGCTGCTTCCCTTGGATTTCCGGCTGTTACGGAAGAATCAGATGGGAAAAAGCGTTCATCGGAACCGATCCAGTCTGAAATGGAAGTCAGGCCAGCCAGCCACCACAGCGCTGGAGATTCTTCGGATATTGAAAAACTAACAGTTTTATTTAAAAAATGCTCCCAGGCCTTTCTTGCTTGGGTCATGCGTTCGGAATGCCAGTCTACCTTGCTTTGGCTTTCTGAAGTTGCTTTATTCGGCTGGTATCCACGATCATTGGGGGGGTTCAAACGACCATGATGTGCGCCAAGTATGGTCGAAACAAACTTTGCTGTTTTGCGGTCCATGCCGTTTTCGAGAAGAAATGCTTGAGTCGCTGAGTGGGTCACTTTCCCATGATCTGTTTCCATGGTCGTGTCCCAAACATTGTTGCGTGCCACTGTCACTAAATTATTTTCCCCAAGCCACGCTTCGCATTTTTGCTGAAATCCCGGTGAAATTTTCCCGAGATCATGGAGAGCCGATAGTGCTCCTATGATTCCTGAGTTCAGATGAAATCTCTTAAGAAGGTAAGGCGAATTTTCTGCGATACATTGTGCAACACACCCGACATTTACCATGTGGTCATAGACAGAGATACCCGGTTTTCCTTCTCTTGTGGTCTTTGCCCAAAACAACATCATGTTTTACCCATTGATTTAAATGTTCTTATGCATCCGTTGTTATTATACACACCCACCTGGGACATCTGATGTCCTACGTCCAAAAATATTTTTTTTATGAGATCCGTTCATTTTTGCGGTTTCAGCTTTCACCTTTTGGAGACGGCCAGAAGGACCAATCCTTTCAAAGCCTACCGGGAATTGAAGGGTTCTCATCTGGATTTCCCGGAAATTTTCATGACAGGCTCACAGGTTGGAAGGTTAGGCATTACAATAACCTCATGAATTTTTGGAAGGTAATGGCCTTATGGGTAAGAACCATATTGCATTGAATGGAAATGTCTGTCAAGGGAAAGACAAAATTCCAAAAAAAAGTTGAAAAACCAATTGCTGTGCCCCTGAAATCCAGTGTCAAAGCGGTTGACTTATTTTTTTCATTAAGTTACCAAAGTCTATATTTTCTGAATCCTAAATTGAACGTTTCAAAATTTCGACACTGAGAAATGTCTCATGATCCCAAGGGATTCAACTCTTTTGGAAGCCAAAATTTTGAAACCCTTCGGGATTTCCGATTTCACCGCATCTGCGGTGTCAAATGCCATAGCGCATAGGCGAGTATAGCGAAATGCCATTTTCCTTGCATCTGCGGCAACTCGAAAATCGCTCAAATTAGGTTCAAGAAGCACGTTCCCTGCAGATGACAACGGAGCAAGAAAATGAATATTTTTCAAGTGGATGCTTTCACCCATCAGCCTTTTGCAGGCAATCCCGCGGGGGTCTGCCTGCTGGAAACAGAAAAGCCCGAGGCCTGGATGCAAGGAATTGCTGCTGAAATGAATCTTTCGGAAACCGCTTTTCTGTTGAAGATCAAGGATTATCCCGGTTTTCAATTAAGGTGGTTTACCCCCACCACCGAGGTGAGTCTTTGCGGCCATGCCACCCTGGCAAGTGCACACATCCTCTGGGAGGAATCCATTCTCAAAAAAGGGGAACAGGCTATTTTCCATACCAGAAGCGGTATTCTGAGGGCAGAGAAACAGGCCGACTGGATCGAAATGGTCTTCCCCTTGAGAAAAGTCGAACCCATCCCCCATGATCCGGTTCTCTCCAAAGCCCTGGGGGCAAACCCAAG
>VMSV01000114.1 GCA_013791935.1 Desulfobacteraceae bacterium | reverse complement strand
CCATGCAGTTGGGGCCGATGAGATGGAAATTGGCTTTTTCTGCTTTTTCCACCAGAAGCTTTTCCAACCTTCTGCCTTCTTCCGTTTTTGTTTCGGAAAAACCGGCGCTGAAAAAATGGGCCGCTGCCACGTCTTTTTTTATCAAATCCTCCAGGACCGCTGGTGCCGCATTCCTCGATACCGCAACAATGGCCAGATCCACCGGCTCCGGCACCTCCAGAATACTGGGAAAGCTTTGTATTCCCATGGCCTTGATTTCTTCACGCAATTCCGGATTGAGGTGCACGGAGTAAAGCTTTCCCTTGATGCCCATCTGACCTCTGATCCATTGATAACCACCGGCCTTGCTGTCACCGATCACCACAACCACCTTTGGGTTGAACGCCCGGTTCAGTTTATTAATATCGACCTTCATTTGTTGAAATCCTTTTCTTTGGGTTATTTAACCGCGTTGACCAGTTCCTGATTCTGATCGAATGAATTGGCATGGATAATCGCCGACAAAAAAGCAAGGTCAAATCCTGTGCCCAGCTCAGCCCAATTTATGAGCTTTGTTCCGATACCTCTGTTATGGTAAGCCTTTTTAACGGCAATTACATGTAATTCAATAGAATCTTGGTTGTGCTGCTCTAATGCTGCGAACCCGATGATTTCATCATCAACAACTGCAACAGCTGTTGGAATCGTACCAAGTATTGAAATATAAGTTTTGTTTGAAGATTTAATTCCAAACCAATCCCTTAATTCAGCAAGCACCTGCTTACACAATTCCCTATCCTGTTCAACAAATTCCCGTATGGATACTTTCATGGAATGCTCACTTAACATCATCAAGACTCCTCATGAAACAGTGTTTTTGCTTTGTTTCAACTCTATCAGTAACAGGGCAGACGAACAAAATCAATCTCGGTCTGACCATATCACATACCCTATCAGCTGAAATGTCCCCTGCGAGATGGCTGGCCCAAAGTTGCCTTCCAAACACATTTAATGGTGTCATCTGAGATATTGGGTTTTACAAGCATTGTTGATTCCAATCTATTGGCTCCAAGATATTCATCATTTAAAAGGCCGGGGTTGTTCCGGTAGCCCGCCGTGTTTAAGACGAAACACGGAATTTCATCTCTCCATTGCAGTTGGCGGCGCAAGATGATAAGATGCTGAAAAAATTATCCATGGAAATGGGACCCAATCGTATTGTCATTGGGCACCGAAGCCCTTTATTTTATGCGGTACGGTGCATAGGTTCAGACAACAAAAGGAGGCAGTGTTATGAATGAAGACAGCAAGTGCCCGGTAACGGGAAGGACAAGCAAGCCCATTGCCGGTGGTGGTACGTCGAACCGGGATTGGTGGCCGAACCAGTTGAACCTCAAGATTCTTCATCAAAACTCGCACCTGAGCAATCCCATGGGTGAGGTGTTCAACTACGCCGAGGAATTCAAAAAACTCGACTTGGCAGCTCTGAAGAAAGACCTCTACGCCCTGATGACCGACTCGCAGGACTGGTGGCCGGCAGATTGGGGTCACTATGGGGGTCTCTTTATCCGAATGGCCTGGCACAGCGCAGGGACATACCGCATGGGCGACGGTCGCGGGGGCGCAGGGTCCGGCAACCAACGCTTTGCGCCGTTGAACAGCTGGCCGGACAACGTGAATCTGGACAAGGCGAGGCGTCTGCTCTGGCCGATCAAGCAGAAATATGGCAAGAAAATTTCCTGGGCCGACCTGATGATCCTCACGGGCAACTGCGCCCTTGAGTCCATGGGCTTCAAGACCTTCGGATTTGGCGGTGGGCGCGAGGACATCTGGGAACCCGAAGAAGACACCTACTGGGGTGCCGAAGAGGAATGGCTGGCTACGAGCGACAAGCCAAAGAGCCGTTACACCGGCGACCGGGATCTGGAAAACCCCCTCGCCGCCGTTCAGATGGGGCTGATCTATGTGAACCCGGAAGGCCCGGACGGCAACCCGGATCCGGTGGCATCCGGCCGTGACGTTCGCGAGACCTTCGCACGTATGGCGATGAACGACGAAGAGACCGTAGCGCTCGTCGCAGGTGGGCACACCTTCGGCAAGTGCCATGGTGCGGGCGATGCCGCACTGGTCGGTCCGGAACCCGAGGCTGCCGGCATCGAGGAACAGGGCCTGGGCTGGAGGAGCAGCTTTGGCAGCGGCAAAGGCGGCGATACCATGAGCAGCGGTATCGAGGGCGCCTGGAAACCGAACCCGACCCAATGGGACATGGGCTATCTGAAGGTGCTGTTCAAATACGAGTGGGAACTGGTCAAGAGCCCGGCCGGCGCGAACCAGTGGCTGGCCAAAGACGTGGACGAAGAGGACATGGTGGTTGACGCGTACGATCCTGCGAAAAAGAACCGGCCCATGATGACCACGGCGGACCTTTCGCTGAAGTTCGACCCCATCTACGAGCCGATCTCGCGGCACTACCTGCAAAACCCCGAGGAATTTGCGGACGCCTTTGCCAGGGCGTGGTTCAAGCTCACCCACCGCGACATGGGCCCCCGCTCGCGCTATCTCGGTGCGGAGGTCCCTGCAGAGGAGCTGATCTGGCAAGACCCGGTGCCCGCGGTCGATCATGCGCTGATTGACGCCCAGGACACGGCTGCCCTCAAGGCCAAAATCCTCGCCGCCGGATTGTCGGTCTCCCAACTGGTCTCAACGGCCTGGGCCTCGGCGTCCACATTCCGGGGTTCCGACAAGCGGGGCGGGGCCAACGGCGCGCGCGTTCGTCTTGCGCCGCAAAAGGATTGGGAAGTCAACCAGCCTGAGCAACTTGGAAAGGTGCTGCAGACCCTTGAGCGAATTCAAAAGGAGTTCAACAGCACACCATCCGGAGGAAAGAAGGTTTCGCTTGCTGACGTGATCGTGCTGGGCGGTTGCGCCGGAGTCGAGCAAGCTGCGAAGAAGGCCGGTCACGATGTGACGGTTCCCTTCACGCCGGGACGCACGGATGCGTCGCAGGAGCAAACCGATGTGGTGTCCTTTGTCGTACTTAAACCGTCTGCAGACGGGTTTCGCAACTACCTCAAAACCAAATTCAGCGTATCGGCGGAGGAACTGTTGGTGGATAAGGCGCAACTGCTGACGCTGACCGCTCCTGAGATGACCGTTCTCGTTGGCGGTATGCGCGTATTGAACACCAACTTCGGACAATCCCAACACGGCGTTTTCACCAAGCGACCCGGAACGCTTACGAATGATTTCTTCGTGAACCTGCTCGACATGGGAACGGCGTGGAAGCCAACTTCGCAAGACGAAGACGTGTTCGAGGGTCGCGATCGAACAAAGGGTGACCTCAAGTGGACCGGAACCCGTGTGGATCTTATCTTCGGTTCCAACTCCCAACTCCGGGCCCTGGCGGAGGTCTATGGAAGTGAGGATGCCCGGGAAAAGTTCGTGCACGATTTTGTTGCAGCGTGGACCAAGGTCATGAACCTTGACCGTTTCTAGAATTTGAACTGTATTTTGCCCAATACAACTTCTTCCGGGCGACCGTTCTGGAAATTATTGGCATAACCTATGGAAGTGGAAACTCCCCGGTGAGATTCCACTTTTCCGGTGATGGAATGGGACTTAAATGAATTCCGGAACTCTCCGCCATAGCTTAAGGAGGTGGCAAAACCGCTTTCATGAATCCCGCTTAGCTCCGCTTCTACGGCGAATCCGAATTGATCCATGTCCTGGTCTTTGATGGAAAAGGTTTCATCGGCAGCCCCGGCAAATCCGGCGGTAATGGCACGGTCATCGATATCAAAATCGTAAATCCCCGCCAGGCTGAGTTTTGGAACCAGGTCGTATCTCGGTGTTTTAAAAGATGTGGAAACGCTAAGGCCGAGTTGGGATACCAGGGCCTCGGTGGTCCGATCCTCAATGATTAAATTTAAGGAATCCGCACCGGTTTCTTCAAAACCATCTTCACCAATGATGGTATATTGGATATTCCCGAATGGAGATAACTGCCACCGGCTTTGGGTAAAATCATATCCCATCCCTAAATAAGAGCTGTATAACCTGCCCTCATGACTGCTTCGGGCTTCCCGCTGAATTTCTCCAACCAGGACGTTTCTTGAATTTTCAAAAGAATGACTGCCCCAGGTAAAGATGGATTCCAGATGGAATTGATCGGAAAACAAGTTCAGATAAATACTTTTGAAAAGACTATCCACGTTTCCCTTTGCGAAGCTTAAATCAAAACCCTGGTCGGTTGAAGATTCCCCGATGGAAATTCCAACACGACAATGGTTATGGATCAAATAATCCAAACCCATGGCCATGCCATAAGTCGTAAAACCAAAGCCGCTGTAGCCGGCTTCTCCGTTCTGGTCTCCCCATTGGCCGAATCCTTTGGCCCATATGCCGAGCGCTGAATTTTGAGCATGTTGATTGTTCATGTTTAGCGGATAATCCCCGATGTCGGTTTGGGATAAAAGAACCCCAGGCCGGGAAACAAAAGCATCTGAAGATTGTGAAGATGAAACCCTTTGGGATCTTAATTGGGAAGTAATAGGCTGTATGGATTGATGGATAATGGTGTGGCCGGTTGCCGATGCACCGGTATACAGGGAGGGGTTCATGCTGTTAAACGCTGTTTTAAATTCCCCTGGGGATAACCGTTGAAAAGTCTTCAATACTTCAGCAAGATCCCCTTCTGCGTCCGGTGCTATTTTATTCAGATATTCACCGATTTGTTGGTCGACATACGTTGTCGCCACAGATCCAAAGCTTTGGGGAGTGGCCGAAATTTGTATGGACTCCGGGGTTTGTTGCATGGAAAAAATCAGTAAGGAAGTGGATTCCGGAATGTTAACAGCATTAAATTCACCGGTTAATGTGTCGGCGGTGATAATATCGTATGTCATGGCCCGGGAATAAAAATCATCTTGTTTGCCCACTTGCAACCCGCCGGCAAGCTCTCCGCTTCCTATGATTTCGAATTTGCCGCTAGTGCCGTCTGAAAGTACAGTGGTATAAAACAGACCGGCATCCGTGAACTGATAATCCGAATTCACCCTTACCGTGCCCTGGTTGATGTTAAATGTTGTCAGGGGATTCAGTCCGGACACTGTAAAGGTGCCGTCCCCTGTTTTGGACACAAGGGTGTACCCATCAAAAACCCGATCACAGGCGCCGGCTCCCACCAAACTGAGCCAATTATCTCCGGTTCCCGGATCAATAATCCCATTAATAATGGGTGTTCCTCTTAATTCAAGGGTATCGTCACCTTCCCCTAAAAGTACCGAACCGGTGACGCTTGAACCGTCTCTCAACGATACAAGGTCATTGCCCGTACCGGCATCGATGGCAATTCCCGAAGATGTCGGAACAAGACTGTCTATCCCCGTCCATAGGCCTGATCCCATGGTAGTGATAATTCTGCCTTCATTGATAATGGTATCATTACCGCTACCGCCTATAATCCCTGAAGCACCGGCACCATGAATCGGAACTCCGTTGATATAATAGGCCAGCGCTTCAGCCGTGATGGTGCCCGAATTGTAAATAAAATTGCCGTCAACACCGCCGGAAATACCCACGGCGGACGCTGTGGAAGATGTCCTTGCCGTGACGCTGGCATGGCCGCCGCCGGCATACACCCTGGCCAGGGACATGGCGCTGATGTCCAATGTACCGGAATTTTCAATCCTGTTATATCCGTCTCCACCGGTGATACCGACGGCATTGGTCGAGGCTGTGGCCAGAGATGTTTCATATTCATCGGCCAGGTTATTGTCCCGAGTATCTGCATAGGCATAGGAATGGGCATCGGCATAGGATGACACGGATAAAGTTCCTGAATTTACAATTTCGTCGGTGCCATCTCCTGTCACAATCCCCTGTCCTGTGGCGGTGGCATTCGATTCCGCTCTGGAATAGCAAGTGCTCCAACTGCTGTAGGAGTCGCTCCATCCGTAGACATCCGTGGTTTGGGCTTGAACATCCATGGCGCCGTAATTGTAAATATGGTTTTCTCCACCGGATACCAGGATGCCTGTGGCGGTTGAAACACCCGTTGCATAGGAATTGGCTTCGGGATTGTAATAGTAAGACCGCGCATAGGTATGAGCGCCAGCGGCAGTGGTAAGGTCCGCTCGCGCACGGCCCAGTACACTGAGGGTACCGTTGTTGATGATTTCTTTTATGCCGTCTCCCCCACGAACACCGGCTGCATCAACGGTTGAGGTTCCATGACAATTGGCAGTGGAATCTCTTGAGGTGATGTTGGTGTTGACCCAGGCGATCTGCTGGGAGTTGCCAATCCCATCTTCACCGGCAAGGGCTTTTACGGTGGTTTGACCATTGTTGGTGATCCTTAAAAGGTTTGACAAACCGGTTGTGGTAAATGGGCTAAATCCCGTGGCGGTGGAATATAACTGCGCATTAGCTGTTGCATATTCAGAGTTTGTAGGTGCATTGGCCCAACTGGTGGCCCTGGCGGTAACATCCAGAACCCCCTGGATGTTATTAAAAAGGGTCCCGTCCCCTTCAATTCCCGTTGCCGTTGCGGTGGATACACCGGAAGCATTGGCGGTGGCCTGGTAGTCTCTGGACCAGGAATATACCTTTGGAGCAGCGTAACCAATTGCTTGGATCATTAAATTTCCGTTATTGGTCACTTCATTTAAGCCTTTTCCGACGGCAATACCTTTGGCCTCGGAGAGTACAACCGTCCGTGCGGTGGAAAAAGGATATCGTACCCAGCAACTTGAATCAGCGTAAATCGTTGCGCTGACACTGGAAGTCACCGCTACTGTGCCGTTATTTACAATGACATCGTCCCCGTTGAAAAACAATATCCCGGCTGCCTTGGCACTAACGGGTGTCCACTGGTTTGTTGAGGCATTGTAGTATCCGGCATCGATGTTGGCATCTTCTTCGGCATAGGCATATCCGGTATTTCCCAAAGTATCATAGGTGCCGGAAAGGGCAATGACCACAATATCACCGGTGTTGTGGTTGGTTGCCGTATTGTTTGTGCTTGTTGATGTGATGCCATAGGATTCGGACTGGGCCAGACCATACCCACTGGTATGGGACCGTTTGTCTGTGGTTGTGGAATGCATCCGTGTCCAGGCACCGGCATTGGCAACTGCGGTGATGGTGCCGTAATTATCCATGGTTTTCTCTCCCAGAGAACCACCGTCAATTCCTGCTGCTTTTGCTATGGCAGTAGCCTCACTTTTGGCCTCCGGTTCGGTGGCAAGATCCACTGTGGCCCATGTCTGAGCATCTCCAATGGTCAATGCATCGGCAGTGATCGTCCCGTAGTTTGTAATAGAATCCTCTTCACTACCACCAAAAAGACCTGTCGCATCGGCAGTGCTTCTGACTTCAGCATTTGCAAGAGAATCCATCAGGCCGATGCCTAAGTCAACTTCGGCACCCACATTTCCGTAAGATCTGGCTTTTACGGTGACGGTCCCGGAATTGGAAAGTGTATCGTTGCCGGCACCGCCGTCCATGCCGATGGAGGTGTTTCTTGCTGAAGATCCGGAAAAGGCAAAAGACATGCCTATCCACTGACCCCCAAAACTAAAGGAGTCTCCGATCACCATACTGCGTTCACTCGTGCAACCATCGTAAGGGGCTTGGTCGCCAATATAGATGGTGCCATTGTTGGTGAGGCTATCATTTCCGGATGCGCCTTGAATTCCTGTAATACGTGCTTCGGCCCCTAATGAAGAAAAGATCAAAGACGCAAAATCAAAAGATACGGCTGCGGTCTCCGCTTTGGCCAAAAAATTGTCTCCTGCATGGATAGCGCCGACAGTGATGGTGCCGTTATTGGTGATGGTGTCGTTGTTAGCGCCGGCATTAATGCCGTCAATTTCAGCGTACGCTAGCGCATTGACCAGGCTTGCACTCATCAAACCAATGGAAGCGCCTGCTGCCTGGCCCAGGGAATTGGCCGTTGAATTGATGAACCCATCGTTCACTATGGTGTCTTGACCATTGCCGGATAAGATCCCTTGGGCGTAAGCATCCGAGGTAACCCCGGAATGAACAAATTGGGCACCAATATTGATTTCAGTATTTAATGATTTTGTACTGATATCTGAATAGGTGTTGATGGTCGCGTTTGTTTTATTGGTAAGAGTGTTTTCACCGGCCCCTGCATCAATCCCCCGAGCTGTGCCGACGGCATTTACACCTACGCTACCCAACTGTATTCCGAAAAGCTCAAAATTAAAACTACTGGCTTGGATGTCTGATTTGGCAACAGATAGGATTGTACCGTCATTCTCTATAGTATCTCCCAGCGCACCGCCTTTTATGGCTATGGCGGATGAATTTGTTTTTGAACCCAAATCCGCCAGTTGCACTCCGCCGCCCTGCACCACGTAGTTGTCTGAATAGGCGTTGGCGGTGGAAACCACCGTAATGTTTCCACCGGTGTCATTCGTCAGTGTGTCACCGGCCGTCTCCCCGCCGGTGCTATCCCCGCTGGCAATTCCCACGGCACTTGCCGTGGATGTGGACCCGATATCACCCTTGGCATATCCGGCGATATTGACCACTGTGGACGTGTCGTCGGAAACCGAAACCGCAAACACGCCGATGGTCCCTTTATTCGTCACATCATCGACACCGTTGCTCACGTCTATCCCCACGGATTCCGCCTTGGCTTCAGAGGACACATCGGCAATGGCAGCCCCTGCTTGTGCAAAATTAATGGTGACGGTGTCTGTTTCAGTATAGGCTGAAGCGGTTGTGGTCATGATGGCGGTGTTTTCAACCGTATCGTCTCCGTTGCCGGCATCTATCCCCGTTGCCGATGCCTTTGAGTTGGTCTGGGCATTGGACATGGCGGCGCCGGCGGAAAAACCGTATATGGCCACAGCTGCAGTGACGGCTACGGTATCGGAATCCACGGTAGCGGTTGAAGCGGCGTTGATATCCGCATGGTTTAATAGGGTGTCATCGGAATCCCCTGAATCGATACCGATGGCTTCGGCAAACGATTCCGTGTTTGCTTCGGCATACGACGCACCCATGGCAACACCTTTATAGGCGCCACTCACCGACACGGATACTGAATCACTGGAACTTGATGCGGTGGCGGTTGAATGAATTCCGTAGGTGTTTGTGTTTTCGATACGATCTTCACCAACACCGCTTCGAATCCCGATGGCCCGGGCATCGGATTTTACGTCCGAATCCACCAGGGAAACCGACACGCCGACGCCTTCCAGCGATGCGCCAAAAGATACCCCGACTCCTACTGCATGGGCGTCGGCAATGGCTGTGGACCGGATTTCACCGGAATTGGTGATGTCATCGATTTGGGTGTGTATACTGGCACTCTCATCACCTCCGGCATTTTCAGCATCAATCCCTATGCTGTAGGCATTGGCCCGGGTCAAAGCATCCGCCATGGTGACTCCGGCGGCAACGCCGGCTTTGTCACCGGCCAGGGTTACACTAATACTGGTCGCATCATCTTCGGCGTAACTGTATGCCGTAACAACACCGGAGTTGGTAATCGTATCTCCTCCGGTGCCGCCGACGATACCTTTGGCACCGGAAAGCGCGGCCGAAGAAGAATCGGTGATCGCCACTCCGGCGTTGATGCCTTTCAGACTTCCTTTAATGGTGGCGGCGATTCCCAGCGAGTTGGCATCTGTCGTGGCAATGGCGTTTACGGCATGGGTATTATCAAGGCTATCGTTTCCTGACCCTCCGTCCAATCCACTGGATACGGCAATGGCGGTTGTTGAGGCATCGGCGACCGCTGCTCCGGGGAGCGGGACATAACTCTTCTCATCAATGTTGATGTCTACGCTGAGGGTTAAGTTTGATGCGGTAGAATTGGCTGTGGATGTAAGGACCACATCATTTTTAAGGGTATCATCGCCCTGATTGCCCACCATGCCAAAGGCATTGGCCGTGGCCAGTGTCCGTGCATCCCCATAGGCGGCGATGGAGCCGTTTTCTGCGGTTGGTCCAGCGGTCCGCACGAGGTCAATGTCCGGAAGAAAAGTGCTTGCCGAAAGCCCGGCAGGTGTTTCACCCCCTCCAAAGTCAACCGGTGTTGATATGGAAAAGGTAAATATTTGAGAATCCGCCGTCGCCTGGGCAAAGACGTCGATACTGCCGGATCCGCCGGAGCCATAATTATAAAGGGAATCGTCCCCTGTATTTCCGAAAATACCCACGGCCAAAGCATCCGCCGTGGTTGTATATTTTCCCACATCCAATCCGAACAGATCCATGACCGGTTTTATCATGAGTCCTTTCATTTTGATTTCCCAAGAGGTCATATCGGATTCTGATACCGCATCCACATCAATGTCACCGGTGTTGGTGATTATATTATCGTTTACACCTCCGAAAATACCTGCGGAATACGCTTTTGCCTCGGTACTGTCATCTATCCGGGCGGCTCCCACCAACTCAATCATTCCGATATATTTTGTAGCATCGGCATCTGAGAGAGTTTGTAATGTTCCGGAATTGGATATGATTTCCGTACTGTCTGCAACAAGGGTGGGTGTCCCGGTCTGCATATCCCCGTCAATGGCAATGCTGGTGGATTTGGCAATGGTTTTACCGTCACCTAATGCAAATATTTCAAGAGGGATTTCCGCAGCACTGAAGTGGGATTCCTGAATTTCGCTATAGGAGGTTGCCGTGGTGTTTATGTAGCTGGTGTTGCCTATAATGTCCGGATTGTTTCCTCCTTGGAGGCCGATTGCCGATGATTTGGCGGAGGTGGGGATTTCCAGGAGGCCCGGATCGATTTGCACTATGACTTCGAAAATAAAAGCGGATGTATCGGCAGTTGATAATACGGGTGATTGGTTTGAAAGGGTATCCGTACCATTGCCGCCCATCACACCAATGGTGCTTGCGGTTATCGTGGCACCGAAGGTTTCGGTGGGTGTGTAAGGGACATCCATGGTGGAAGATGCTTCTATATCCATAAATATTTGACTGGTCAGGGTGTCGTTGCCGGCCAGACCATCAATCCCGGTGGCAGTGGTGGAAACATCCTCCACCGAAGATGTCTCCAGTTCAGAAAGAATATCTATCCATATGGAATTGACAATGGTGTCGTCCCCGGCAGTACCGGACCTGCCGGTTATTGAATCCGTGAGTTCTGCATGGGTGATATTTTGATTCAGAAAAGGCAATGCGAGAAGGATGATCAGAAAAAATAAAATAGAAACACCAAATCTAAAGGCAGCCACGTCAGCCTCCTATAGTAAAAGGTTTTTATTTCAGAACCAGGAATCGGATTAGGGTAAGAGGAGAGTACCCTTATTATGTAACAAATCTATAGCAATATAATTACATAAGTCAACCGATTTATTGGAATTTATTTGAAGAGAGGCTTTAAAATTTTAAAGGGCTTCCCATGATGATATGTTTTGCGTATATCCCATATCAGGAAGGGTGGGAATGATCCCGTGTTTCGTCGAATTTAAGAGGGTTCAACGGGATTTCGTCTCTCCATTGCAGTTGGCCGCGCAAGATGATAAGATGCCAGAAAAATACCTATTAGAAATGGAACAGTATCGCCTATGAAACTTGGAATCATCGGCCTGCCGGGAAGCGGCAAGGCCACAACCTTTGAAGCCCTGACCCACAATATTCAGGACATCCAGAACAAGGCCGAAGACCGCATCGGAACCATCCGAGTGCCGGATCAACGGGTGGGTATCCTGCATCAAATGTATCAACCGAAAAAAACCATTTATGCCCAGGTGGAGTATTTCCTGCCTTCAAGCGCCGGGCAGAAAAAGGCCAAGGACAACCCTGCCATGATTTTCAACCCGGTGCGGGATTGCGATGCGCTGATCCAGGTGATCCGCAATTTCAAAACCTACGGCGAGGAAGCCCCTTCCCCGAAAAAAGACTACATGACCCTGGAAGGGGAGATGATCCTGTCCGATCTCCTGGTGGTGGAAAAGAGACTCGAACGCCTGGAACTGGATGCCAAAAGGGGGAAAAAGGGCACGCCAGAAGAACTGGCCCTGCTGGCCGAATGCAAAACCTGCCTGGAAAAAGACCTGCCCATTCGAAGCCATCCGGATCTGGCCCATTCTCCCCTGCTCCGGGGATTTGCCTTCATCTCCGGAAGGCCTCTTCTGGTGCTCTTCAACAACATGGATGAAGACAATGATCCGCCAGTCGACGCCTCAGGCATTGAAAACGCCATGGTGATTCGAAGCAAACTCGAGCAGGAACTGGCGAAAATGTCCGAAGAAGAAGCCAAGGAATTTTTGGCGGAATTCGGAATCACCGAATCCGCCATGGACCGGGTCATTTTGAAATCCTATGACCTTCAGGGGATGATCTCCTTTTTTACCGTGGGAGAAGATGAAGTGAAAGCCTGGACCCTCAAAAAAAGCACCCCGGCGGTGGAAGCCGCGGGGGTGATTCATTCGGACATTCAGCAGGGGTTTATTCGGGCTGAAGTCCTGGCTTATGAGGATCTCATGGCCGCAGGGTCTTACGCCGAAGCCCGGAAAAAAGGCACGGTTCGCCTGGAAGGCAAAACCTATGAAGTAAAAGACGGGGACATCATCAATTTCCGGTTTAATGTGTAACCTGAATCATGCATGAAAATTTATAAGTGCAGGGCAAAGGCTTTAAATTAAAGAGATTACATTAATAATAGAAGTAATCTAAGATACCTGTTTGGTAAAATAAATATGAATCTTTTAACCATTAAAATTTTTACCCTAAGGGCGCATCTGAGGCTTCCACCTGCTGTGTTATTAAGGGCTCGCAATATGCTACTATAGCTTCGCCCTTAAATGCCTTGCAGATGAAACCCTCAGACGCGTGCAAGATTCAGGTATAATGTTTTTTAAAGTAGGGAACAGGTATGCCTGTTCCCTACGATAGAAGGATGAAAAATGCCTCTGGGAAAAACATGGTGGACATTCATGGGGCTGTTCGCTTGCATTTTTCTCCTATCCTTCGGCGGGCTGGTTTTTTTCAGTTTCCTTCCCAAACTCATTCAAAACCACCTGCTGCCCGGAATCATTGAAAAAGCGGGGCTCGATGGGTTGTCCCTATCCATTCGAAAACTGGATCTCCTGGGTTTGGACCTGGCGGATATTCAAATGGGAGAAGAGGGTAAACCAGGTCTCACGGTGGGCACGGTCAAAATCGATTTTTCTCCGGGGACTCTTTTTAAAAAACAGGTCAAGACCCTATCCATCAGCGGTGTGGATCTTTTCTGCGAAGTAAAAAACGGTTCCCTGGTCATTCCGGGCATCCTCCCCTGGCCGGAATCCCCCGGATCTCCGGTTGAAACGGATGGAGAAAATCCCCGCTCCCTTCAGGAAGCCTTGGGTTTCGGGGTGGATACCCTCAAACTCGTGGATGTGAGGCTCTTCCTTCAACTTGAAAACCGGCAAATTGTCGTTCCCCTGGAAGCCACCCTTCAATCGGGCAAAGACCGGCCTGATCTGCTCTCCTGTACATTGAAAGCATCTCCCTTCGGGCAGATTCTTCTGGGCACCGCAGAAGTGGACCTGAAAAAGCAAATCCTTCACTTTAGCTGTACCGGAAACGACCTCGGTCTCCATGCCTTTGGGGATCTTTTCTCTCAAATACCCGGATTGGCTGCCCGGGGCCGGGTGACAATGGCCATCCAAGGGGAAATGAGCCTGTCTCCTCTGAAGCTTGGGCAAACCACCGGAGAAATCCTTGTCCCGAAGTTTCAGATCAACTACCAGCAGATGACCTTGAAGAATACTTTCATCAAGGAGGCCATCGTTCCCATGGTGCTTCACCTTGACCATTCCCCCGAAGACACTTGGAGAATCGACCTTTCCGCCCTGGCCCTTTCAAGCGGCTCGATTTGCGTGTTTCTCGAGGATCTCTCCGCCGGGGTTTCCCGAATGAATGGCGATACGAAAGTCCAAGGACATTTTGCCGCTGATTTTGAACCCACAGCCGAAGCTTTGAAGTTACAGAAACAGGGCGACACTCGGCTTTGCACGGAAGCAGGTTTTGATTTTACGCAAACTGAAAATCACGAGTGGGCGTTCAATCTGGAAAATACAGGGGCCTCTTCAAAAGAATCCGTCCCCTGGGTGTTTATGAAAGATCAAGCAAAGTTCTCATTGGATTCTCCCCTGCTGAAGGTCACGGGAACCGGCGCAGGGGAGGCGGGAAAAATTCAGGCGGATTTAACCCTTTCCGGCCTCACGGTTCAACAAGACATTATGACCCTGGCCCTGCCTTCTGTTCATATAGAAGCCACGGGAACCCTTGGGTCCGGTGTCATGCCCCTGGAGGTCCGGGCGACCCTGGCAAACATGCGCATGACCACACCAGACGTTTCTGCATCTTTTCCCTCCCTCATCGCCGTGGGCCAATGCAACGATCTTTTCTCGGATCAACCCCGGTTCACGGGAAACACCTCGGGCTCAAACGCGTTGGTAAAAATAAAGCCGCAAGAATTGTCCTTTGCCGGAATCAACCTTTCCATGCCCCTGGTCTGGCCCTCCCTTGATCCGGGGGATTCAGGACAGTTCAATGTCCGATCCCTTTTATGGGGGAAAAAAGATCTGGGGTCTGTAAAAACCCGAGTGCGGCAAAAAGGAATGGGGATTTTATTGGACGGCAAGCATCAGAACCGATTGATTCCGGATATGGTTCTGAAGTTTTCAGGCCATGGGGGATTTGCGGATGCCGGGTTTGAATCAGGGGTTCACTATGAACTGATTCCCCATGAGATTCAAAAGCCCTTGGATCTTGGCAGAATATATCCGGAGGCGGCAGGAATCACCGCCAAGGGGAACCTTAGCCTATGGGGTGATTTCATCCGGAACGCGAACCAATCCGGCCTGACCCTGACGGTGGGCCTCAAAAACGGGGGACTCTACCAGACGGACCAGAAAATTTCCATGGAAGGGATCGAGACCGAGATCTTTTTCCCGGATCTTTTCCAATTTAAGACCGCACCCAGACAGGAGATTGCTTTTCAATCCGCAGCCCTGGGCAATATAATATTTGAAAACGGACGGGTGGAATTCCAGATGGAGTCTCCGGATTCCTTATTCATCGAAAAAACCATGTTTAAATGGTGCAATGGCCATGTGGAAACCCAAGCCTTAAGAATTTCTCCAGACAAGGATGAATATGATCTGGTTTTATACTGCGACCGGTTGAATCTGGCCATGATCCTGATGCAGTTCGGGGCGGCCGAGGCTGAAGGAAAGGGAACGGTCAACGGCAGAATTCCCCTGGCCTACGCAAAGGGCCGGTGGACGTTTAATGACGGGTTTTTATATTCCAGTCCGGGGGAGGGCGGACGGATAAAAATTCAGGAAACGGAACAGTGGGCGGCATCCATCCCCGCGAATACGCCCCAATTCGATCAGATCCAGATGGCTCGGGAAACCGTAAAGAATTATGAATACAACTGGGCCAAAGTCTCATTGCATACGGTGGGGAATGACCTGATGCTGTCTTTGAATTTTAATGGCCAGCCGGCCAAGCCTATTCCGTTTGCCTACCAGCAGGATGCGGGAAAATTTATTCAAATCAAGGCTGGAGAGGATGGGGGGATTCGGCCTGAAGTGTTTCTGAATCTGAATTTCAAGTTGCCGCTAAATGAGGTTTTGCATTATCGGGAGTTTATGGATATGATTCAATAAAAAGGAGAACCATCATGGGAAAAATTAAATTTTGGGTTGCCGGAGTCTATGCAGGATTGATCCTGTTGCTCCTTCTTCCGGCATGCATGACGCACAAGGTGGAAGTGGCGCCGGTGAAAATCGAGCCGATTCACATTACCATTGATGTGAATGTGAAAATCGACCGGGCCTTGGATGATTTCTTCGGGGAGATTGACAAAAAGGCGGAAACCCTGGAACCCAAACCTGGCAAAGCCAAGTAAAAGAAAAAATCAAAAGGTTTTTCACAAGGAGATGCAAAATGAAAAAAAGAGCTTTTTTAATCGGCTTGTTTGTATTTTTAATCGGTGGGCTTGTGGGCAGCGCCATGGCCTTTGCCGATGCGGAAGCGATTAGAGAAAGAATGACATCCCGATTACCGGCCATTCTGGACTTGAAAGCCCGGGGGGTGATCGGTGAAAACAGCCAAGGATTTCTGGAATTCGTGGGCCAGGCCATGTCCGGCAAGGATGTTGTGGATGCCGAAAACAAAGACCGCCTTGCCGTTTATGAGGCCATCGGAAAAGATAATGGCCGCACGGCGCGGGACGTGGGCGAGCGCAGGGCAATCCAGAATGCCGCCGATGTCGCCAAAGCCGGAGACTGGCTTAAGAGTGCGGATGGAAAGTGGTACCAGAAGTAAAGGGCCGTGAACGGTGAACCGTGAACCGTGAACGGGGGGTTTGAATTATGCTTTTTCAGTTCACGGTTCACCGTTCACGATTTTTTAATTTCATAGGATGGGGCCGTGATATGGGATCGTTTGCATTCCGGGCACCGGCCAGGTTTTGCGAATTTTTTCCGGTCTGAAAAAACATAGTCGCAGGAACTGCATTTTGCCGGTAAAATGACCAGCTTCCGGCCTTTTGCCTTGATGGACCGCTCAATGTGGGCAAGGTGGTCGTAAACCAATTTTTCCTGGACTTTCAGTCCCTG
>VMSV01000056.1 GCA_013791935.1 Desulfobacteraceae bacterium | reverse complement strand
GTCCTCTTCATCACAATCCCTTGCGATTTCCTTGATCTCGCCCGATGCAAATTCCTTGGAACTCTTAATAATTAAATTCTGTTCTTTTGATAATTCAAATGTAATCATCCCTACCTCCATTAAGATTTATTGTAAAACATGCCCATATAAATAATCGTTTTCATAACGAATATAAAATCTGAAAGCCAAGTCTAAAACATTTACACGCTTTAAGATCAGCATGCCAGGGCACAATGAAATTGAAGTCAAGATATGTGATAACCTTTCGTGAGTCAATGAATAAATACGTGTTATCAACAAAAAATTAAAATAATGAACTTGAATAAAAGAACCCCATTCACCCGGTTTTATTATCAAACCCCTTGGAATCGTCTTGTTCGCCTGATTTAAAGCCTTCTTGACTAAATTGAGGATATGGGGGATAAGAATAATCAAAATAATAAAGGAGAGAAGGCATGAACCTGTACGAGTATTGTCCAAAAAAAATAACAACGGCTGATGATGCTGTTTCAAAAATAAAGCGAGGGAGTCGGATATTTGTTGGTACCGGGTGCGGGGAACCACAGCATCTCATCCGATTCATGGTGAAAGACATGTCGCTTCAGGACATTATGGTCTACCAGATGTTGTCCTTCACCCTGGCGGATTTCGTTGACGACCCATCCTTTTTAAGACGGTTTTCACTAAAATTGTTTTTTATCAGCAAGGAAATGCGAAAAGCGGCTTTTGAGGGAAAAATAGACTACATCCCTGCCTACCTCAGCCAGATTCCAAAGATGTTTTACAGTCACAGGATCGGCATTGATGTGGCATTGATTCAGGTCAGTCCGCCGGACAAGTTCGGATACTGTTCTCTCGGTGTGTCCATCGATATCACCAGGGCGGGGATGTCCAATGCAAAAATGGTCATAGCCCAGGTGAATGCCAATATGCCCAGAACGTGGGGGGATAGTTTTGTTCATGTGGATGAAATCGACTGGTTGGTTCTTCAAGATGAACCCCTGGTGGAGTCCCTGCCGATTTTGACGAGATATAATGAAATCGCGAGAAGAATAGGGCATTATGTGTCCCAGATTGTGGATGACGGAGCAACCCTCCAGATCGGATTCGGAACATTGCCGAATGTCATTTTGCAATTTCTTGATGGCAAAAAAGACCTCGGAATTCACACCCAGTTGATTACGGACAGTTTTATTCCCCTGCTGGAAAAAAAGGTCATCACCAACAAGAAAAAGAATCATATTCCCGGAAGGGTGGTGGCCTCCCTGTGCATGGGGTCTGAAGCCCTTTACCGGTATGTGGATAACAACCCGATGTTTTACTTTCGGTCATCGGAATATGTCAACGATCCTACGATCATCGCCAAGAATGACAATCTGGTTTCCATCAGTTCGGCTCTTGAAGTGGACCTAACCGGACAGGTGTGTTCGGATTCGGTGGGATATTTGTTCTATAGCGGCATCGGCGATCAGGTGGATTTTCTTAGAGGAAGCGCCATGTCCAACGGCGGTTTTTCCATTGTGGCCCTGCCGTCCACAGCCCAGAATGGTAAGGTCTCCCGTATTGTGCCTCACCTCAGCGAAGGGGCTGGTGTGGCCACAACCCGAGGTGACGTCAATTTTGTTGTTACGGAATATGGCATTGCCGAGCTTCAAGGCAAAAGCATCTATCAGAGGGTGATGGAGCTGGCCCAGATCTCGCACCCTAAATTCAGGGATGAACTGGTTCAATTCGCCAAGAAACGGCACTATATTTTCGGCGATCAGTTGACACCCTCCCAGGACGACTTGATGTTTCTGGAAAATTACAAAACCACCTACCAGCTGAAAAACGGCAAAACCATTGAATTCAGGCCCTTGCTTCCTTCGGATGAGTTTAATTACCGGAACTTTTTTTACTCGCTTCAGGACCAGACCATTTACTTTCGTTTTTTCTACAGAATGAAAACCTTTTCCCATGAAGTGGTTCAAAAGCACTGGGCAAGCGTGGATTATAGAAAGAACATGTCCATCATCGGTCTGGTGCAAAGAGGGGGATATAAGGAAATCATCGCCATCGGATCCTATGCGGAATCCGAGAGTGACCTTGCGGAAATCGCATTTGTAGTTCGGGAGGACCAACAGAATCTCGGGATTTCTTCTTACCTCATCAATCAGCTTGAAACCATTGCCATGGAGAATCATTACACCGGTTTTACCGCCACGGTTCTAAAAGAAAACTTTGCCATGCTTCATGTTTTCAAAAAGAAATATCCTGATCTGAAAATTACCACCAGCAGTGGTTCTGAAGTGGTGTTGATCATGATGTTTAAGGCCAAAGAAGCTGATATCCCAGACAATGCATGATGTGAAGGAAAGGAAAAAAAAGTTCTATTTTAACTTTTTCAAAATGTTTCGGATCATTTCTATCTGGTAAGGGGTTAGATTTGAAAATTTAACGCCGAGTCCTTTTTTATCAACACGAACGATCTCCCCTGAAAATTTGAACAGGAGCTGTTCGTTAAGCAGGGAAAAACTCTGAACCATTTTATCGCCGATATCTGCGCCCGTGGGGGCACTTGTTTCAATAAACACCCCGCCCTCGCTGATATCTTTGACAAAATTACGGTGTGCCCGGTCATGGATGACAAAATCGGTTGAAATGATGCATTCCTGTCGCTCATGGGCCCGCTGGTCCGAGTCGGGGTTCTTTATTTCATCCAGAAGACATTGCTTCTCAGCGTCAGGCATGTTCACGATGATATGGAAAAGGATGGAAGGCAGATAGGCGGACCCGTACTGGCAAAGCAATTCCGTTTGTTTTTCCATGGGCAGCCCATCCACCAGTCTGAACAATTGTGACATTTCATCGTATTTATCCGAAGGTAAGGAGAACTCTATCATAGGGGTTACCTGTTATTAGCAGTGAAGGGTTTAGTAATGGCGTTCTTGAAAAGTCATATTTCTATAACACGACATAATCTCTGGGGTCAAAACAATTTTTGATTGAAACATTGATCCGAATGTTATATGAACTCATTCCAAAAAGAAGCTGAAATACAGCCAATGCCTGGGTGGCGGAACTGGTAGACGCAAGGGACTTAAAATCCCTCGGGGCTTAGTCCCTGTACGAGTTCAATTCTCGTCCTAGGCACCAAATGCCAAAAGGGATTTAATCGGAAATGATGTTTCGATAAATCCCTTTAGCTGTTTATTGAGGAGGCATGAATGGATTACAAAAGTACGCTCAACCTTCCGAAAACCGATTTTCCCATGAAAGCAAATCTGGCAAAACGTGAGCCCGAACAACTCCAGGCATGGGAAGATGCTCATCTTTATGATCAGATCCGAATGGCATCAAAAGATCGTGAGATGTTTATTCTGCATGACGGTCCCCCCTATGCCAACGGCCATATTCACATGGGAACGGCCTTGAATAAAATCCTCAAGGACATCATCGTCCGGTACAAACAGATGAACGGCTATAATGCGGTGTACGTGCCGGGTTGGGATTGCCATGGGTTGCCCATTGAGCACAATGTGGATCAAAAGCTCGGGAAAAAGAAAGCGGAATTAAGCAAGGTCGAAATTAGAAAACTTTGCAGGGAGTATGCCGAAGCCTTTGTTCAAATTCAGAAGGATGAATTTAAAAGGCTCGGGGTGATGGGGCAATGGGATAACCCCTATCTCACCATGAATTATTCTTACGAAGCCACCATTGCCAGGGAATGCTTCGAGTTCGCTTCAAACGGTAGCCTTTACAAAAACAAAAAACCCATTCACTGGTGCTGCCATTGCCGAACAGCCCTTGCCGAGGCTGAGATAGAATACCAGGAAGAAAAATCCCCGTCGATATTTGTAAAATTCAGAGTGAAGGATGATCTATCGGACATCCTTCCCCAAACCATGGGCAAACCGGTTTATGCGGTGATCTGGACCACAACCCCCTGGACCATTCCGGCAAATCTGGCTGTGGCTCTGCATCCGGATTATAATTATGGGGCATATGAAACTGAGAATAATGAAGTATTGATTCTTGCCGAAGCCCTTGCCGAAAAATGCATGGAGACTTTCGGCATTGTCCATTATCAGAAAATTGGCTCTGTCAATCCACGGGATCTGGAAGGAAAAAAATGCTCCCATCCATTCTATGACAGGGATTCCTTATTGATTCTGGGAGAACATGTGACCCTGGATGCCGGTACGGGTTGCGTTCATACGGCGCCAGGTCACGGAAGAGAAGACCATGAGGCGGCCTTGAAATATGGCCTGGAAATTTATTCGCCTGTGGATGATGGTGGATGCTTCACAGGGGATGTCGCCCTGTTCAATGGCCAATTTGTTTTTAAAGCCAATGATGGAATCACCGAAACGCTGAAGGAAAACGGTTCATTGCTGGCAAGTGGCAAGATCGCTCATTCCTACCCCCATTGCTGGCGATGTAAAAAACCGGTGATCTTCCGTGCCACCCCCCAGTGGTTCATTTCCATGGAAAAAACAGGGTTGAGGAAAAAAGCCCTGGAAGCCATCGACACGGTTCAATGGATTCCAAGCTGGGGAAGGGATCGCATCTACGGCATGGTGGAGAATCGGCCGGACTGGTGCATTTCCAGGCAGAGGGTATGGGGGGTTCCCATTGCCCTGTTTTCCTGTGAGGCCTGCGAGGCGCTTCTCATGGACAAGAAGACCATGGAGCATATCTGCGATCTGTTTGAAAAATTCGGCACGGATATCTGGTTTGAAAAAAGCCCCGAACAGCTTCTGCCCGGAGATGTGAATTGCCAGTCCTGCGGAAAAAGCCAATTCAGAAAAGAAAATGACATTCTGGATGTGTGGTTTGATTCCGGGGTCAGTCATGCCGCGGTTCTTGAACAGCGGGAGAACCTTCAATGGCCGGCCGATCTTTATCTTGAAGGCACGGATCAGCACCGGGGGTGGTTCCAGAGTTCTCTTCTTACGGCCGTGGGCAATCGGGGAAAAGCCCCCTACAAGTCGGTTCTCACCTGTGGTTTTGTGGTGGACGCCGAGGGGAAGAAAATGTCAAAATCCCTGGGTAATTTCATCGCCCCTGATGTCTTGATTCAAAAATACGGTGCGGAAATCCTCAGGCTCTGGGTTTCAGCCTCGGATTACCAGGATGATATTCGAATATCGGAAAACATCCTTAAGCAACTCAGCGATGCCTACCGGAGGATCAGAAACACCAGCCGATTCATGCTGGGAAACCTTTTTGACTTTGATCCTGTTGTGAATGGGGTGGATTATTCTCAAATGATGGAGATCGACAGGTTCGCCTTGCACCGGCTGCAAAGCCTGATAGCAAAGGTCAAAAAGGGGTATGAGCGTTACGAATTCCATCAAATCTATCATGCCCTCTTCAATTTCTGTACCCTGGATCTGTCGGCGTTTTACCTGGACATTCTCAAAGACAGACTCTACACTTCCACCCCGAATTCTCTTGAAAGAAGAAGTGCCCAGACGGTCATGCACATCCTTTTGAATACCATGGCGAAACTCATGGCCCCCATCCTCTCCTTTACAGCCGAGGAGATCTGGAGCCATATGCCGCAATGCAAGGACAAGACCACCAGTATTCATCTGTCTGAAATGCCCGTTGTGAATGCTTCATGGATGGATGACACCCTGGGAAAAAGCTGGGAACTGATTCTCGCAATCCGGGCCGAGGTCACCAAAGTTCTGGAAACCGCAAGGGTGAATAAAGTCATCGGGCACTCCCTGGATGCCCGGGTGGTCCTCCATGCGGACAAGGGTTTGTTTGAAAAATTACAGCCCTATAAGAAGGAATTGGCCACCCTCTTCATTGTGTCGGAAGCCTTTTTACAAGAGCCGGGACAAGAAAATACGGGGGCTCAGGAAACCGGAATGAAAGAACTCAAAGTCGCTGTTTTGGCGGCTTCCGGGGACAAGTGCGACCGGTGCTGGATTCACGATACCTCCGTGGGCGCAAGCACCCCACACCCAACCCTTTGCAGGCGATGTGAAACAGCGCTGGAAAGCATGTAACCATGAAGCGAAAATATCAAATCCTCCTGATCATTTCCTCCATCGTTGTGATGATGGACCAATTGACCAAAGCCCTGGTTGTGGCCAAGATTCCGCTTTATAATACCATTGTGGTAATCCCTGGTTTTTTCAATCTGACCCATTTAAGAAATCCAGGGGTTGCTTTTGGGTTGTTCTCAGGAGGCAATTCAAACCTTCAACAGATGCTGCTCATGGGGGCGGCCATCTGTGCGGTTTGCGTTATTTTTTATTTTTACAGCAAAACCGGCCAGGAGTTTCCCTTGATGCTCATAGGCTTTTCCCTGATTGTGGGGGGTGCGGTGGGCAATCTTATTGACCGGTTCAGGTTTTCAGGTGTGGTGGATTTCGTAGAAGTTTATGTGGGCAAGTATACATGGCCGGCGTTTAATGTCGCGGACAGCGCCATATGCATCGGTGTTTCCATTTTCTTCTATTATATGGTATTCAAGCGTCCGGATAATTTTTAAAAATCAAAGCAATTTCACAGAGGAGACTTCAACCACTATGCATCCGGTTCTATTCCATCTGGGCAAATTGTCCGTTTTCACCTATGGGTTCTTTATCGCCGTCGGTTTTATCCTCAGCATCTTTCTGGCCAGAAAGGAAGCCGTACGGGCGGGGATGGACGGGGACCTCATCATGGACCTTTCTTTTTATATCATTTTTGCCGCCCTCATCGGTTCCAGGTTGCTTTATGTGGTGACAGCCCCGGAAGCTTTTTTGGCCAATCCTCTGGAGATTTTTAAAATATGGAACGGGGGCCTGGTGTTTTACGGGGGATTTATTTTTGCCCTGGCCACGGCACTGGGATATATCAAATTCAAGAAACTAAAGACGTGGCAGGTGACGGATATTCTGGCTACGGTTTTGCCCCTGGGACAATTTTTCGGGCGCCTGGGTTGTTTTTCTGCAGGGTGTTGTTTCGGAAAAATATGCGATCTTCCCTGGGCGGTGACCTTTCGGGACCCCATGTCCCTGGCGCCCACGGGAATTCCTCTTCATCCGACCCAGATTTATATGGCCTTGACAAACCTGACGGTTTTTCTGATCATCTGGCTCACCAGAAAGCGTAAGCATTATCACGGACAGATCTTCTGCATGTATTTGGTGTTGGAAGGGGGAACCAGGACCTGGATGGAAACCTTCAGGAGTGATTTCCGTGGCAGCACGTTTTTCCAAGCCCTGTCCATCTCCCAGGTGATCGGGCTCTCCATGGTCGTTCTGGGAATCGTCATGATGATCGTTCTGGGTAAAAATAAGGCCAACTTATCGGCTTCCCATGAAAACCTTTCATAAGAATGGCTGAAATCAATTACAAACAGTTTGATCAATACCTCAATGACCCTGCCCGTAAAGACTTCGCTCCCGTCTATTTAATCTTCGGAGAGCCTTTCCTTTATGAAAAAGCCCTGGAATCCCTGCTAAATAAAATGTTCCCCGATGAAAATCGAAGTCTTTGCTATGAAACGGTGGACGCGGATCATGGCAATATTCAGGAAGCCCTTGAACGGGTCAATACCTTTTCCCTTCTGGGGGAGAGAAAAGTGATTTCCCTATGCCATTCGCGAGTTTTCTATGAGAAAAAAAACAGCGGTGCCATGCTTGAAAAGGCCAAGGCAGCCGTATTCGAGGAAGATCTGCAAAAGGCTTCCGGGTTTTTCATGGAATATTTGGGAATAAACAGTCTGACTTTAACTGATTTTCAAAGCGCCGATCCTTTAGTTCTGCTCAACCTGTCCGAAGCCGACGGGGGGGATTGGATCCACGATTTAATCGCCCATTGCCTGGAGAACAACCTGTCCCCACCAAGCGGGTCTTCCGTGGCGGAGAGGCTGGAAAAAAACCTTGAGAAAGGTTTTCCTTCCTCAAACCACCTGTTGATCACCACCGACCATGTGGATAAACGGCGGGCTCTTTATTCTGTGATCAAAGAAAAGGGCCTGTGTGTGGATTGTTCGGTTCCCAAGGGAGAGCGGAAGGCGGACAAGGATTCCCAAAATGCCGTTTTGCAGGAACAGTTGGCTGAAATTTTGTCCCGGAATGGGAAGAAGATGGATGGAAGAGCGATTGCCGCCATGCTTGAAATGACCGGATTCGACCTTCACGTGTTAGGCGGAAATGTTGAAAAGCTCATCAGTTTTGTGGGAGACAGAAAGCAGATCACGATAGAAGATGTTCATCATCTTCTCAACAGAACAAAAATAGACCCTATTTTTGAAATCACCAACGCCGTTGCAGACCGAAATGCTCAGAAATCGATTTATTATGCTCATCTTCTCATGGCCAATGAAATCCACCCCCTTCAGATTTTGGGGGCCATGATCAATCAGGTCCGAAAGCTAATGATCTACCAGTCCATATCCCCGGCTCTGAAACAGAGGGGCTGGACCAAAGGAATGTCGTTCCCGGAGTTTAAGAGGACCATCCTTCCCGTTATTCAAGACCTGGATGTTGTTTTACTGAATGAATTGGTCCAGTGGGAGCATCAGCTCAACCCGGTGGAGGAGAATGCCGGGAACAAGGGCAAGAAAAAAACACCGAAACCAAAACCTTCCACCGAGGCCATCGTTGCCAAGAACCCCAACAATCCCTTTCCCATTTATCAGTCCATGATCAAGGCGGAAAACTTTACCCGGGAAGACCTTAAGTCCGGGATCAAAGCCCTGTATGATGCAGACCGTTTGTTGAAGAGCACCAACCTGCATCCCAAACTGGTTCTGGAAAAGGCCATCATCACCCTTTGCGGAGTTCATGTCCAATAAGGCCGCCTTCACTGATTCCGGGGGTCAGGTTTCAGAACCCCGGTCTTCATGCGGATTGTTTGTTTCGCATTTCGAGGCGAGCAATTACTCGGACTTTTTCGGCAGGTAATCCTCACGAACCGGTGAAAAAACTTCAATGGCCACGGCATTTTCTATCACATCGGCGCTGTGTTCCACATTCCCCGGAATACACCAACTGTCTCCGGGATGGCATAGAAAAGATTCATCACCGATGAACAGCCGGATGTGCCCTGAGATCAGATAACCGGTCTGCTCATGGGGATGGCTGTGGCGCGGCAACTTGCTGTTTGCATGAAGCAGGAATTCAGCCATTAACGTGTTCTTGCCGAAGGCTATGGTTTTGTGGTGAATGCCTTCCACTGGATTCAAGTAGCCACCTATGGTTTTTTTGAAAAACATATTCGTCGGGCTCCTCGGGAGAATCATTGGATTCCGGGTTGAAAGAATGATAGGATGCTATTACACAAACCGTGATCCCAATGTCAACAGCCGTGCCTTTATTAAAGGAGGAAAAAGATGAAAATCCTTGTGACCGGCGGAACGGGTTTTATCGGAGGAAAACTGGTTGCAGATCTTCTGGCCTCAGGCCATGAGGTTTTTTGTGTAGTTCGGTCTGAAATGCCTGAAAGTCTTCCCTCCGGGTTAACCTATCTTCCGGGGAAAACCACAGAACCCGGAAAATGGCAAGAGCGCCTAACCCAAATGGACGTGGTCATCAACCTGGCCGGAGCCACCATTTCCCGTCGATGGACCGAAAGCTATAAACAATTGATTTATGACAGCAGGATTCTTACCACCCGGAATCTTGTGGCGGGTTTGGACGGAAACACCGGGGCAACCTTGATCAGCACCTCTGCCGTTGGTTATTACGGGGATCGCGGAGAAGAGATCCTTACCGAGGGTTCAGAACCCGGAACCGGATTTCTTGCCGGATTGGCCCAGGACTGGGAGAAGGCAACCGGTTTAGCCCGGGAAAAGGGCATCCGGACCGTGCTTGCGAGGTTTGGGGTGGTGCTGGGAAAAAACGGCGGGGCCTTGGAAAAATTGATTCCCCTTTTTAAATGGGGTCTTGGGGGACCTTTGGGATCGGGAAAACAATGGTTTCCCTGGATTCATGTGGATGATCTTCTGTCCGCCGTGAATTTCATTATTCAAAACCAGGAGATGGATGGCGCCGTGAATTTCACCACCCCCATTCCCATCCGCCAGAAAACCATGGCCAAAGCCCTGGGAAGGGCCCTTGGGCGCCCGGCCTTTGTCCCGGCCCCGGGTTTTATGATGCGGCTCATCCTGGGAGAATTTGCCGAATCTCTGCTCCAGAGTCAGAAAGTCATTCCGGATAAACTGATTCGGAATGGGTTTAAGTTCAGGTTCCTTGAAATGGATCCGGCTTTGGAAAATATTATCAATGAATAGAAAAAAGGTTTTGCAACATCTGAACCAAGAAGCCCATCGTAACGGTTAAAAACTTCTTTTGCTTGACAAAAGCCCCGGATTTTGAATATTTGACTTTGACCAATGCGCTTAACAACGTTCAGAACCCCCCTGAAAGAGCGTCATTGCCGGTGCAACCACCGGAGCCCCCAAGTTTTCATTTTAATAGGTTTTTCTAAAAGCCCGGCCTTCATTTTACGAACCAAGGAGAAAATATTTTGATCAACAACAAAGTTGACGGTGGCCTTATTCAGATTGAATCAGGTAAAATTACCGGTGCAAGCACCGGAACCAATAATTCCATCTCTGTTTATAAAGGCATCCCCTATGCGGCCCCGCCGGTTGGCAATTTACGGTGGTGCCCGCCGGAACCGGCTATTCCCTGGGAAGGGATTCGATCCGCTTCGGAATACGGACCTGCTGCCATGCAGAATCCAAGCAATTTCGGTGGTGTGAAAGATAATGACTGGCGGAGTGAAGACTGCCTGTACTTGAACATCTGGACGCCCGCCGCTTCCTCCGAAGAGAACCTTCCCGTCATGGTCTGGATTCATGGCGGAGGCTTCACCATGGGTGCGGGGTCCAGCCCGGATTATATCGGAACCCCCCTGGCTGAAAAGGGTGTGGTTCTGGTCACCATCAATTACAGAATCAATTTTTTCGGCGCTTTTTGTCACCCTTGGCTGACCCGGGAGGCTAAAAATCATGCTTCGGGAAATTACTGCCTCATGGACCAGATAGCTGCCCTGCAATGGGTCCAGCGAAACATTCGGCTTTTTGGAGGCAACCCGGACCGTGTCACGGTTTTCGGCGAATCCGCCGGAAGCCGGAGTGTTGCCTTGCTTACGGCATCGCCCCTGGCCAAAGGCCTTTTTCACGGAGGTGTCTGCCAGAGCGGTGCGCTGCGGGATGTGAGCCAGCCCCTGGAAGAACGGGAAAAGGAAGGGCTCAAAACAGCCCAGATCCTGGGAGCCAAATCTTTGGATGATCTTCGGGCCGCCTCCTATGAGTCACTATTGAGTACCGGAGCCTTAAATGCCAATCCCATGGTGGACGGATGGGTTATTCCCGAGGATCCCAGAACCATTTACAGCCAGGGCAGGCAGCACGATATTCCTTTGATTATCGGAACCAACAAAGATGAAATGACGCTCCTTCAGATGACCATCCCCAAGGAAAAAAGAACCATGGATGGTTTTAAACAAATGATCTGGAAGCGATATGGCGAAAATGCGCCTGCTATTTACGCCATGTATAAACCGGAAACCGAGGAGGGCGTAGCAGAAGCCATGAACCGCTATGCCACGGACTGTGAAATGATTCTTCCGGCCAGAAGACAGGCGCGATGGATGGAAAAGATGACTGCCAACTCCTATTTATATCATTTCACCCGAATTCCCCCCACCAAGGCGGGGGAGTTTCTGGGTTCCCATCATGGCGGGGAGATTCCCTATATTTTCGGGCGCATCGGCCCCAAATGGGGCAACGTCTCGGGTATCGACAACAAGTTGTCCCATGCCTTCATGATCTACTGGACCCATTTTGCAAAATTCGGAGACCCCAACGGTGGAGAGCTTCCCCAATGGCCTGTCTATACCAAAGAAAATGATATTCATATGAATTTCGGGGATGAAATCAAGCCGGACAACAACCTGCGCAAGGATTATCTGGACAGTCTTGAACCGTTTGTGGATTAGGGAAAAGGGGAGCGGTGGCTCCCCCTTTTTTAAATTCGCTTGCTTTGATCCGGCTTGGGTTTTTATCTTCCCATGGAAGAGATAAAGCAGAAGGAGCCGCCATCGACCGATTTATCATCTTCAAGCTGGACCAGGATGAATCGGGAGAAGCCACCCGGAGAGGAACCCCGGAAAAGAACCATGGAGGCCTCTTCCACAAACTCCGTGGGCAGGATTACCAGGGTCTCGCCATCTTCTTTCACCATGAGGAACCGCTTCTGAGAAGTAAATCCCGGTGGTTTTGGTATGCGGATATCCACCCGGGACGGACCAATATCATTTTCATCAAAGTTATGCTTTACAACATTGACGATGACCAGGGGCAATCCATCCATGGCTTTGCCGTCCTTGTCCAAAAGGCTGTTGATTCCATCCTCGTCAGCACTTTCAACCGGATCCAGTGTGATCTCAAGCATTCCTGATGGAGGTATTTTGTGAAGCTGAACCTCGATCAATACATTGATATCCTGTCCCTCCATCTGACGGATCATGTCCATTTTAAGTGTGGCAGACGTAATGTTGGCTTCATTTCCTGAAACAGACTCCAACTCAATTTCCATGATGCCGATCTGGGTTACACCGTCATCATCCCAAATGGGAACGGGCAATTTGCCATGGGTCAGAAGGCTTGCCAGATCGATTCCTTCGGGGGCTTGAATGGAGTTTCCTGAAATGGTGATCTCAACGCTTCCTAGGGTGACTATCGTTGGAATCCCAACACTGTTGCTTAAACGCATGGTCACGGCTTTGGAGGAGTCGTCCCCGAAATAGCTGTATTGATCCATCGGGCTGAGCCCGAGCATTCTGAAATGGAGGACATGCTGCCCCACCGCGGCTCTTCGGGGGGTGAAGGTCAAGGTATAGGTTACGGTTTCGCCCGGAGCCACGGAAGCATCTGAAGCACCCAGGGTCCAGTCAAACAAAGCTCCGGGAACCATGGGCGGACGGCTCGGGTGGCTTGAATCCCCATCCAGGTACCAGACCAGGGTATTGCCGGGCCAATCCCATTCGCTGCCGTTTTCAACGGAGCGTGGAATCCAGGTGGTTTCGCCAATGTTTTTCACCACAACAGTAACCGGGGTGCTTTGTTCGGTCAGCATCCTGGAGGGGCAATCCAGGCTGATGATTTGTGCATCGGCAACCGGTTGCCTGACGGTAAAATTCAGGAAGGCCGTTTCTCCGAAGTATTGAAGGAAAGGAGAATGATCGATGTTGAAGTCCATCCCCAGCATTCTGAATTTCAGGGTTTGGTTTCCATTGAATTTGGGGGTGATATGAAAGGTGTAGGTCACCTGTTCTCCGGGGGCCACCACGGATTTTGTACTGGTTCTGACAAAGGCAAATCCAGGTTCAAGATCATCCGGCCCGTCTCCGGGAGACGTTCCCTCCACGCCGATCTTCAACTCATAGATATCACCGGGCATGGAAGGGTTGCCGAGGTTGTAGGGGGAGGCCTGATGGTCCCAGGTGGTGTTGCCGTTGTTTTCCAGGGTGATGGTGGCAATATTGTCCTGATAGGCCAGCATGGTGGCGGGGAAATCCATGGAAACCACACGGGCGTCATTCCAGGGGTTTTTCACTTCCACACCAGGCGTTCCTGTGTCCCCGAAATAGCTGTATTGATCAATCGGGCTGAGCCCGAGCATTCTGAAATGGATGACATGCTGTCCCACTGCGGCTCTTCGGGGGGTGAAGGTCAAGGTATAGGTTACGGTTTCGCCCGGAGCCACGGAAGCATTTGAAGCACCCAGGGTCCAGTCAAACAAAGCTCCGGGGACCGTGGGTGGACGGCTCGGGTGGCTTGAATCCCCATCCAGGTACCAGGCCAGGGTATTACCGGGCCAATCCCATTCGCTGCCATTTTCAACGGAGCGGGGAATCCAGGTGGTTTCGCCAATGTTTTTCACCACCACAGTAACCGGGGTACTTCTTTCGGTCAATATCAGGGACGGGCAATCCAGACTGATGATCTGGGCATCGGCAACCGGTTGCCTGACGGTAAAATTCAGGAAGGCCGTTTCTCCGAAGTATTGGAGGAAGGGAGAATGATCGATGTTGAAGTCCATCCCCAGCATTCTGAATTTCAGGGTTTGGTTGCCATTGAATTTGGGGGTGATATGAAACGTGTAGGTCACCTGTTCTCCAGGTGCCACGACCGATTTTGTACTAGTCCTGACAAAGGCGAATCCCGGCTCAAGATCATCCGGCCCATCTCCGGGAGAGGTTCCTTCCACGCCGATCTTCAACTCATAGATATCACCGGGCATGGATGGATTGCCCAGGTTGTAGGGGGACGCCTGGTGGTCCCAGATGGTGTTGCCGTTGTTTTCCAGTGTGATGGTGGCGATATTGTCCTGGTAGGCCAGCATGGTGGCGGGAAAATCCATGGAAACCACCCGGGCATCATTGTGACGTATGCTGGTATCCGCGACATCAAGTGTAAACGTAGGGACGGGGTCCAGGGGCTCAAAGCCGGCTCTGACAATGCCCAGTTGCAGGAATTCCGGTCCTTCGGTCTTTCCATCCGCCAGGGGGGACAGGGTGATGGATTTTCTGGTTTCGCCATTTGCAAAAGAAAGGGTCGCGGGAAAGGCCGCTGAACTTGTATAGTCGTCAGCGGACAGGGTCCCGCCGGTCACATTCACCTGACAGGTGATGGCTCCGAAGGGCAGGTTCCTTTCCACATAAACCACATGGGCATCCCCTTCATTCACTGAAGCCGAAGCTTCACTGAAGCTCAGTTCGGGCAATTGGAGGGAGGGATCTTCCACGTTTACGGTTGTTACCCGCATCACCAGGGGAAAGTATAAGCCGATGGAATAATCAACCCATTCAACGGCCATTTTTCCGGTTCCTTGGGCAACCCCTGTCACTTCAGCCTGATCCCCGTTTTTCACAACCGTTACGAATTCATCTCCTTCCAACATCACCACCTTGCATTTGCCTTCAAAATTCAGATGCTCGGTGCTGGTAACGCCGGTAAATTCCCCGGTGACGCTATTGATGCCGCTGGCCGTGATTCTTGTTGCTTCAGCTGCAATGCTTTGGCTTAGGGTTTCTCCAACTTCAAGAGAAATCGGATCATTGGGTTCCGTGAAGGATATCAAATATTGGTTGTTGTAGTAAACACCGCCGGTGGAAAGGATGGGCGGCAGATTCAAAATCTGGGTTCTTAAGTCAATCCGGTTGTCCGAAAGCTGAAGAATGTAAAGCTTGGTAAAATCGATGAACGCGTTTTGAGGCAGGATTTTCAGCAAGTTGTTGTTAAGATATAAAGATTCCAGATTCGTGAGATTCATCAGGGGAGTTATATCGGTGATTTGATTGTAGCCAAGCCCCAGAGTTTTAAGCCCGGTCATGGTGGAAACAAAATCGATATCCTCTATCTGATTGAACGAAATGGTTAAATCCATCAGCCCGGTCAAGGCGGACAGGGGGCTGAAATCCTTGACTTTCACGCTGGAGGCTCGAAGGCTGATGAGCGTTGGAAATTCAGGCAGGGAAGATAGACTTGCAATCGGGTTCCTGTCTACATAAAGATACATGAGCACCGTGCAGGTCTTCAAAGGGCTGATATCCGTTATCAAGTTGTCATATGCGGACAATTGCCGAAGCGACGTGCTTCCCGCCAACGGACTGATGTCGGAAATTTGATTATCATCCAGGTAAACGGAACGCAACTTCGCCAATCCGTTCAATGCGCTGATGTCTTCCACGTTCTTGGTATAACGGAGCCACAGGACCTGGAGTTCATTGAGGCCTGCCAGCGGGCTGATATCCGTTATGGGATTGTCATCCAGGGAGATCATATCGAGTTTGGGCAAGGAGTGCAGGGCGCTGATATCGCTGATTTGATTGTGCTGAAGATCCACATTGTCGAGATTGACCAGGCCCGCAAGAGGGCTGATGTCGGAAAGGGTCGTGCCGGTGATCCACAGGCTGGTCAGGCTGGTCAACCCGCTCAGGGGCGCCACATTGTCCAGGGCGACCACATGGGTGTGATGCCTGATGTATAAAACCCGGAGCTGGGTAAGGGAGGATAATGGCGTTAAATCCGTTACCAAGTTCTCCCCGAGCTCAAGGAAGGTCAGATTCGTTAAATTGGAAAGCGGCCCGATGTCTGCGATTTGATTGTTGAACAGGCTAAGACTCTGCATTCTTGTCATGGAGGACAAGGGACTCAGGTCGCTGATCTGATTGTTGTCCAGATGGATTTTATTGAAATTTACAGCATGCTCGAGCCCTGTTAAATCTGAAATGCTTTTATCGGAAAGCGTCAGCTCTCCCAATCCGAATTGGCCGAACTGAGCCATTTCATCCTCGGTGATGAAGGTATCGTTATTGGCGTCCGCCCCCAGTTCAATCAAAGCATTCTTCAGGCTGGAATCAGGAAAATCAATGTTTCCTTCCGGACCATCGTCTCCGAAAACATTTTCCGGTATATATAAAAACAGCCCGAACAAGATGATCATGATGCTGAACACTATCTGGGTGAACTTTTTTGCGCGATTTTGTCGTAATGGTGCTTCAAAAAGAATGGCCATAATTTGATCCTTGATGCCCGTTTGATTTTGTTAGGGTTTGGTTGATCGGGTGGTTGACGGCTTCCATTAAATTGGAAGATACTTTTTGTCAACAAAAGTATTTAAAATAATTAAAAATATGATCCAATTTCAAGTGGTTTCAGTTCCGCAGGGTTCAAGCCGCGGGAGAATTTTAACCATAAGAAGACATTGAATGGAATCTTCTACAGGTCGATGCATGAGGCTTGGGGGTGAGCTTCAGGGTACCGGGGACAGTTGGGGTATCTCAATCATGTTTTTGCTTTCTAATTGTTCTCTTAGCCTGGTGATTCGTCGTATATTGACTCCGAAATCATAATAGCCCGTTCGGGCGGCGGAACGAATGTCAATTTTTCCTGTTAGGGGGTCCAATTTTAACGTCAGGTCATCAATAAAACCAAATAACCGGCTTTTGCATTCCGCATGAATCACCGTGTCCGAGCAGTTTATCATCCGGGTTCCCGGCATGGATGAGATGTGGGCTTGAATGCGTAACCAGTTTTCTTTATTGTCCTGCTTTAATTGAAAAGGTTCCACCTTTCTCTCTGGATTGGTTGCTTGGGATGAGACGCAGTTGGGCGAAGTCGGGCAATCCATGGTTGAATCCGCACGCATATCAATCATTCCTCCCGGTTTTTCAGCACAGCCCCAAAGCAGGCATAGGGCAAAAAGGACAAGAATAGTTCGTTTTCCCATCATACGTTCCTTTCAGATTAGGGATAATATAATGATTGCATGAGCTGAGTAAAGCCCTGTTTTTTCCAGCAGCAATCCTTCTGGACAACGGATGCATCCCAATGGTAAAAGAAGCCATGGAAAGCAGATTCGTTATTTGATTTAAGAGGTTTGAATAACGAATCTTTTTAAAGCCAAATCTATCACATGAAAGGTTGCACTCATGAAAGTTATTGCCATTAACGGAAGTCCGAGAAAAAATGGAAACACCTTTCTTTCCTTAAACAGAGTCTTGGATGAATTGAAAGCAGAGGGCCTTGAAACCGAGCTTCTGCAGCTGGGGGGCAAAAATGTTCGAGGGTGTATCGCCTGCTACAAATGCATGGAAAAGAAAGACCGGAAATGCCATGGCCCCAAAGACGACATGAATGAATTCATCACAAAAATTGACGGGGCGGACGGGGTACTCATCGGTTCCCCCACGTATTTTGCCTCCG
This sequence comes from Desulfobacteraceae bacterium, assembly GCA_013791935.1. Taxonomy (GTDB): domain Bacteria; phylum Desulfobacterota; class Desulfobacteria; order Desulfobacterales; family UBA5616; genus VMSV01. The sequence goes on along the minus strand of VMSV01000056.1, from coordinate 6,929 downwards.
TGAGCACGGAAGTGAAGGCCTTGATCGACCGTTTGGGCCTGGTGGCCATTGCCAACGACCGCATGCTGTCCAGGAAGGTCGGAGCAGCTGTGGTGGCGGTTCGGCGTCAAGGGGCCGTCCAGGTGTTTAATCAAATCAACATGCTTTTTTTCATCAACAATATGATCGTTCCCGGCTCCACCTACTGGAACCTTGCCGTGGGCAGGGACCCGGGGGAGGTGTTAAAGGATGAAGAAGGCATGAACACCATGGCCAACCTGGGTAAGAACATGGCCTGGTTGATGAAAAAGATCGGGTAACCAGGCGGGGCTCAAAATGGAACGGGAAAGCCTTCAAGCTCACGACCTGTGAACTGGAATGGAAATGCCCGTTCACCCAAAAAATGGAACATGCCCATTACCGCCTGAATAGTAGGGAACAGGCATGAGGGTAATGGGCCTGTAGGGAACAGGCATGAGGGTAATGGGCCTGGAGGGAACAGGCATGAGGGTAATGGGCCTGTAGGGAACAGGCATGCCTGTTCCCTACGAGAAAGGCGGCAAAACCAAATATTGCCGAATGTGATCGGTTTATTTAAATCAGCGGTTTCCAGGGAGATACGAAAAAAGGATTTCCCGGGTTTTCAGTGGCAGAAATCCTATTACGACCATGTGATTCGAAACGATGAATCCTTGATGAAAATCCGGGAATATATTCAAAACAACCCTAAAAAATGGGGATTGGACCATGATGCCAATGAAGCAAGGGAGATTATGAGAATCATCGGCCATGCTGGGGAACGTTCAAATGTAAGAAACGGCATGCAGGGCAGGGACGTATAGGGAACAGGCATGAAGGTAATGGGCCTGTAGGGAACAGGCATGCCTGTTCCCTACGGAAATAAGGAGGAAATATGGCGCTCTTTGTGAGCCTCTGGATCAAGTTGTTCTTTGTATTTACCCCTTTCTTCGCGCTTTCCATGTTCCTGAGCATGACCGAAGGGTATGACGAAAGCCGTCGCCGCCGGCTTGCCTTGGCGGTGTCCATGGCAGTGACCGTCTTGTGCTTTATTCTCTTTTTTGCAGGCAACCAGCTGTTTGCCTTGTTCGGCATTACCCTGGACTCTTTTCGAATCGGCGCAGGAGCACTGTTGTTTCTCTCGGGTGTCGGGCTGGTCCAGGGAAAGCACGGAACCACAAGCGTTTCTCCGGGGGATGATGTGGCGGTGGTTCCCCTGGGGATGCCCATCATTGTGGGTCCGGCCACTACCGGGACGTTGCTGGTCATGGGGGCTGAGTTGGAAGGCGTGAAGGAGAAAATGCTCGGCAGCCTTGCGTTGCTTTTTGCCGTGGTCTGCATTGCCGGATTGCTTCTCATGGCCTCCTTGATCCATCGAGCCCTGGGGGCCAGGGGCATTAATATCCTCAGCAAACTCACAGGATTGATCCTGGCAGCGCTTTCAGCCCAAATGATTATGACGGGAATTAAGGGCTTTTTCTAGTAAACCTAATAATGAATTATCTTCACAACCCGATGGGAATATCAAAGGTCCATGACATCCTTTAATCTTGTTTCATCGTTTGAGCCCAAGGGCGATCAGCCTTCGGCCATTGACGCCTTGACCCGCAACATTCAAAACCAGGTCAGTCATCAGGTGTTGCTGGGGGTGACGGGTTCCGGGAAGACCTTTACCATGGCCCATGTGATCGCCAGACTCGACCGACCCACCCTGGTGATGGCCCCCAACAAAACCCTGGCCGCCCAGCTCTACCATGAATTCAAAGGCCTGTTTCCGGAAAACGCCGTGGAATATTTTGTTAGCTATTATGATTATTACCAGCCGGAAGCCTATATTCCTTCCAGTGACACTTATATCCAAAAGGACTCCTCCATCAATGAAATGATTGATAAGCTCAGGCATTCCGCCACCCGGTCCGTGCTGTCCAGAAAAGATGTCATCGTGGTGGCCAGTGTATCCTGTATTTACGGGCTCGGGGCTCCTGAAGATTATCTGGCCATGCGCATATCCCTGAAATCGGATATGGCCCTGAACCGGGACAAGCTGCTGGCCGGGTTGATTTCCATGCAGTATGAAAGAAATGACGTGGATTTTCACCGGGGGGTATTCCGGGTGAGGGGCGATCGGGTGGAGGTTTTCCCAGCCTATGAAGAAGATCTTGCCATTCGAATTGATTTTTTCGGGGATGAGATAGAGAAAATTGCTGAAATCGATCCATTGAAGGGCACGGAGAAAAAAAGACTCGAAGATGCAACGATCTTCCCGGCAAGCCATTTTGTGACGGACAAGCAGACCATGGAAAGAGCCAGGGAAGCTATTAAAAAGGAATTGAAGGCCAGGGTCAACTATTTCCGGAATGAGAACAAACTCATTGAAGCCCAGCGTATTGAAGAGAGAACGAATTTTGATCTGGAGATGATGATTGAGTTGGGGTATTGCAACGGGATTGAAAACTATTCCAGGCATATCACCGGAAGGTCGGAAGGGGATCCGCCGCCCACCCTGATGGACTATTTTCCCGATGGCTTTCTTCTCATCGTGGATGAAAGTCATATTTCCATTCCCCAGGTTCGAGGGATGTATAAAGGGGACCGGTCCAGAAAGGAAACCCTGGTGAGCTACGGCTTTCGGCTTCCGTCGGCCCTGGATAACCGGCCCCTACGCTTTGATGAGTTTTCATCCAAAATCAAACAGGTGGTCTATGTTTCAGCAACGCCTGCGGATTATGAGCTGGAACAAGCCGGGAACCATGTTGTGCAACAGATTGCCCGGCCCACCGGACTCATGGATCCCAAGATTGAGGTGCGAAGTGCTAAACACCAGGTGGATGATCTGTATGAGGAAATCCTGAAAAGGAAGGAGAAAAACGAGCGGGTCCTGGTGACCACACTCACCAAACGCATGGCCGAAGATCTCACCGAATACTATGAGGACCTGGGGGTTCGTGTGCGCTATCTGCATTCAGATATTCATACCATGGAACGCATGGATATTCTTCGGGAACTGAGGCTGGGGGTTTTTGATGTTTTGATCGGCATCAATCTTCTCCGGGAAGGGTTGGATATTCCAGAAGTTTCTTTGGTGTCCATCATGGACGCCGACAAGGAGGGTTTTCTCCGCTCCGCAAGGTCTCTGATCCAGACCTGCGGCCGGGCTGCAAGAAACGTGAACGGAGCCGTCATTATGTATGCGGACGTGATCACGGCTTCCATGAAAGTGGCCATGGATGAAACCGAGAGAAGGAGAACGATCCAGGAGGGATACAACCGGAAACACGGGATTACCCCAGCCACCATTCAAAAGGAAATCACCTCCATCTTTGCCTCCGTGTACGAGGCGGATTATGTGAATGTTGAAGTGGTGAAAGAAGATATGGAAAAATACCAGGGGCTGGATGATGTGGATGAGATGATTCGGCGAATGGAAAAAGAAATGGCCAAAGCAGCGAAAAATCTCGAGTTTGAAAAAGCGGCCCAGCTCAGGGATCGGATTCGGGATCTTAAAAAACGAATGGTTCTGGAATACTGAAATGTCCCATGAGCTTTCGAAATCCATTCCAGGGGTTCCCACGGACTCCGGCGTTTACCTCATGAAAGATGATAATGGCGTTATTATCTATGTGGGGAAGGCCGTGAATTTAAAAAAGCGTCTGTCCTCCTATTTCACCAAGGAAAATCAGAGAGATCCGAAAACCGCGGTTCTGGTAAAAAAAATCGTCTCCTTTGAGACCATTCTCACGGCCACGGAAAAAGAAGCCCTGATCCTGGAATCCAACCTCATCAAAAAACATCGTCCCCGGTACAATGTGATTCTAAAGGACGACAAACGCTATCCTTCCTTGCGTATCGATCCCTCGGAGCCCTATCCCAACATCACGGTAGTGAGAAAAATGGTGAAGGACAAGAGCCGGTATTTCGGTCCTTTTTCTTCACCGGGCGCGGTGAAGGAAACCCTTAAATTCATCAATAAAACCTTTAAACTTCGAAAATGCAAAACCCGGGAGGTCAAGAAACGGAACCGGCCCTGCCTGAATTATCAGATGAAGGCCTGCCTTGCGCCCTGCGTGAATGGAGCCAATCCATCGGAATACCGTGAGATGGTCAATGAAGTGGTTCTCTTCCTGAAAGGAAGGACCCCGGAGCTGATCCACAAGGTCAAGGAGGAGATGCAGGCCGCGGCAGAGGCAGAGGATTTTGAAAAAGCCGCCGATCTGCGGGATAAGATGTTCGCCTTGCAGAAAACTGTTGAAAAGCAGGTGGTGGTGACCTCCGATCTGGAAGACCGGGATGTGTTCGCCCTTCTGGAAAACTCAACCCATGCCCTGGTTACCCTGCTCACGGTGAGAAATGGATTCTTAAGGGGCAGCCGCAGCTTTTATTTTCATGAAACCATGGCCACCCGTTCCGAGCTTATGACCTCGGTGATTCGGCAGTACTATGATGAAACCCGGTTCATTCCCAAGGAAATCATGATCTCCCTTCCCCTTGAATCGGCCAGTGTCCTGGAAGAGGTTCTCAGTGAGATCAAGGGGAAAAGAATAAAAATCCTTCACCCGCTTCGGGGAGAAAAAAAACAGCTCGTGAACATGGCTCTCCAGAATGCGGCCAAGGCCCTGAAGGAGCAAACCGAATCCGATCTTGCCCGATCCGATCTGCTCAAACGGCTTCAGGCCCGATTGGATTTGAAACACTTTCCGGGTCGCATCGAATGCTTTGACAATTCCAATTTGTCCGGAAAATCTGCCGTGGCCGGCATGGTGGTTTTTGAGGCGGCCGCTCCGGCAAAGGCTTTTTACAGGAAATTTAATATCAAAAGCATGGAAGGGCCGGATGACTACGCTCACATGAGGGAAGTGCTTCAAAGACGGTTTTCGAATGCCGAAGGAATCGGCGCTTTTCCGGACCTGGTCATGGTGGACGGCGGAAAAGGTCAGCTCAATATCGCTGTGGACGTGATTAAAAACCTGGGTCTGGAAAAAGATTTTGATGTCATCGCCATTGCCAAAAAGGATGTGGAAAATCAGGAAATCGCAGACAAGATCTTCAAGCCCAATCGAGCCAATCCCATCCATTTTCAAAAAGATCAGGATTTATTGCTTTTTCTGCAACGGATTCGCGATGAAGCCCATCGTTTCGCCATTTCGTTTCATCGAAGCAAACGGAATGCCCGAAGCCTGCATTCCGTGTTGGACGACATTCACGGCATCGGGAAAAAACGCAAAGCCATGTTGTTGAGGCATTTCGGTTCCATAAAAAAAATCCGGGAGGCCACCCTTGAAGATTTGGGAAGCCTGCCCGGAATGAATGAGACCCTGGCCAGTGCCGTCTTGAAGGTACTTCAATCCTGAATGGATTAAGCGGCCAGCTTTTTCAAAATGTTTTTGAGGTCTTGAACTGAATTGGCGGATTTCTGAAGGGCGGCTTTTTCACTTTCCGTGAGATTGATTTGAATAATCTCTTCCACCCCGTTTTTCCCGAGTTTTACGGGTACGCCGATGAACAAATCCTTGAACCCGTATTCCCCGTCCAGATAGGCTGCACAGGGCAAGATCTTCTTTTTGTCTTTGAGAATGGCTTCGGCCATTTCAACCGCTGCCGAGGAAGGCGCATAGTAGGCACTTCCGGTTTTCAGAAGACTGACGATTTCCGCACCGCCGTTTGCTGTTCTCGTCACCAGGGCATTGATCCGGTCTTCGGACATCAACTCGGTGATGGGAATCCCTGCCACGGTTGAATACCTGGGCAGAGGTACCATGGTGTCCCCGTGTCCGCCCAGAACAAAAGCATGGGTGTTTTCAACGGACACGTTCAGTTCCATGGCGATGAAGGCTCTGAAACGGGCCGAGTCCAGTACGCCGGCCATGCCAATGACCCTGTTCCCCGGAAAACCCGAGGCTTCATAAGCCACATGGCACATGGCATCCAGGGGGTTGCTCACAATAATCAAAATGGTATTGGGGGAGAATTTGGCGATCTGTTGGGTGACGTTTTTCATGATACCGGCATTGGTGCTGATGAGGTCATCCCTGCTCATGCCGGGTTTTCTGGGAATGCCTGCTGTGATAATCACAATATCCGAATTCGCCGAAGCCTCGTAAGTATTGGCTCCGATGATATCCGCATCGTGTTTTTCGACCGGAGCGGCTTCTTTTAGATCCAGGGCTTTGCCCTGGGGAACCCCTTCAATGATATCAATTAGAACCACATCGGCAAGCTCCTTTTCAATGATTCTCTGGGCGACGGTGGCTCCAACATTTCCGGCGCCTACAACGGTAATTTTTTTGTCCATGTTCTGCGTGTCCTTTCCGGGTTCACTTTTCAAAATTTGGTTGTAAAGAATATTTACACATCCTATTAATTTTATTATCCATTTTGGGTTCCATGGATATCCAGACAGCTACTCGTTGTCAATAAAAATTGTTGTATACCTGAAACATTTCGGACTTTAGTTATTCGGGCTAACTGCTGATAATTGTTATCAGTCCTTATGATCTTAAAGGATCAGGGTAAGACCCTACCCAGGGGGGTGTGCAGGTTAGCTATCTTCATTTATTGACAAATCTTAATGAAAAAAGGTAAATTCATACGTTCCTTGATCAGTGTATGGATTGCGGCCGGGCTTTGAAGCCGCCGGAACCTTCAACTTAAGGCCATTATATTATGGGAATCAATCAAAATATTATCGCAATGCTAAAAGAAGCTGATTTTTATCAGAAACAGGGGCTTTTAGCAGAAGCCAAAGTCAAATATCAAGAGGTGGTGGATTTTTTATCCGCACATTCGGATCTTGGAAATGCCGGGAAAATAAAGATTTCCGTTCTGAAAAAAATAAAGGAAATCGAAAAGGAAATTCTTTACGTTGAGAAAAAAGTTCTTTCGCCCTATATGACCAAAGATTCTCAGGATCTCATTACCAGAATGTTTGTTTCCTC
>VMSV01000091.1 GCA_013791935.1 Desulfobacteraceae bacterium | reverse complement strand
GTGCCGAACACCATCATGCTGGTCATCATCCATCCCAAACGACGCTTGGTGCCGCCGATGGACGCCACCCACAGGGAGCCGATCACGCCCCCTGCCCCCCCCAGGGCGCTTAACAACCCCAAACCCCTGGACCCCACGTCCCAGATTTTTTCCGCAAACACCACCAGCAGGTTTTGAAATGGCATGGCCAGAAACATGGGCACCAGGCCGAAAAGCAACAGCACCAGCACCAGTTTGTGCTCGTAAACATAGGTGGCCCCTTCAATGATACTACTGAAGACCGACACCTTCCGGGCTTCCTTGCTCGGTGGGAAGGAATCCACCCGGAACATGCAAAAAATACCCACGGCATAAAGGCTGATGCCCACCAGGTAGGTGCTTGAAACGCCGATGGCGGCAATGAGAAACCCGGCGGCCGCAGGCCCTAAAATACGCGTGGTATTCATCCCCGCCATGTTGATGCCAATGGCTTTTCCCAGGTTGAGCTTGCCCACGATATTCACCACGAGGGCGGCCCGGGCCGGCATGATAAACGGGAAGGCACAGCCCATGATGGTGGCGGCGGTCATGAGGTGCCAGAACTGAAGTTTATCCAGAAAAAGCAAAGTCGTGATCACCAGTTCATTGACCAATACCAGGCTTTGTCCCATGATAATGAGATTTCTGCGGTCGAACCGATCCGAGATTACCCCGCCGATGGGGGCGATGAAAAACATGGGAATGGCCACGGACATGGTGATCATACCCAGGGCCAGCTCACTGTTGGTGAGCTTGAACGCCAGCCAGGCCCGGACGATTCCCTGGCTGCCCATGGCAAAGAAAAAGGCCATGTTGCTGCCGAACAACCACCTGAATTGGGGTATGCGAAGGGGGGAAACCACTATGGGTATGTCCTGATTCATAGGGTACTTTCTTTTGGTTTACAGGATGGCAACCACTCTGGCAGGGGCCGCGCTCCCGTTTTTGATTTTGAGGGGAAAGCAGGATACTTTGAAACCCGATGGAGGAAGGGGGGCAAGGTTCACCAGTCGCTCGATCTGACAATAGGGAATATCCGCTTGATGGGCCTCCCAGAAAATGCCTTTTTCTTTTTTGCTCAAGGCGTCTTCCGCCTGTTTTTGTAAGGGTCGGTCCCATCCCCAGGCATCGATCCCCATGACTCGAATGCCCTGGTCATAGAGCCATCGGGTGGCCTCCGCGGTAACGCCGCAGCCCCGGGCCATGTAGTCGGGGAGACCATAAAACTGATCCCGTCCGTTTCTTACCAGCACGATATCCAGGGGTTTAAGGGTATAGCCCATACCCTCCAGGGTTTTTTTTACGTCCTCTTCCGTGACCGCATCCCCGTCTTCCTTGTGGCGCATCTCCAGGACCACACCGTCATTGAAAAACCATTCCATGGGTAGTTCATCAATGGTCTGGGCCTTCTTCCCTTGAATCCGGCTGTTGTAATGCCAGGGGGCGTCGATGTGGGTGCTGGAATGGGTGCCCAGGCGCAGGATCTCTTCCACGGCCCATCCTTCTTCGTCTCTTAATAGATCCGCAGGCAGGCCGAACATGGACCGGATTCGTTCAGCGCCTTTTCTGTGATCCTGGTAGTCGATCTTGATTTCGCTCGTGGGTTCGATGAAGGTGGAAAGATCAATGATCCTCATGAGGGTCCTTTCTTTTTCAACAGGGCATCCAGACCCGCAAAGGGCTGGTGGGTTGAAAACGACTTCTGCGGGCCTTCCGGGGTGACTTCGCTGTACTGGGCCGAATCCTCCAATCGTGAATGTTCATTGTCATGGCAGTAGAGGCACAAAAGTTCCCAGTTGCTGCCATCCGGAGGGTTATGGTCATGGTTATGATCCCGGTGGTGAACGGTTAACTCCTTGAGTTTTTTTCCGGAGAACTCCCGTCCGCATCGTCCGCAGAGCCATGGGAAAAGCTTTAAAGCCCTTTCCCGGTAGGTATTTTCCCTTTGCTTTTTCTCCCGAAGGGCTTCCTCGATCAGACTGTTTTGATTCATGCATTCCTCAGATCGATAACACCGTGGATATTTTGAGGGCGCACACACAGGAGCGCCCCTACGGAAATCCCGGTCATGGATTCCGGAACCCTGATCATTGTTTCCGAATTACCAGGCTTCCGATGGAATATCCGGCTCCGAAGGAACAAATCACCCCCAGGTCTCCGCTGATGAGGTCCTTGTTGTAAAGATGAAACGCGATGAGAGATCCGGCGGAAGCCGTGTTGGCATATTGGTCCAGCACGATGGGCGCGTCTTCCGAACCGGGTTCCCGGCCCACGAGTTTCCTTGTGATGTAAATATTCATGTTGATATTGGCCTGATGGAGCCACCACCGCCTGATTTCGGAAAGAGCCACTCCCCGGCTTTCCACATGGGTCTTGAGATGCTTTTCCGCCATGGGGCAGACCTCTTTGAAAACCTGGCGACCGTTCTGGTGAAAAAGCTTGTCCGGCCCGAAGGGATCCACATCGTTGACATAGCTCGTATAGCTCACATTGGATCGAACATTGTTGGAGAATTTGGTTTCCGCACGGGTGCCCAGGATCAGATAGCTGTTTGCGCTGGTGCTGGTATCCTGTCTCTCGATGATGCAGGCCGTGGCCACATCTCCAAAAATGAAATGGCTGTCCCGGTCGCAGAAATTCACCTGGGGGGTGATGAATTCGGGGTTGATGGCCAATACGCATTTTGCGGTCCCGGAAGCCACCATTTCATAGGCCCGGTGCATGCCGAAGGTGGCTGCGGAGCAGGCCACCAGCATGTCGAATCCAAACCCTTGGATGCCCAATTCATGCTGCACCTCGATGGCGATGGCCGGATAGGCCCTCTGGGTATACGCGCAGGAAACGATTACCGCGTCAATATCCGCTCCGGTTTTGTTGGCGGCGGCCATGGCCTGGCGTGCTGCGATCAGGGCGATTTCCGCCTGGACGGACAATTCATCTTCCCTTCGCTCCGGAACACGGGGGCGCATGCGGTCGATGTCCAGAATTCCGTCCTTGATATAGGCGTATCTCTGCTTGATGCCCGAAGCCTTTTCGATGAATTCAGCCGATGACAGAGGCTTTTCGGACAACGTTCCGTCTGCAATGGCCCCGGCATTTTGCTGATTATACCGGGTGGCCCAGGCGTTGTAAGATTCAACCAGTTCTTCATTGGTTACGATATGATCCGGGGTCCAGAGCCCTGTGCCGCTGATCACTACCGGGGGATTGTTTTCAATAGCCATGGTACTCCTTAAAAGTTGGGATTTAAGCAAAATTTATAACCTAATCGAACCGGGATGACAAGCCTCTTTATGGGGTCCTGTTTCGATTCGGGCTACCACAATTTCATTGACCCGAATCCTGGCTTATCCTATGAATAGAGTCAATTTTTATCCGTTTTCACCTCAATCACAAGGATCATCCATGCCGAGATTTATAAGAATCGAAAGGGCGGCTCGGGGAATATCCGTTCTTGCCGACTATACGCAAAGAGCAAATCATGATGGACTTGAATAAAATAAAAACCATTGGAAGTGGACTCATGCGGCCCGAAGGCGTGATGGCAGCAGATGACGGCAGTGTATATACCGCCGACGGCCGGGGACAGATTGCCAGGATCGATAAAACCGGCCATACGCGTTTTTTCGGGGATGTGGGGGGCACACCCAACGGCATTTGCATCGATACCAACGGCCGCTGCATCATCGCCAACATCGGAAACGGAGAAGTCCAGTCCCTTTCCCGGGATGGCTCTCACCAGGTTCTTCTAACCCATGCACAGGGCAGAAGAATCCCTGCTCCGAATTTCCCCTATTTGGATTTTGCGGGCAGGCTGTGGGTGTCCAATTCCACGGAAAATGAAAATATCGATGCCTCCCTTCAGAATCCCAAGCCCGATGGCTGCGTGGTGGTGATTGAAAACGGGAACGCCAGGATCGTTGCCCATGGGATGTATTTTGCCAACGGCCTGACTCTGGACAAGAAAGAGGAGCATCTTTACGTGGCAGAAACCATGCAGCAGGATATTCTTCGGTTTAAAATCCTTCCGGACGGGTCCCTGTCCGAAGCTGAAGTTTTTGGTCCCAAACCCTTATGCAAAATGGGCTATCCGGACGGAATTGCCTTTGATGAAGCGGGAAATCTGTGGGTCACCTTCCCCTCCCGGAATGCCGTGGGCTATTTGACCCCTGCCGGAGACCTTGAAATGTTCATCGACGACCGGGAGGGGAAAGTCCTGCAACGGCCCACCAATATCTGTTTCGGGGGCCAAGACCGGAAAACCGCCTTTATCGGCAGCCTGGACGGACATTCCATCCCCTGTTTTGAAGTGCCGTTTCCGGGCATGCGGCTGGTGCACCAGAAGAATTAAGTCCCAACCCGTCAAAAAGCAAAAAAAGTCAAGAAACCTTCCATAAATGCCTGTAGGATGAGTTCCACCTTTCAGGAGGATCTCTGTGGATTATTTAAAGCCTGTTCAAAACGCGTTGGAATATATTGAACAAAACCTCACGCAGAATATCCATTCAGAGGATGTGGCCAGAGAAGCGGCTGTTTCTAAATTTCATTTTCACCGTATTTTTCTCGCCCTGGCCGGGAACAGCGTGGCAGGCTATATTCGAAGAAGAAGACTCACCGAGGCCGCGTATGAATTGATCCAGACCCAAAAAAAGATCATTGACATGGCATTGGATTATCAGTTCGGAACTCCGGAATCCTTCTCAAGGGCTTTTAAAAACATGTACGGGGTCAATCCGGGGCAGTACCGCAGCGGCAAGGGTCATTTCGCGGCCCGCCATCAACCCCCGATTCAACGGAACGTTCTATCGAATTTAAAAGCAAGGAGGATTATGGAGCCCAAGATCATCACAAAAAATGAATTCAAAGTGATCGGAATGAGGTATTTCGGAGACAATCAAAAAAACGAGATCAAACAATTATGGGATGCTTTTCTTCCCGAGGAGGAAAACATCAAAAACCGGGTCAACCCCACCATCGGTTACGGCATCTGTTATCCGGTTGAAGGTCCGGACAGCGTCTCCGCGTTTGAATACCTTGCCGCGGTTGAAGTATCGACGCTCGATGAAATTGCCGAAGGAATGGTAGGCAGAACCATCCCGGCTCAAAAATATGCGGTTTTTTCTCATAAGGGGTCTGTGGATAAAATAGGCGATACCTATCAGGCCATCTATGCCATTTGGCAACCCAAATCCGGTTATGAACTGATCAAAGCCCCGGATTTTGAATATTATGATGAACGATTTCGTCCGGATCAGCCTGAAATATCGGAGTTGGATATTTATATTCCTGTTCAGGGAAAATCGTGAACGGGGAACGGTGAACCGTGAACAGGAAAAATTAAAAACAGACCTTTAACCGCGGCCTTTCCCAAGTCAACGTTCTCTGTTCACCGTTAACCGTTCACGCCCAACGTCTTTACAATCTGTAAAAAAAGGCTACACCCGTCGGCCTCCAAGAGGTCATGATTTTTTCTGGTCAAAAATACCACACCCCATATAATCAATAGGTTGTCATCACAATTCCCTGGTACACCCTGTTGGCACGGCCTGTGCTATAAACTCATTGGTTTTTATAGATTCGGGTCAGAGGGGTTCACTATGGCCCGGAGATTTTACTTTAAAAGAAGACCCGTAGACCATCGGGTGAAGATGAGGTTTCCATGTGAACCAATAAAACAGGAGGTGAAGGAGAAAAGAGAAGGGAACGGTTTTTTGTAAGACAATTCAATTTTTAAAATTATCAATAAAAGGAGAAAAATTCATTATGTCAAAAAATAGAATGATGCTATTTCTGGCCTGTGCCCTTTGTTTTACCGCTTTAATGAAAGGGGCTTTTTTTGCATCCTCGGTACAAGCTGGGGAAATTCCGGATTGGGTTTCCAACACAAAACTCACCGGGGATTTTCGGTTCCGTTATCAGAATGAAGACAACGTATACAGCAAAGTGGACAAAACCAATGAAATGAACAGGGAGCGATGGCGGATTCGGTTGCGGCTCGGCTTGGAAACCGCCCCCAATGACCAATGGACCATGGGCTTCGGCATTGCCTCGGGAAGTGATGACCCCCGATCCACCAACCAGACCCTGGAGAATTTTTTTGAGACGCCAGATGCCCGGCTGGATTATGCCTATGCCACCTGGAAACCCATGGAAAATATAGCCTTGACCGCCGGAAAATTCAAGAATCCCGTCTGGAACCCCAAAGACCTTCTCTGGGATTCGGATATCATGCCGGGTGGTGTCACGGGCAATTTTAATTTCAAGGGCTCGGACACCTTCAAATTCTTTATCACCCCATCTTTTTTCATCCTGGATGAATACAAGGATGAAGCCCTGGATGAGGAAGGGGATCCTACGATTACATCTCCAGAGGACGACCCCAACATGATGGCCCTTCAGGTGGGCACAAAAATGGATTTCAACAAAACCGTGGCCGCCACCCTGGGCGCTACCTATTATAAATTCAACAATACCCAGGATATCGCTTTCTTCCAGGGCGAAGAGGATGCCAGTGCGTGGTCTATTGAAGCCGAAGCCGGCATCGAAAGCCTGCCCGTTTATCTGGGCATCATCGGCCAGTACGTGGTTTCAGACGCCGACGATGATAACACCGGTTACCTCATCGGTGCAATCTGCGGCGATAAAAAGATCAAAGCCCTCTGGGATTGGCAGGTGAAATACAGTTTCAGAAGACTGGAAGAATATGCCTGGTGGGATCAACTGCCTGATGCGGATTTCCTGGGCGGCGACACGGGTCTTAAAGGTTCCAAGGTGGAACTGGCCATGGGCTTGCACAAAAACGTCAACATCGGCATCAACTATGTCACGTCAGAGTATCTGGTGGGCAACAAGGACCAGGACATGGTTCAGGTGGATCTGAATGTGAAATTCCCCTGATGGCGTAAATACAGTGAAACGTGAACCGTGAACAGTGAACAGAAGGAGAAAGTACTTATAACCGTTCACCGTTCACCGTTCACAGTTCACAGTTCACAGTTCACGGTTCACGGTTCACGGTTCACAGTTCACAGTTCACAGTTCACAGTTCACGGTTCCTTTAGGGCCTTCCATGTTGCATTCAAAGGCAAATCCCTCCAAGGCATCTTTTTGAATGCAACATGGAAATAAACCATCCAATCCCCGTTCTTTCCGCCAAGGTATCCTAAATGGCTCAGACAACATAAGCTTTGCAAACGGGGCATCCATTCCGCTCGATCCATCCCTTTGAGAATCAAATGCGGTTACCCGGTTCTTCCCGCCTTCTTTCCTTGAAATTCATTCCCATTCAGGGTAAGTGAATAGGCTTTGAATGGGAGGGGTTAATGATCTGGCTGTTTTTTCTATGTATTCTGGGATTTCTTTTGCTGTATTTCGGCGCGGAATCGCTGGTGAAAGGGTCTTCAAGCCTTGCAGCGAGCCTGGGGGTAACCCCCATGGTCATCGGCCTCACCGTGGTGGCCTTTGGCACATCCATGCCGGAACTGGTGGTGAGCCTGGTTTCTGCGGTTCAAGGAAAAAGCATGATCGCCATCGGCAATGTGGTGGGCAGTAACATCTGTAACATTGCCCTGATTTTGGGCCTGTCTGCTCTGTTTCAACCCTTGACCTGCAATTCTTCCGTGATGAGACGGGATATTCCCATCATGCTGGGGGTTTCCCTCCTGCTTTTGTTTTTCTCTTTGAATTCCATGATCTCCAGATTGGAAGGAATGATTCTTTTTGCAGGTGTTGTCGCCTATACCTTTTTCAGTTATTTTTTAGCCAAAAGGGAAGTTCTTACCCCTTTGGGTGGAACCCTCTCCGAGTTGGATTTGAACGGAATCGCAACAGCGGGCCTTTCATCACGAACAAAACAGATCCTGATGATTCTTGTGGGTATTTTCGGGGTTGTGGCAGGAGCCAAGATCTCCGTGGATGCAGCTGTGAAGATCATGGCCACTCTGGGGGTCAGCGAAAAACTCATCGGTCTCACCATCGTGGCCGTGGGAACCTCCCTCCCGGAACTTGCCACTTCAGTGGTGGCGGCTGCAAAAAAAGAAATGGACATCAGCATCGGGAATCTCGTGGGGAGTAATATTTTTAACCTATTATGCGTCATCGGCATTTCAGCCTCCATTCATCCCATCCCCATTTCCGGAGGGTTTGTCGAAAGCGGTTTGATTGTGGATTATGTGGTGATGCTTGCCATTAGCTTCCTGCCCTGGCTCATGATGCGAAAATCTCTTGAGATGGATAGAAAGGGTGGCGCTTTTCTTCTTGTGGTTTATATCACCTATATGGCCTATCTCATCGCAAAGGGTTGAGAGAAAAGACGAACAAAGGAGAGAATATGGAAGATCGGAAAAAAGTTGTTGTCATCGGAGGGGTGGCATGTGGCCCCAAGGCTGCTGCAAGAATCAAACGGTTGAAACCGGAGACCGAAGTCACCATTATCGAAAAAGGGGAGTTGCTTTCCTATGCCGGATGCGGGCTTCCCTTCTATATTTCAGGGGAAGTCCACTCCCACAATGAACTTATGTCCACCCCGGCAGGAGTGGTTCGGGACACCCATTTTTTCAAGAAGGTGAAGGATATCAATGTCCACAACCATACCCTGGTGGAATCCGTGGACCGGAAAAACAAAATCGTCAAGGCGGTTAAAACCGATACAGGCGAACCGGTTGAATTCCCCTATGACACCTTGGTGCTGGCTGTGGGAAGCAAAACCACGGTTCCGCCCATTGAAGGAACGGATCTTAAAGGGGTTCACTTTCTGCAGACCGTGGAAGAAGCCCGGAAAATCAAGGATGAGTGCGGAACCCTGGCGGGCAAGAATGCCGTGATCATCGGGGCTGGCCTGATCGGCATGGAAGTGACCGAAGCCTTGAAAAAACGGGGTCTCAATATCACCCTGGTGGAACGCCTGGATACGGCCATGGGTCAGTTGCTGGATCCGGAAATCGCCTATCATGTGCATCAGGAACTCAAAGCCAACGGGGTTTCCCTG
>VMSV01000038.1 GCA_013791935.1 Desulfobacteraceae bacterium | reverse complement strand
TTTTTTTATCTACGCGAAAATATATTTTTAATTTGTTACTTGTGGCAGTATTTACTTCTCTTAAATTGATATATAACGCCCTTTATATATTTACATTGAAGTCAATAAGGGTCTATCGGACGTCAATAACAATTCAAATATCGATATACAAAGGGCGTCCCCTCGGCCCCCAAATTGCCATTTTATATTGTTCTTGAGTGGGCAGTACATTTAATTCAATTTGATAATGTGTGTCAGTAAGATCCTCGAACAAAATGCAACATTGTTTGTATTCGTGAGATTTTTCTATTCCATAGCAAGTCAATAATGGTAATGAAATATTTGATTTCATGACGGAACCATAAAAGATGGCTTCTTTTATACCCATGTCACTGAATTGTGGTTTATTAAGCTTCATTAATATTTTCGAAGGTAAGTGGCCTGAACTCTCCGGAGAATAATTGATTTTTAGAGAAAAAATATCGGATATAATTAAAGGAAACGCTATCTTTTGTTCAATTGAAATTACTCTCCCTTTATAAAGAAAACCATTTTTTTCAAGAATAGATGTGAGCCATTCAGGTGTTACTTCTTTATTATCGAAATTAAATTTTTCCACTTTGAATACTCTTAACATTTATCTATCGTAGGCTAACCCTCAACCGGAGCGAAGTGATCGGCTGTATGGATTGGTTGTGTGCTCTTGGGTAACCACTAAACATTGGGAAAGCGACCTCCAGCGGGTGACCAGTTTTCCCAGGGCACGTCCTGAAAGACCACCATGAGGTTCTCTGGATCGCGACCAAGGGCTGAGAGCCGAGCCGTGATTCCGGCGAGAAGTTGCCTCTTGATCTTGACGCTACGCCCTATGCCGAGGAGGATTTCAACCAGTAGGTAGTTCTCGTTTCTGTGACCACGAACATCGGGGAAGGTGGCGTCGTACTGGAAGTTCTCCTCGTTCAGTTCGATCACGCGATGGAAGCGGTCATTTGGGCTGACGCCGATGTCAACCAAGGCGTCGTGAATGGCCCCGAGGACATTGCTCTTGAACTCTGCGGACTTCGGCCCTCGAAGGGTCAACGTAACAATGGGCATATGCAAACTCCTTATCGTAATTTATTTTCACACAACCGTTCCGCCTTACAGGCCGCAAAAGGACAGGGACTTGGACAAAGAAAAGTATAATGATGAATATGCAAAAGCTACAGTCGCCCGCCTTTTGCGGTCCTTGTGCAGGCGTTTGTTCGGCAATTCAAGTTATTAACTCTTTAATATTGAAACTTTACTTCGTTTTGCAGCCGCCAATAAATTTTTATCAAGCGTGGCAATAGGCAATCCTTTTCTCATTGCAAGATCCAAGTATGAAGCATCGTAGCTTGAAAGTTTGTGCTTACGGGCTAGTGCAAAATTTTCTTTAATCATCCTTTCAGGTGACTCTTGATCGACAATTATTGGAAGTTCACTAAGTAGGGCAATGAAACGTGTGCTATCCGCCTCACCAATTCGTTTTTTTCGCTCAGCCACCAATAACACATTGGTAACTTCTAAAGGCCAAATTGATGGGACGAACGCGGTGGCGCTTTCGAGTTTATTTAGTATTAAATCAGTGTATTGACTGTCTTCATCCTGAAAACACCACGTCATAACTACTGAATTATCAATAACAAAATCATCGCTCATTTATTGTCTTCCTTCTTCAATCATATCTCGAATCGATAGCCCTTTAAGGGGGTGTTTATCACGAAATTTTCGTAATTCGGCGATAACCTTGCTTGGTTCAGTTTTTCTTAAAGACGTTGGTGGCTGCAAAACAGCAACTGGCACACCATGTTTTGTAATAGTTATCCGTTCGCCCTTGATAACACGCTCCAGCAATTTGGGTAAATGTGTTTTGGCTTCATATGCACCAATTGTTTCCATAATAGACTCCTTGAGGCGTTATAGACTAGTTTTAGACCAGTCTAAAACAACTCTTTCAACCTGTCAAGTCGCAATTTAATTTTATCGGAGCAATTGGATGTGGTGCCGAACGAACTTCTCACCGAGTTCTGGCCGCGGAGTGGCCAGAATCCGGTGAAGAAGATAGGTTAGATTTTTTTCCTTAATATTAATTCTTCCGGGCATCCCGGATTTTCTGTAAATTCTGAACGATGTTTCGTGAAACCCACTTTCTTGTAAAAGCTTCTGGTTCTGTCATAAGGTGGATACAAAACACTTTCTCCAAGGGTTTTAACTTGAAGTGTGTTTATATCATTTTTTTTCATAATTTTTTCGAATTCATCAAATAATAATTTTCCGGTACCACTGCCGTGATAATTTTCATAAACACCTATCCAGCCTAAATAGCCAACACCCTCATAGGTATAAAAGGAAAGGAACCCGATAGGTTTTGAATCAACCTCAGCGATGATCGTTTTTTCAAATTCGAAATCTTGTTCAATAAATTTTATTCCGTCTTCATTAAACCAGTCATCAAGGGATTTTGATATACTCATGATATCCCCTAAATCTGATGTATTGCCCTCTCTGATTTTTATATCCTTCTCCATACAATCACCTTCGATTATCTGCAACGACAGGCTTCACGGGGAGCGGCGCTCTTTGCCGCGATCCCGTGAAAGCCTAGGTTATCTTTCCAATTTTTTCAGGTTGTTTTTCGCTTCTGGTGCATTGTTCAATTCAAATTCCAGTTCCTTGCAAGGAAAATCAAAGCATTCAATACAAGAATGAAATCCCTTGTCTGTACAGCATTTACGCATCTTGCATTTATTCCGGCAAAAGTATGAGAGTCTGCCTTCAGATCTGCAGCCATCGCAAATCACATACTCGGGTTTCACTTCAGTACGATACACTTTCTCTAAACTTTTTGCGACTTTCTCCAGTTCCTGGTGCTTCCCGGACTGAGTTGCAAGATAGCTTGGGCACTTAGAACAATCAATCCCACAATAAGCAATCATACTATTTCTACATCCTTGCTGGGGTTCGGTCTTCCCAATATGCGCCTTTACGCCCTCTTCTATGATTGAATTCCTGCCCGGTTCTTCCTGCGATTAATTGAATTGATTTTGAAATCACATCGCTGTGACCTTTATCCCTCACAAGAAGGTGGACATGATTTGATGTAATTGCATAATTAAGGACGCACAAACCATATCGTTTCTTGGCTTCAAATAGCCACCATAGCCATCGTCTACGATCTCTGGTAAATTTTAACAAAAATTCCTTTTTATGGCATCTATGTGTAATATGCCAAACATGACCGGGTATGTAATGTCTTCTTGCTCTTGGCATTTTTCCTTAGAGTGTCATTTTCAGGGGCGAAAACACTATCCTAAGCTAATTTTCAGCCCTTCTATATCTTCTTTATAATTTTATTTCAGCATCTTAACTTGGTCCGACCCCGGAGCCGACACCCACATTGGAATCTACGGGGCAAGCATGATCATCCATCCATAATCCAACTCTATAATCTTTTAGATCATTTTTTCGCGGTTCCGGCAATGAGATTTGAATTGTATTTTCTTGATATAAGGGAGGTCTTACGATCAGATTCATTGCGAGGTCTAAATCCTCTGCGCTTCTGGCCATAGGACCGGTAACAACCAGATCAGCTTCCGGTGAATACTCTCCTGTAAAGACGCCAGGTGGAGGTGGACCATTACCCCGAATCGGTACAATGCCATATGATGGTTTATGCCCGAAAACACCGCAGAAATGTGCCGGAATACGAATGGACCCTCCAAGGTCACTTCCTATTTCCAGTCCAGTAAGACCGGCTGCAAGCGCGGCGGCAGGCCCGCCTGATGAGCCGCCCGGCGTTTTCGTGATGTCCCATGGATTGTTTGATTGTCCGTGGAGTTCATTATAGCTTTGGAAATCCCCGGCAAAAAGAGATAGGTTTGTCTTACCAAAGATAATTGCGCCTGCCTCAATTAACGGTTGAACCACATCTGCATTTTTAGAAGGCATATGATTCTTAAGATAAGGCGAGCCTGCGGTGCAGGGCATGCCGACAACCTCGATTGAATCCTTGATTGTCACAGGAAGCCCGTGCAACGGTCCCCAGCTTTTCCCTTTAGCCAAGTCCTCGTCGGCCTTTTTTGCGCGTCTGAGAGCTCTTTCAAAATCCATTGTTACAATAGCATTAATCTTTGGATTCAGTCGTTTGTATCTTTCAAAATAAAGCTCAATCAGTTCAACGGAACTGACACGTTTTTCTCTGATGAATTCTAATAACCGGCTTGCAGATTGAAATGCCAACCCAATCATTAATTACTCCTCTGGTAAGAGTGGCTTCTGAGAATGAAAAAAATGATTACAGCGGATCGATTACTAATGTTGGATCAATTGAAGACTTTATTCTTTTATAGCCTTTCCCCTGTTATGCGTGAGGGCTTGTATGTAGTAATATTAAATCCCAGCTGGACGATATTGCCTACCAAAAAATAAAGTGCTAAGCCTGCAGGCTGATTCAACAAGAAACACGCGAAAAAAATCGGAAATACATAGATTAATCCTTTGGGCATCTGACTACCAGTGGTACCCTGAAACAGGGAATCCAGAAACATTATAATACCTGCAATTATAGGCAAAATAAAGTACGGATCAGCCACACCAAGGTCTTGAACCCACAGTCCTAAAGAGGCTCCTGAAAAGATGTGTGCTTCACGTACTATTTTATAGAGTGCAAAAAAAAACGGGATTTGTATGATCAGCAGACCTATACTCCCGAGAGGATTAACACAGTTATCCTTGAAAAGTTCCCCAACAGCTTTTTGCATTTCGATGGGATTTTCACTATATTGTGTTTTTATTTTTTTAATGTCACCCTGTAATGTTTTCATCTTTTTAGAGCTCTGCATTTGCTTTAACATAAGTGGTGAAAGTAATGTGCGAATTCCCAAGGTGAGAAAAATCAACGCAATTCCTAAATTCCCTGTTTTCTTATTAAGAAACTCCAATGTTTTATATAAAGGGAAGACGATAATCTTAAGGCGCCCGCAGTTTTCATAAACTGACAGATCTTTGCGGATAGTTTTATTTGTTTTTGGTTTTTCAACTTTTTCAATAACTTTCACAGGATTTAATGGCTTTTCTTTAAAATACCCTTGGTAATACTGCCAAGAAAACAGGATACAACCTGACAATACCAATACCAAAACAATGCGATAGATTTCCTGATCCATTACATACCCCCAGTTCTTATGATATAATTGTAAAACTAATTGGAATATTAAGAGGCGTTAAAAAAATGGATCAAATGAGTAAAGGATCATTACGGTGGGTAATATTCTTTCGAGAACTTAGACGCCGAGATATCGGTCGAACTCGATTTGGTGTTAAAACTTTCGATTTCCCGATAAATAAAATGGAAAGTGAAGCCAGAACAGCTATAAACAAGAATAGAAAAATGTCACTGGAAACAAATCCGCCCACGCCTATCATCATCAAGGTATTTATGAATAAACAAGATAGGAAAAGGAATATGTTTGCAAAAAGATTTGCGGGTTTATTGGCTTTCATAGAATTAAAAATATAACAAAATTAATTTTTTAGTCAAGCTCATAATATAAATTTATTTAAGGTCAAAGTAACATCTTTTGGTATGTTATCACAGGTTTTTCTAATTCAAGCATACCACAACATATTGGGGGCCGACCAAGTCAACCTGTGACTGAATTGCATGTCGTAAAAAAGCTCTATTATTTCTATCTTCTTAACGATCGCCCACCTCTAATACCAGTAGATTTTCCGTTTTCAATTGAAATCACACCATTAACCAAAAGGTGTTTAATGCCAATTTGTTGGCTTCACTTTATGATTTTTTTAAAGCCTTTATACGGTTCATATTCATAACCTAATGCGTTGTAGAAACCAAGAGCATCTTTACGATTAGATTCTGTAACAAATATGATCTGACAGCACTCACAATCTTTTGCATATTTTTCCAATTCCCGCATAAGCGCAGACCCAACACCCTTTTGTCTTTGACGCTGATCAACTATAACATCTTCTACGACCATGAACGGCTTACACTCACCATAAAGTTCTTCACAGATAACACCCATTGCAAAACCAACCAACTCATTATCTTGCTTTGCCGCTAACAGGAAATATGCCGGATTTGCTTTGAGCCGTGAAAATGTTGATTTCATCTTTTCCAATGAAGATATTTCACCCCAAATCTGGTGAAATATCTCTGATAGAGAAACAAGATCATTTTCACTTAAGCGTTCAATTCTCATGGTTCATTATCACAAGCCAACGCTATTTTAAGGGGCCGGGCATTATTACCGCAGCATGGATAAGCAACCACAGAAAATCTAATGAAAAGACTGTTCAAATGAGCCCCGATTTGCCCGGTCCCTCTTCAAAATGTTGTTCGGCTTCAACGTAGGCACCTTGTCTGAGAATTGGTGCAACATCCTCACAATTTAGAGCTGCAATCGATTGAATATCCTCTCCGAACCCCATTTCTATCAATTCTCTACCAGAAGAGCACCAAGTTAACATATGAAAAATATCTGATTTACTCTTTTCATACACCGCCAGGGCACCATCTGCCTCCGGCGAACGCCTGCCCTCTAAAAAGGAAATTATCGCTCCAGCCCCAAGCAAATCTTCATATGCTGGTCGGAGGCTTTGGTCATCATGCCAGCGCTCCCCGCAGGCAATGACAGAAATGCGGGGGCCGCGCGCTTGCGCCGCTCTTGCAACAGTTTTTGCGTTACGTAAACATCCAGCGAAAGTTGGTATTTCCCCCGTTGAAAGAGAAAGCGTTGAGCCATTCGGAGAAGGTAGCACAATCCGCGCTCCTATCGGAAGAGCCATCAATGATAAAGGGGAAAGCGAATACTGAGCTTTTCCGCGTGGTCCAGCCAAAACCGCACCTTTGGTCTTCGCGTATTCCACCCTTGAATTATCCTTCCATCGGTATGGAAAAACCACTGCTCCCCTTGCTACGGCTATTGTGACCGCCGTGGAAAATGACATTATGTCCACGATAATGACAGCGTCACTCACAGGCGCCAAGACTTCAACAGCCATCTCTCCCCATTCACATCGTATGTCGAATTCAGATTGGTCGTATGTCATCGATTCTTGTTAGCCGAAGTGTTGATAGATGGAAAATTTTCCACCTATTGCCTATATACCATGGAAACATTTTCCATCTATTGTGATATTAGGGGGCCAAACATGGAAAATCGACCCCATAATTTTCCATGTTTGGCTTTCTATATATGATAGCATGGAAAATAGACAAAAAGTTAAATACGAGCAGTCTTTAAAGGGAAAAACAATTCAAACGACGAACTGAAATACGGTTGTTTAGCGATAGATCACTTTGGAGATGGTTTGTCAATATATAAATGATACAAATAAAAGGATAAAACTCACTTTTTAGACAAGGCCGCCGAGGTTTTGAGTATTGATAGACAGTAGCTCCCGTGGCCATGTGAATGAACTGCAGGGTAAATGGCGTCGAACCAAGATTCCTTTACGAGCCGGAGAACGCCTATCCCTGTTGATAGGCTTGTGTTGATCATCGGATGTGTTTTCGAATCGGCAATGTTTTCATGGGTATTGATTTTATTCATCAGCAAAGCGGGCGTAATCCATGCCCTTGGATGGGTAGACACGCAGGTCTACCCCTACACCGGATCCGTTACCCCGGGGAGGAACCTGTGTGCCCGCCCTTACGAGCCAAGCCTCCGCCCCGACATCTAAGGATTCAATAACCACCGTTGGGCCGGTGGCATATTTTTCAAGGGCCGCCTCGTCCAGTTCAAGCCCCCATCCCGGACCCGTGGGCACCTTATGGATATGCATGGCCGAAGCAATTCCCATGGCCTGGTTGTGCAGCACGGACCCCATGCCTTCCATTTCCGCGTAGGAGATGGCCCGAAGCATATTGGCCACCCCGCCGGGACGCAAGGGTATTGTCAAACATTTTCAAAGAATACAAAGGGTTTTTAGAAACAGTGACGAGAAATGAGTGACAAGTGATGGGAATAATGTGGCTATGTGCCAAGGCGATAAGTACCATATCAGGCACGGAGCTGCCAAAAAGTTACGTCAGCTGATAAACCTATGCGAATACTCAAACCGAACATCCCCGGATTACGGCATTCCTGAGCAAATACCAAAAGTATGCTTTTCCCGGCTGTAAGCTCAGGTGTCACACGGATTTCCAACACATGGATCATTTTGCCTAAACAAATAGTTGACGCGCAAACGGCCTAAACCTATACTCACCGAGAAATAAAGGTAACTCTTACCTGACTCTTCCATGAAAGTTAAATTGCCGGAAACCGCCGATGCCCAAATCAAAACCAAATAATATGGAATCCTGTGAATGGCCTGCCAATGACCCCCTGATGATCGAATACCACGACAAGGAGTGGGGCGTTCCCGTTCATGACGACCGGAAGCATTTCGAGTTTTTGCTGCTCGATGGTTTCCAGGCCGGCTTAAGCTGGGCGACCATCCTGAAAAAAAGGGAAGGGTTCAGGAAAGCTTTCGATCATTTCGACATTGACAAGGTTGCCAAGTATAATGAAAAGAAACTTGAGCAATTACTGCTAAACAAAGATATCATCCGGAATAATTTGAAAATCAGGGCTGCCGTTCACAATGCGAAAAAAGTGCAGGAGATCCAAAACGAATTCGGCAGCTTTGATAAATATATCTGGCAGTTTACGGGGAACAAAACCAAGACCAATCAATGGAAATCCCTGAAGGAAATACCCGCCACCAGCCCCGAGTCGGACGCCATGAGTAAGGATCTCAAAAAAAGGGGGTTCAAATTCGTGGGTTCCACCATCTGTTATGCCTACATGCAGGCTGCAGGTATGGTGAATGACCATCTGGTAACATGTTTCAGGCATCAGGAACTGACCTGACGGGCAGAAAATAAATAGTCCAACGGATATTATGCGGGTGGGGATAAACCCCACACCCTACGGGGTGAACTGCATTGTTAAACCTAAGTTGAGCGATTTTCGAGTTTGCCGCAGATGCAAGGAAAATGTCATACCGCTATAGTCGCCTATGCGGAAGGGCATTTGACGCCACAGGTGCGGTGAAATCGGAAATCCCGGAGGGTTTCAAAATTTTTATATTCATAACAGAAGAAGGCCTTGCTATTGTTGAATATTTCATTATGTAAAAATTTTGAAACGCTCAACTTAGGTTAAAATAATTTCACTCCATCCCGACCTTCCCCCAAACAAGCGGGAAGGGGTTGGCTGCTGCAAAACCTGGATCCATTTTCTTGATTATATTTATGCAGCCTTGGGAATTATCGTCCTTCAGCCGACGACCTGTCATTTATAATAGGGTGTTTCAGGCAAATCTTTGGCCCGAACCCCTCTGGCGTAAGCCGCCTTTCCCACGATAAATTCTTCTTCCGGGGCTGTAACGGTTTCAATGCCGGCGCTATGATAGAGGTTTCTGATTTTCTCCCGCTCTTTATCGTCCAGCGGCTGCACGAGATCGTTTTTGTAGTGAAGGTTTTTGATAAGCCCGCCATTTCCGCCCACCACCCATTGATAATACTTGTTGTGCCCCCATGGATGGTTGGTTTGACGGATATATCCCACCTGCAATTGAAAAAAGGCGGAATGCAGCGGCTCAATAATGTCAAAAAGTTTCATGGCTTCATCATATTTTCCCTGCCCGAACAGCTTCATCATTTCCACACCATAGGGTTTTCCAGGAGAATTAACGGCTTCAACATTCCATTGGCCACTCCATTGCTGATGATAATGTTTTGCCAGAATGGGAACAAAATCGAGGTTTGTGGGGCCGATAATCAATCTGCCACAAGTCCGCTCACACAGTTGTAGCGTGGCGGTCATGCTCACCGGCTGAGAAACCTTCACCGCCACAACATTCGGCAAATCCGCCAGACGATCAAAAACATTTATGGGAACACCGTCAATTCCGAATTTGCGTTGATGCGGAACGACCGAAGCATACAAGACAACCGGCAGTTTCGCTGCTTCCATTCGCGGCAAGTAGGCCTGATAGAATTCCTCTTCGGTTTGGGGACGGTGCTTGGGATTTCTACTAAGGCCAATGGACAGGTAGGTACAGCCTGCTTTTTTGCAGAACTCCATCATCTCAATATCGCCTTCAAGGGGTTGCCCAGCAACTGAGGCCCCCACCCCAATTTTTCCTTTTGCTTCATCACACGCCACCTGTATCATTTTCCGGTATTCCTCATTGGTCAATCCGAGGCTCATACAAAATACCGAACAAAACCCATGACGAATGCTGTTTCGAACATCATTTCGGACCCCTTCCTCATCCAGGGATTTAAAATCCGGTGAAAATATCGGCCAGAGTAATGGTTCAAGGCCGACAAGATGCTCTCTGGCCCATTGCTTTTGCTCACTGGTTTTGATCGATGTTTTATTTCCCATGTTTACTCCTGATATCGGCTATAAGGGTTTTTAAAAATATTCAAGCTATCCGGTTTCACCTTAAGGCTTGGGCCGTTGCCTTATGAGCTTTGGCAGTCTGTTATTTAATGATTTAAATATAATTATATAATCATATAAACAATAAGAATTTTCTAAATACCTGAATCTTGCATGAAAATTTTTAAGTGCAGGACAATGGCTCTGCGCATTATCTTAGTAGCAAAGGGGTAAATTTTCGGGGTCGAAACCCGTAAAAGCACAGAGGGGTCTCTTCGGGATAAGAATAGGATGGAATCACATGGGGTCGCCCATACGATGGATGGGCCGGGCGGAGGGCAGAAGATCCATGTGTCTGCCCTATAGAATGATATGGGGACCGCGTCCTGATTGTGACAGATGGACATGGATCGTCGTAAGTCAAGACGCGGCCCCTCAATACCCTTTTATTTTAGAAGCGGTTCCATCAATTTAAAGATGGAATTGCCGCCTTCAGCGACTTCGGCACTCGACAGATCAGTAATTTTATTCCAATTGTCCCGGATTTCTTCCGCAGCGATGTCCCGCTGGGTATCCCCGATGCAAACCCCCGGGCTGACCACCAGGGCAGTTCGGCCATACCATCCGGCACCCATGACAATGACCATTCCCGAATCCATCATTTCTTCCGCGCACAGGTACAAGGCGATGGGCACATTGAATTGGGGTCGCATTTTCTCCGCCATGCCCGGAGGAAAGACATCCTCCGTCATCCTTGAGAGGGCATTGGGTGCAATGGTATTGATTTTGATATTGTATTTGGCGGTTTCAAGTTTCAGCGTATTCATGAATCCCACCAAACCCATCTTCGCCGCCCCGTAGTTGGCCTGACCAAAATTTCCATACAACCCGGACATGGAGCTGGTGAAAACGATCCGGCCGTATTGTTTTTCACGCATCACCTTCAATGCCGGTTGGGTTACGCAGAAAGCTCCCTTCAAATGAACGTTGAGCACCGCGTCCCATTCCGCTTCGGTCATCTTCAGAATACTTTTATCCCTTAAAATACCGGCATTATTGATGAGAATATCCACCTGGCCGTAGCAATCCATGGCGGTATCGACAATCTTTTGCCCGCCTTCCATGGTGGACACCGAATCGTAATTGGCCACCGCTTCTCCACCGGCGGCCTTGATTTCATTTACTACCTGGTCGGCAGCGGCCGTGCTCGCACCTGATCCGTCCCTTGCACCCCCCAGATCGTTGACCACCACCTTAGCGCCCCGTTTTGCCAACTCCAGCGCATGAGCCTTTCCGATCCCTGCTCCGGCACCGGTTACGATAGCCACTCTTCCATCAAAACGAATATCAGCCATAATTACTTTCCCTCCTTTTCAGGTTAACATTAATAAAATCCAAGGTTATGGGTCTGTTAAAATTTCGCCATATTTTCCTTTATGATCGCTTCCGCTTCCTTTACCATTCTGTCCAACAGTTCCTTGCAGGTAACCGTGTCATGGATCAGCCCGATGCTCTGCCCCACGGGGATAAGTCCCGTCTGCATGTTTCCTTCCTTCCAGATGTGATCTCCGTACTGGCCTGAAATATGGGGCAGGACTTCTTCAAGACTACCGTTTCTGGCTTCGACTGCCATCACTTCCCTGATGGAATCGTTGATCAGGGCCCGACCCTGCAGCCCGATGCTGTTTCCATAGAGAACGGTTTCATTTTCCTGACGGTTGATCAATTCCTGATAGACTTTTTCATGGACTTGGCATTCAACGGTATTGATAAAACGGGTGGCCATGAGAATCCCTTCGGCACCTAAACAAAGGGCCGCCGCCAGGCTTCTGCCATTGGCCATCCCCCCTGCTGTGATCACGGGGATAGCCACTTCTTCCACCAGGCGCGGCGTTAACACCGTTGTGGCGACATTTTCATTCAAAGGATGGCCTCCCTCCTCCACCCCGGCTGCGATCACGCCGTCATAGCCGGCTTTTTCAGCACTTTTACCATGCTTGACCGATCCCACCTTGTGGAACAGCTTGACACCGGCATCTTTTAATTTTTGTAAATACTTGCCGTTTTCAAAACGATTCAGGGGAAGACCACTGATTTCCATGGCCGGCACTTTTTCTTCGGCACAGGCATCGAAATAATCCCTGTATTGTTCCGGCCCTTTTGCCATGGACGGCAGCAGGGTGACATTGACGCTAAAGGGATTATTGGTGAGTTTTCTCACCTCGCGAATGGCAGCGACAAGCTCCGCTTTGTCTTTGTACATGGTGGACGTGAGATTCCCCAAACCGCCTGCATTTGAAATGGCGGCACATAGGGAAGGATAGGCCAGCCGCATCATTCCCCCACACATAATTGGATACTTAATTCCCAGCATTTCGGTAAATCGTGTTTTCATTCTTAAAGGCTCCTTTATATGAGGTTTCTGTTTTGGACAAAAATTATAAACAGGCATAAACGGTTCTTCGTTATTCATAAAATTGGTGGAAATGTCAATCATTTTAAATGGTTTTCAATTCATACCGACAGATTAAGGCTGGTGGTTTGAAGCCAAGCCCCTTCCCCGAAACCCCTTCCTTAAAGCGGCACCGCATCCTCGGGCAGTGGTGACACATATGTTTTCCCCTGGGTTGCCTTTTCAAATTCTTCCCTGGCTTTTACCAGCAGTTCCGGTTTTGTCTCAAGCTCCAGAGCGGCCAGGGCCATCACCTTGGCGGCCATGATCATGCCTTTGAAACCGATGCCGGAACCGGATGTGGCCACCACTTCCCAGCTATGGCTCGATGCACCTAAGACCTGGCAGCAGGTACTGATCTGGGCGGTGGGTGTAATATAGCTCACATCCCCCACATCGGAAGAACCCCCAACGGTGATCACTTCATCGGAAGGTTCTTTGATGATTTTGCAGAACGGGGCACCAATCTCTTCTGCGGTCATTCGGAAGTATTGCAAGCTTTTTTGAACCGCATCTTTCGGGAAATTGGATTGGAGTTTTTGGGCAAATTCCATTTCTTCTGAAGACCATTGGGGAGGACCGACCTGCTTCATTTTTTCATGAAAAACCTGGCCGATGGTTTTGTTGGGAAGCACATCATGGCCACCCGTTAAAAATTCAATGTCATAGGTGGTTTGGGTCATTAAGGCCGCGCCCTTGGCGATATCGAGCATCCAGGAATAGATGGCGTCCACCTGTTTTCGTTTCGGGGCCCGCACATAGTACCATATCTGGGCATAGTCCGGGACCACATTGGGGGCTTTCCCGCCATGGGGAATCACGCTGTGAATACGCGCCTTGGAGCTGATATGCTCCCGAAGGTAGTTCACACCGATGTCCATGAGTTCAACCCCTTTGAGTGCGCTTCGCCCGAGTTGGGGCGTGGCACCGGCGTGGGTGGAAACGCCGTGGAAGTTTACTTTGAAGGAGTTCAGCGCGGCAAGGGAGACATTGGATACGGTGTTGAGATATCCGGGATGCCAGGTAATGGCCGCATCCAGGTCATGAAAAACACCGGCTCTGGCCATATAGACTTTCCCCACCAGGGTTTCTTCAGCAGGGCAGCCATAGTACCGGATGGTGCCTTTGAGCTGATGCTGGGCCATGGCTTCTTTCACCGCAAGGGCAGCACCCAGACTGGCCACCCCCAAAAGATTGTGTCCACAGCCGTGGCCCGGACCGTTTTCTTCCATGGGTTCTTTGTCTGGAGATACTTTTTGGGACAAACCGGGCAAGGCGTCATATTCACCCAGGATGCCTATTATGGGCTTGCCTTGACCCCATTGGGCCACAAAAGCAGTCGGCATCTGCCCGATATTTTTGGTAATGGAAAAACCTGCCTGTTCAAGATGAAGGGCGATTTGCCGGGAAGCAAACTCCTCCTTCAAAGCAATTTCAGGGCGTGCCCAGATTTCTCCGGCCAGGCGATTGAGCTTGTCCTGGTTTGCCTCTAAATAGTTTAATGCCGTATTTTCCATTCTGATTTGCCTTTCCCAAAAAGTGTGTTTCAAGGAAAAATTCCCGCCCTCAGTTTCAAATCCTATCCCTTATAACATCATTTGATCTTTGCGTTAAACAATTCGTTTGATTCCCATCCTCACTCTCCCAAAAGTCTAAAGTATTTCATTTACCGAATCCCCCATCACAACAAAGGTTCATGTATTTTTGATCGCCAATTTTACAGTTATCTGCTATTTAAAAAAATCCTTCTTTCAAAAATAAATAAATCTGATATCGTTGTTCAGGGGTAAGCTGAGCATATGAGCTTATATTTCCAAGTCGCAGAGCCCCACCTGAACTTGCAACGCCTTGAAACAATAATTTTAACTCACAAAAACTATTGATGGGAATCATCCATTTTTTTGAAACCGATTACGGAGGAAAATAAAATGATAAAAGAATATAAGCATCTGTTTACCCCTGGAAAAATTGGGGCCATGGCCTTAAAGAACAGAATTGTGTTGCCACCCATGGGTACCGGTTTCCATGATGAAGGCGGTTACGTAAGCCAACGGTTTATTGATTATCTTGAAGCCCGAGCCAAAGGCGGTGTGGGCCTGATCATTATAGAGGTCACCGCTCCTTCCGTGCAGTGCAATGTATCCAACCATCAGCTCACCCTGGGCAATGACAGCTATATTCCCGGATTTAAAAAACTGGCCGAAGTGGTTCACGCCTACGGCACCAAAATTGCCATACAACTGCAGCACTCCAGCTGGGAATTAAAAGACGGAAAGCCTTTGCAGGTAGGGCCATCACCGCTTGTCGTCCCCGCCCGGGTCATGGGGGTCATGGCAGGGGCTCCCCACGGATTGACACTGGATGAAATACACGAGAGAATCCAATGGTTTGTCAGTGCTGCGGTACGGGCCAAGGAGGCGGGTCTTGACGGGGTGGAGATGCATGCCGCACACCAGTACCTGCTTGCCTCGTTTCTTTCTCCGGCCACCAACCAGCGCACCGATCAATACGGCGGCTCCGTGGAAAACCGGGCCAGAATTCTGGTGGAGATTCTCAAGGAAACCCGGAAACTCGTTGGACCGGATTTTCCGGTCTGGCCCCGCTTAAATGGCCAGGAATTTGGTTTTGACGGCGGCCTGACCCTGGAAGAGACCCTACAGATGGTTCCCATGCTCGAAGAAGCCGGATCCGATGCCCTGCATGTATCCGCCTATGGTGCTTACTCCATGGCCATCCGGGCGCCCATTTGCGATATTCCGGGATTTCTCATCCCCCTGGCAGCGGAAGTAAAGAAAATCAGCAAGGTTCCGGTGATTGCCGTGGGCAGGCTGGACACTGAGCTTGGCGAGGAAATCCTTGAGCAAGGCAAGGCTGATTTCATCTCCATCGGCCGGCGCCTGATCGCGGACCCTGATTTACCCAACAAGGTGGCCGCAGGACGGTGGAATGAAATCATCCCCTGTATTAATTGCATGGAATGTATTGAGCGCCCGGTAACGGAAGGACGCGGCACGGCCTGTGCGGTGAACGCAGCGATGGGCAGGGAAAGGGCATTTAGAATCCAGCCGGTTGCAAAACCCAAGACGGTTATGGTCGTGGGAGGCGGACCGGCCGGCATGCAGGCCGCCAGTGTGGCTGCCCGGAGAGGGCATAAGGTTGCGCTCTATGAAAAGAGCTCTGAATTGGGAGGACAATTGGCCATCGCCAAACTACCCCCCCATAAGGAGGAGCTCACCAACCTGATTTCGTACATGGCCGACCAATTAACCCGATCCGGCGTTACTATCGAATATAATACGGTTGTCACTCCGGACATGATTTTGGAGAAAAAACCTGATGCAGTGATTATCGCTGCGGGCGCTGCTCCCTTAATGACAGATATGCCGGGCGTAAAGCAACCCCAAGTGTTGGCTGCCCAGGATGTTCTCGCGGGCCGGCAAGTGGGTCAAAACGTGGTCATCATTGGCGGGGGAATGGTGGGGTGTGAGACCGGACACTTTTTATCGGAAAAAGGCAAACACGTCATTGTGGTTGAAATGATCAAGCGGGTGGCCAATGACATGGCACCCATGGTTCGGCGGCGGCTTTTGGATGGATTGCGGGAAAAACAGGTAATGATGATGACCAATACCACTTGCCTGGAAATTAAGGAAGAGGGTATTCTTGTGAAAACCGCCGATGGCAAGCAACAGGAAATCCAGGCGGATTCCGTCATTATCGCCGTGGGGTATCAAAAAAACGACACCCTCTTCCAGTCCATCAAAGACAAGGTGCCCGAGGCCAGCAACATAGGGGATTCAGCAAATCCTCAACGGATCAGAGAAGCCATCCTTTCGGGTTACCAGGCGGGACTTTCCGTATGAAAACCCGGAATACTGCAAGAGGGGCGAGGCAGAACGCTCAACAGAAGAAAATGGCGGATTGAATGTTTGCACCATTTTTTCAATCCGCCCCCTAAAAATATAATGGTTTGTTAATCCCCAAAAGGAGGTTATGTATGGCTGATCTGACATTGTATGAACAACTCGCTGAGAGTATCGGCATCAAGGGGTCTGGAATCATCCCCGAAATGTTTGCAATGATCGCTGACGAAGATGAAGCAAAATTTGTGTTGGCGGCAGCCCCGCCCGGAACCGTTGAAGAAATTGCCCAAAAGGCAGGAATCCCCCTGGAAAAGGCGGAAAAAATGGTCCGGCCGCTGTTTTTAAAAGGACTCCTCTTTAAATCCAAAAAACCCGGCGAGACACGCTATTACAAAATCAGAAATTATGTTCAATTCCATGACGGCACAGTCCTTTCTCCGGACATTCCCGAAGGATACCTGGCCCTGTTAAGAGAATTCGAAAAAACCCTGGTCAAAGATATGCAGGAAGGCAGGGATCAGGCCGGTTATACCCCGTTTATGCGGGTGGTTCCGATCAACGTCACCGTGGATGCCAAAACCCAGGTGCTGGCCATGGATGATGTGGAAAAAATGATCCAGGAAGCAAACGTCATTGCCGTGACGGCTTGTTCATGCCGAACCATCCATCCGGTTACGGAGGTTCCCCTGGAAGTGTGCATGCAGTTGGATAAGGCGGCGGTTTATGCCATTGACCGGGGAACGGGCAGGGAACTTACCAAGGAACAGGCCATGGAAATGCTTCATATGTGCGAGAAAGAAGGCTTGGTCCACTGCGTGATCAACACCCAGTCTTTGGGATACATGATCTGCAATTGCGACAATCAATCCTGCAGCAACTGGCCTGGAGATAAGAAATACGCAAAAACCTTTGCTGCTCCCAGCCGATTTCTGGCCGTTGTGGATTCCGAAAATTGTTCAGCCTGCGATGCCTGCATCGACCGGTGCTATTTTTACGCCATTAGCATGGGAGGAAAAGGGGACACGGCACAGGTGGATGAGGATAGATGCATGGGATGCGGGCTTTGTGCAGTCACCTGCCCGGAGGACGCCATCACCATGAAAGAAGTTCGAAAGATTGAAACCATCCCGGCAGGTTAGCCTGCGGTTTCGAGGATCGACCCCAAGGCTTCCCCGGTGGCATTTGACACCGGGGAAACGATTGGTTTCAGATGCTTTCTGTTTGACCAATCATTATGGTTTTAATCATTCAACATCTCTTTTTTAATATAACGTTGGGGAAAATCAGGCTGCAACGTGCCCGATACCCTCAAAAGCCGATTCGTCCAATTGGCTGATTTCCCAGTTGTTTTGCAGGTTCAACCAAAACTGCGGGCTACCGCCGAAAGCCTTGGAAAGCTTCATGGCCATCTCCACACTGATACCCCTCTTTCCTCGACAAATCTCGTTTATGGTTTTCGGTAAGACACCAATGTGTTTTGCAAGCGCGGATTGGGTAAGACCGATCTCATCCAATTCATCCATCAGCACTTCACCGGGGTGTATCGGAGTGTAATGTATTTCATTCATATTACAAACCTCCATTATTTATGGTAATCGAGAATCTCGACATCAATTGCATTTTCTTTTTCCCACTTAAAACAAATACGATATTGGTCGTTTATTCGAATGCTGTATTGGCCCTTTCTGTCCCCTGATAGTTTTTCAAAATGATTTCCAAGAACCTCTTGCAAGTCCTGAATTGAAATCACAGCTCCCAATCGAGCGAGCTTTACTTGGGCTTTTCGATGCAGTAATCTAGGAAGAATTCGAAGCGCTTCTTTGGTAGCTCTCCCATAATTGACATCCTCAGTTCCCTTGTTTTTGAAATTTCGGATAGTCATTTAGATCCTCATCATCTTGCTTCAGTTATACCGGAACACGGTATAAGGGTCAAGCACAAACCATATACGGCAGGAAAACCGGCCACCACTTTGACTGATTTCACGATAATCTGTGCAAATGAATTCTAAATCTAATACCGTTGCCTCAAGCAAATTCGCGGGTGGGGATAAACCCCACCCCTACGTTCAAAGCGGGTGGGGATAAACCCCACCCCTACGTTCAAAGCGCACTCTGCTTTGTAGGGGCGGGGTTTATCCCCGCCCGTATGACAGATGAATTGTCTTAAGGAAACGGCATTGACTCTAAATCACGGATTGGGATTTGCTCCGGGATACTGAGGAAAGGGAAACCCGGTCATGGACGCTTCCATGCCCTTAACCATGGTTTCGAAAACGGAAAAAGGCATGCTCATGCCCATGCGGTCGGCTTCGAATTTTGCGATTAGGCGGGCACCCAGGCAATAGGGGGAGAAGTTGATCTCGCCGGTCATAAAGGGTTCCACAATCAGATCCGCGCAACCGGCCCGGACGCCGCCGATATCGGCCTTCACCCGTTCTCCCGTCAGATATTGATACCCCTGAACCACTCGGCACAACTCCACGGGCCGAAGGGAAAGCACAACAATATCCGGGGTGATGTCCACCTCTTCAAAATCCGGGGAAAAATAGAACACGCCCAGAATATCCGGAGGCTGGATGGAGCGCATATGAGAGATGGCTTTTCTGGCGATCTCCAGGGTGGCATATCTACCGGAATCTTCTTCTCCGAACAGGCTGAATTCCTTGTGGCCTGAATCCTGGCAGGCATAGACCATGCCTTCGGTGAAGTCAGCAGGGGCCGGAGGGACAAAATCCTCCTCCTTCCCGCTGCTCTTTCGCATGATCTCGGTGTATTCCCGTTCACCCTCCAGGGGATCGGGCTGGTATTCATCCACAAGCCCCAAGCTGATGGCGGCAGCCACACACCCGATGTTCTCCTTGGTAAGATAGACCGCGTCTTCCATGGTGGCGGAACGAATGGCCTGGCAGGACGTAACGGTAATCCCGTCCGGAGCATACATCCGAATGTCATCGGGGATGTCCTCTCCCGCATGAAACAGTTTGACCCCGGCAACACGAATCACCAGATCCGGCACATCCATGGCTTGGGTCAGACGTTTGTAGAGTTCATGAAATGGGCTCATGGAATCACCAGAGCGTCGGCCACCACTTCCCATAGATACTTCACTTGAAGATCCGGCATGTCATAAATTTCCGCCATGGCTTTGATCTGGCCGTGGCAACTGTGGCAGGGAATCACCATCAATTCAACACCGGCCCGTTTGATCTGCTCCATTTTTTTCCGGGCGTAATGCACCCGCTCCTCTTTATAGGGGGTTAACAA
The DNA here is from genome assembly GCA_013791935.1 of Desulfobacteraceae bacterium. Lineage (GTDB taxonomy): Bacteria > Desulfobacterota > Desulfobacteria > Desulfobacterales > UBA5616 > VMSV01. The sequence goes on along the minus strand of VMSV01000038.1, from coordinate 3,268 downwards.
GGTTCCTCCGCCACCGCCGCAGCAGTATTGATTGCCTTCTTTGGGAAATAAATCCACCCAGTCGGACATGCACTGGTCCATGATCCACCGGGGTTCTTCGTAATAGGCTTTTCCGAACGCATCCATGGATTTTCTACCGTAGTTGCACGGATCATGATAGGCGGCTCGAACGGAATTGATGGATTTGTCCACTTGAATCCTGCCGGATTTGAGATAGTCCACCAGAAGATCAAACACCGTAAAAACGCCGTATTGGTCGAAAAATTCCGGATACCATTTTTGCAACCCGGACCGGGTCGCCATGTAAGCGTGCCCTCACTCCGGGTACATGAGATTCTTGATCTCCAGGTTTTTCATATGGTCTACAATTCGGCCCACAACAATTTTCATGGCGTCATCATCCCCGGAAAAAAGCCCCCAGTTCACGCCCTCCCAGTTTTCACTCGGGATGGTAAAGTCTTCCTTGGCCAGGTGAAAAATCTTCCACCAGTGGACCAGGTCTTCGTTTTGGGTATTGACCAGCTTGTTGTGCAGGGTATGAAGCAGGTTGGCCCCCTTTTTATCCAGGGGAGCCGTAAAGTCTTCAAACCCCGGTTCTTCCGCCAGCTCCGACGCCACATCTTCAATAATGAAAGTAAAATCTTCCGCAGGCAGTCCCAGGTTGTTTCCGGTTTTAAGCCCGAGCTCCACCCCTTTATGAATCTGGCCAGGAACCTTGTCCCGGTCCACCATCCCCCTTGCGGAACGAATCATCTGGACGATATTGATCCCCATGGGACAAGCGTACTCACACTTCCCGCACAGGGTACAGATCCAGGGAAGTTTGGATTCCACCAGCTCCCGGTCCCTTCCCATGAGAACCATTCGGACAATCTTCCGGGGATCAAACCCGTCCATACCGGTGATGGGGCAACCGGCTGAACAGGTTCCGCAGGCCATGCACAGGTCCGGAACACTATGGATGGGCCGTAAAGGGGCCAAATTCTTAATACTCACCGTTTTACTCCTTTTGAAACTTTAATCCAAAGCCGCTTCAAGGGCGTCCATGACCCCGTTATCCTCAAAATCTCCCATCACCGTGGCACTGTTGGGGCACATCGCAGCACAAGTTCCGCAACCCTGGCAGGATGCCGGGTCCACCATGACCTGCCTGGTTTGCGGATCAAAATACCGGGCGCCATACATGCAGGTTGAAATACACAGTCCGCACCGGGAACAAAGGGCATGCCTCACCCTGGCCGCCAGGCGCTGGGGATGGAGCCGGTCCTGGAGAAGAATCCTCAAAGCACGCAATGCTGCGGCTTCTCCTTCATCCATGGCCTCTTTGGCATTCACCGGGTTCCGGGCCAGGCCGCAAACAAACACCCCTTCCCTGCCGGTATCCATGGGCCGCCATTTACTGTCTGCTTCCTGAATAAAACCGTCTTCCGTGATTTGGCATAATCCCGCCTCCGCAAATCCATTGGAAGAACCCGGCACCACCCCGGAAGACAACACCAGAAGATCCGGCTTCAAGCAAAGGGCTTCGTTTAAAATCGGATCAAAGATTTCCACCCCGGGTGTGTTTTCCTGGATCGATACTTTGGGCCGTTCCGGAAGGTCAAAGGGCACGAACAAAACCCCCAGACGCCGGGCTTGGGTATAGATTTGTTCCTGGTCCCCGTAGGTCATGATATCCCGATACAGGACATAAATCGTGGTTTCAGGAGAAGTCTCCTTGATTCGGATGGCATTTTTCAGGGCTTTAACGCAGCAGATCCGGCTGCAGTAATTCCGGGGTTCTTCCCGTGATCCTGCGCATTGAATCATCACCACGGTCTTTACGTCCGTAAGGGAGGCTTGCGAATCCGCAAGCCGATGCTCCAGGTCAAACTGGGTGAGAATTTTATCATGCCCGCCACAGGTGTATTCAGCAAATTGGGCTTTCCCCCCGCCCGTGGCCAGAATCATCGCCCCGTGGTTGACCTTTTGCTTCTCCCCGGTGTCCAAGGTCACCGTGGTGGATAACCTGCCGGCAAACCCCTCGGTTTCCTTCCATTGGCAGTTTTTCAATATTCGAATGCCCTCGAGGGTTTCTACCTTCTGAATCAAGTCATCCACCCTCTTCCGGGTTTCCGGATCCACAATATTTGCAGCATTTCCGCCAAGGCTATCGGCCTTTTCAATGAGGGTGACGGGAAGATTGAAAGCCGCCAGGGCTATGGCCGTGCTCAGACCCGCAGGGCCGCTTCCGATGATCAAAGCCTGTTTGGCGACATCCACAGGCTTTCCGGTTCTGGCTTTGCGGGATCGAAGGCGGTTGATGGCCATTTCCACAACTCCAAGAGCGATCCGGGTTTTTTCCGATACCGGCTGCTGACTGCCGGTGATCAGATGGAGATCCACAAATTCCACAAGGGAGGTTGTAAGCCCGGAAGCCCGGTACAGGGCCAGGGTTGTCGGGGATAACCGGTCAGGCCTCGGGGATACCACCACCAGGCGGTTGAGTTTGTTGTCCAGAACAAAATCCCCCACCAAACTCCAGCCTTCTTTGGCCTGGGTATCATTAAAAAATCCCGTGACCACAGTTTCCGGAAGGCAGCCCAGACTTGCCACAAACCCTTCCCGGTCCAACATTCCGTCTTTGTCCGGGTCCGGCAGACACACCGCCACCCCGATCCGGGGCCGCTCGGCATATCCGGTTTCTTCCCTTCCGGTTCCTGCCTTGATTTCTGATGAGGCTTTATCCGTGGCCCCGGAAACCAGAGCCGCCATTCGGGAGGCGGCTTTGCTGGCGCTGATCACGGTGGCTGCGATATCCTTCAACCCCAGGGCGGAATCCAATATTTCCAACCCCTCGGAAGAGGCCATGCCAAGGGTTTCGGCCAGGTTGTTCCCGGATTTTTTCTGCCCGGTGGAAAGGACCACCAGATCAAAAGACTCTTCTTTCTGAACCCCGGAATGATCCACAAAGGCCAGTTTTAAATCCCCGGCGTTCTCCCCCGGTTCGATGCTGTGAACCCGGCACCGTACCAGCCGGACCCCATGCTTCTTCTCGGTTTCATCCCGGTACCGCTGGAAATCCCGGCCAAAGGTTCGCATGTCCATATAGAACAGCGCCGTATCAGTTTCTTCCCCAAGCTTGGCCTTGGCCAGCCGGGCTTCTTTTAAAGCAAACATGCAGCAGGCACTGGAGCAGAAATCCGCACCGATCATGATATTCCTTGAACCCACGCACTGAATCCAGGCGATTTTTCCAATGGGTTTGCCATCGGACGGCCGGACCGGT
>VMSV01000202.1 GCA_013791935.1 Desulfobacteraceae bacterium | reverse complement strand
ACAGGCTATTTTCCATACCAGAAGCGGTATTCTGAGGGCAGAGAAACAGGCCGACTGGATCGAAATGGTCTTCCCCTTGAGAAAAGTCGAACCCATCCCCCATGATCCGGTTCTCTCCAAAGCCCTGGGGGCAAACCCAAGATTTACCGGCAAATTTATTTCAGACGGCAAGCCCCTTTACCTTATGGAATTGGAATCCGATGAGGAAGTAATGGAACTTCAGCCGGATTTCAGGATGCTTGGGGAATCCGATGCCTTGGCCGTCATGGTTACCGCCTTATCAAGCACAAGCGGCTATGATTTTGTATCCAGATTTTTTGCCCCGGCCGTGGGGATCGATGAAGATCCGGTTACAGGCTCTGCCCATTGCTATCTTGCCCCGTATTGGGCGGACAAATTGGGTGAAATGGAACTCACAGGATATCAGGCGTCAAAAAGAGGGGGTATTGTCCGATGCAAACTGGCCGAAAACCAAGTGCTGCTCAAGGGCCAGGCCATTACCATCTTCCGGGGGAATTTGAACCTTTAAAATGATTGAAATGATTTTGTCTTCCTTTATTATTGGCTTTTAACCAAAGGGTAAATATGAATTACGTTCACGGGTATCATCCAAGAGAAAACACAAGGCTTCAGGATCAGGCCTCAACCCTTGAAGAATTGTTGCATGTAGACACGGAATTTCCCCCGGGCAGCCGGGTGCTTGAAGCCGGATGCGGTGTAGGGGCGCAAACCATCACCCTGGCCCGAACCAGTCCCCGGGCATGGATCACTGCCGTGGACATCTCCGAGGCATCGGTTTCAGAAGCCCGGAAAAAAATCGGGGAAGCAGGTTATAAAAATGTGGAATTCCGGCAGGGAGACATCTTTCAGCTTCCCTTTGAGCCGGAATCCTTTGATCACATCTTTGTCTGTTTTGTACTGGAACATTTGAAAAAGCCGGTTGAAGCCTTGAAGGGGCTTAAAAAGCTTCTCAAGAGCGGTGGCACCATGACGGTGATCGAGGGGGATCATGGATCAGCCTATTTCTTCCCGGACAGTGAGGCTGCCCGCAAGGCCATCCAATGCCAGGTGGAACTGCAAAAAAGGGCAGGGGGCAATGCAAACATGGGAAGAGAGTTGTATCCCCTTTTAAAGGGTGCTGATTTTGAGTCCATTCATGTATCTCCGAGAATGGTTTATGTGGATTCCACCAAACCCCGGCTGGTGGAAGGTTTTACCCTGAACACGTTTACGGCCATGATTGAAGGGGTGCGGGAAGCGTCCATTGGGGCAGGATTGATAGATCCGGAAACCTTTGGTGAGGGGATTAAAGGGTTGACCAGAACCACGGAACCCGACGGGGTCTTTTGTTATACTTTTTTCAAGGCATTTGCCACAAAAGCATGAATCTTGACAAGAATCCCATTTTTTAATAGGGTGCGCCACGTTTTTAAAAAGTGACTTTATAAATATTCAGGCCAACATCCATGAAAATGATTTTCAAAAGAGTTATTCCGGTTCTCCTGGCAACCCTGCTTCTGCAGTCCTGCATTTTTTATGCGGCTTACGGGATCTTGCGAACCATTCAGGATATCAACATGCTGCTGCGAACCGTTCATTCCTCCATGACCACCATCCAGACGGTTCTCAAGGAAGGGACTGATTTGAAAAGGGCGGCCAAGGACGGAAGGCTGATCAGCACCCTGGCTGAAAAAATTCCGGGGCTCATACGGGGTCAGGTGGAAAAAGCGGTTTCGGATAAAATCGGTTTATTGTCCGGAGATCTGAAAACATCCGCCCTGAACCTTACAAAGCATGCCGTGGATGAAAACCTGAAAGAGGCCTATCAAGCCTACAACGAGATGGCCGATACCTACAACAAGTTTACGGAGCTCATGGCCGATCTTGCTCAAACCGCTTCTCCGGTGAGCCCCTAGGGATATTGTAAAAAGCCTTTATATTGCTGTGAAATACTTATTGACATCAAACTCGGGTTTTGTTAGTTCACCCATTACTTGTCGGGGCTGTAGCTCAGCTGGGAGAGCGCATGACTGGCAGTCATGAGGCCAGGGGTTCGAGCCCCCTCAGCTCCACCACATTAAAATAAAAAGCCAATTGATACCTTATCGGATCATTTGGCTTTTTTATTGATTGTCTCTCGCATTCAAACGCTACTTTCGTTGGCTGTGTCAAAGGCTCCTTGATGTACAAAAGCGTACACCTTCATCGCCTTCTCCTGGCCGCCTCGGTATCCTTTGAATGCGAGAGACAATCCAATAGATGATGAAATTTTTCCGGGGGAACAGGAGGGCCAAAGTCATGTTCAAACATATTGTCATGTGGAGGTTGAAAGATTTTGCCGAAGGCGCCACCAAACAAGAAAATGCGGTGAAACTAAAAACCCTCCTGACCGGGTTGAAAGACAAAATCCCGGAGATCAAACATATCGAGGTGGGGATTGATCTGAGTCAAACGCCAAGATCCTATGATGTGGTGCTGTATTCCGCGTTTGAAAATCAGGAGGATTGCCGGATCTATATGAAACACCCGGAGCATGTCCTGGCCGGAAGTTTTGTGGGAAAGGTGACCGCGGAAAGAATTCTTGTGGATTACGAGGCATGACGACTCGTTCGGGAAAAGGACAATCCCCGGTCATTTCACCTGGAAATGTCCTGAATGCCATGGGGCCCCTTGGAATGAAGGGGCCTTTAAGCTGCGGGTTTTTAGCTGCCGATAATTTTGCTCTTTTTTTCCCGTTTTTCCTGTTTTTTTTCTTTGGTGGTTTTTAGCGGTTTTTTCTTCTCTTCTTTTTTGGTATCTTTGGTTTTCGACATGGTTTCCCCCTGCAAATTAAGATAAATATCAGTTCATTATGTGAATGGGGCTATTTTACAGAAATCCGAAAACAATGCAAGCCCAATCTGAATCAAATCGTCATTTTTTAACGGGAAAAACAAAACACCATGGAAATCAACCTTAGAAACGCCCAAGCGGGAGACCTGATCCGCATCAATGAGATTTACAACGACTACGTCTTGGGATCCACCTGCACGTTTCAGATAGACCCGGAAACCATGGCGTCCAGAAACCAATGGTTTGCCGATAGAAGCGAAAAATACCCGGTGATTGTGGCCGAAGAACACAATACCCTTCTGGGATGGGGCGCAATTTCAAGGTTCAAGGAAAGAGCCGCCTATGCATACACCGGAGAAATTTCCGTTTACGTGGATTCCCGGACCCTGCATCAAGGCATCGGCGAACAGCTCCTTCGGCATTTGCTTGGAAGGGCAAACGGTTCGGGATTTCACTCCCTTATTTCCATCATTGCCGCAGACCAAACGCCCAGCATCCGGCTCCATGAAAAACTGGGTTTTTCAGTGGTTGCCCGGCTGAAGGAAGTGGGGTATAAATTCAATCAATGGCTGGATGTGATCTATATGCAGTATGGGGTGTGAAAACCAAGTCCGGTCGGAATTCCATGTTTAATCTAAGGAGAACGAAATGACGGACCTTATGAAACTTGAAATTTTTTCAGATTATATCTGACCCTGGTGTTATTTCAGTACGGGCCGTATTGAAAAGCTTGCAAAAGAATTTTTCATTGAGATTCAATGGCGTGCGTTTCCCCTTCGTCCGAACCTTCCTTTGGAAGGGGTGTCCATGAAGCAGGTGGCGGCGGAGCGCGAGTTTGACAGGCAAGCCATGGAAAGCCGGTTTAAAAATATCGCTGCTGAATCCGGGCTGGATTTTGTAGCCAACGAGAAGATTTATAACAGCCGGAAAGCCCATGAACTCAGCGTCTGGGCCACCGTCAACCACCAGGGAACCGCCTTTCATAACGCGATTTTCCGGGCCAATTACGTGGAAGGCAAAGACATCTCCAGCACGGAGGTTCTTGCAGATCTTGCCGCGTCCTTGGGGCTCTCCCGGGAGGAGGCCGTAAAGGTCTTGGCATCAGACCAATTCAAGGATCATGTGGATCAGGACTGGGAGCTCTCCAGGGACATGGACATTCTGGCTGCCCCCACCTTTGTGATGGATAAAATGAAACTGGTGGGCGCCCAGCCCTATGAAACCATGGTGCGGTTTGTGTTGGATAATGGTGCACAAAGAAAATAATTATAAATTATATTAGATATTTATGGTGATAGGAAACGGATGAACTATTGTTACATGAATTACATAGATAGGCAATCTCTGGTATTACCTGAATTACACAATAGTTCTCCGGATTTTGAAAAACCTCCCGGTAACCCTCTTTCACGTTTGTTCAACCCATTGAATTAAACAAATAATAAATAATCATTCGGCCTGGTTGGAAACTGGCATTTGAATTGCTTTATAGAACAGCAATTGATTCAAAAGTATTCCCACATTCTATTTTGCGATTCAAAAGGAGATATCATGAAGGTTTTAGAAAAATTAATGTTAGTGTTATGTGTTTTTTTATTATTAGGAACCGGGCCTGCGATGGCATTGGATTTTGGTGTCAATATTACCATTCCTGACAACAACAATAGTAGTAGTCATGATTGGTATGGGAATCGTGAGGACCAAGAGGTTGAGCCTGGAATGGTGCATACTCAAGTTTGGGACCTTGAGGGTTTTTTTCTTAAAGGCGCCACTCTTTCAGTTGTTGGCGGGTATAATTTTAGAACAGGCCAAGATGGCTATAAAGCGGGCGATATTTTTATTGATGTAGATGGTGGCGCACAATATGGGGATATTCATGGTACCGGTGTAAATGGAAATACGATTGTAAATGATACGTTTGGATATGATTATGTGCTTGACCTGGATTTTTGCACGAACAGTACGAATAACACATATAATTATAAAGTTTATAGTTTAAAGGGAATTAACATAAATCCCACCACTAAAACTGCATACTATACAGAAAATTACGGATCAAATCCCTGGATTTATGTGGATGGTGGAACATTTATTAAAAGTGGTACTTTCACATTCATGTCCGAGCTGACCAATGCACAGACTGGATTTTTCGGTGGGAGTCATTATGCTATGACCGGTTTTGACTTATCGTTTCTTCCGAATCTTGATTTTATTGTTCATACTACCATGGGTTGCGGCAATGATAATCTTATGGGTCAGAATCCCGTTCCCGAGCCGGCCACCATGTTGCTTCTCGGCACCGGGCTGATGGGCCTTGCCGGGATTGGCCGGAAAAAGCTGTTCAAGAAATAACTTGTTAACAACTTACGGAACAGACTTAAGCACCAGAACCGTTCGCGTAGGAAGATACAGGCTGAGAAAATGATGACCCGTTTTCTCAGCCTTTTTTTTGTGGAAAAGGGTGAAATGCTCCTGGCCGGGGAAAAGCCGGTTGTGGCCCCCGTAGATCGGGTCGTCACTATTGAAGATCATTCGGTATTTTCCCGAAGGAGTGTTGACTCCATAGTCCGTGTAGGAAGCCGTGGGGTGAAAATTAAATACGAACACCAGGCCTGCCCGTAAAAACGCGATGACTTTGTCTTCCCAATGATTGTGCAGAAGGTCATTTCCAGGGTGGTCCAAAACGTGATGCTTCTTGGCCAACTGGATCATGTCCCGGTCGAAAAGATTCAGACATTGATATTTCAGGGACTGGTCCTCCACCAGGCTCCACTGCCTTCTGGCATAATGATGGGACCAGTGGTTTCCCTGCCTTGGAAAATCAATCCACTCCGGATGCCCGAATTCATTGCCCATGAAATTCAGATACCCGTTTCCAGCGCTCATGAGGGTGATCATGCGGATCAGCTTGTGCAGGGCCACGGCCCGGTCAATCATGACATTCGGGTCGGAAAGGCCCATGTGATGATAAACATGAACCCCCCCCAGCCTGAAAAAAATACTCTGGTCCCCCACCAGGGACTGGTCATGGGATTCCGAGTAGGAGATGGTTTTTTCATCATGACGCCGGTTGTTCAGCTCATACCAGAGCTGGCCCATGGGCCAGTCTTCATCTTTGAAATCCTTGATCAGCTTGATCCAGTAATCTGAAACCCCCATGGCAAACCGAAAGTCGAATCCGTATCCTCCGTTTTCAAGGGAACAGGCCAGCCCCGGCATGCCGGAGATGTCTTCGGCAATGGTCAAGGCTCCGGGCTTGGTCTCATGAATCACGGAATTGGCCAGGGCCAGGTAGGTAAGCGCTTCTTCATCCACGGTTTCGTCAAAATAATCGTCGTACCCGGTAAACGCTTTGCCCAGGCCATGGTGGGAATAGAGCATGCTGGTGATGCCGTCGAACCGGAACCCGTCAAAATGGAACTCATCCAGCCAGTACCGGCAGTTGGACAGGAGAAAATGAAGGACCTGAATTTTTCCGTAATCAAAACACCGGGAATCCCAGGCCTCATGATTTCCCCGGTCTCCATGATGAAAATACTGGTACAGGGTGCCGTCAAATCGGGATAGCCCTTCGGTCTCATTCTTTACGCTGTGGGAATGAACAATATCCATGACGACCCGCAAACCCATGCCGTGGGCTGCATCGATCAGGGCTTTAAGTTCTTCCGGGGTTCCGAACCGGGAGGAAGGCGCGAAAAAATTGGAGACCTGGTAGCCGAATGACCCGTAATAGGGGTGCTCCTGGATGGCCATGAGTTGAAGGGTATTGTACCCGGCCTTTTTAATTCTGGGAAGGACATGGCGAGTAAATTCTTCATAGGTACCGATTTTCCCTTCTTCCTGTGCCATGCCTACGTGGGCTTCGTAGATAAAAGGAGGACCGGAATCCAAAAGGGGAAGGTCATTTTTCCACCCGAAGGGAAGTTCGGGTTTCCAGACCTGGGCATTAAAGATCAGGGAAAAAGGATCCTGAACCACCCGCCGGGCATAGGCCGGAATCCGGTCTCCCTGGCCCCCCGGCCAATGGACCTTGAGCCGGTACAGATCCCCGTGATGAAGAGCGCTGGCGGAAAACCGGCCTTCCCAGACGCCGGTTTTCTCATCTTTATGAAGAGCAAAGGCTGTATCCTCAAGCCAGTGGCTCATATTGCCCACCACAAAAACAGCCGTGGCGTTGGGGGCCCACTCCCGGAAAATCCACTGGTCGTTCGCAAAGTGAAGGCCGAAGTATTCATGGCCCGAGGCAAAGTCCGCAAGGGAAAGGGTTTCACCGGCAAGCCGGGTTCGGGCCCGGGTGATTTTTTCCATCCTTTTCAGGGTCATGGTCTCATAGGCCCCAAGGTAAGGATCGTTTTCAACCAGGGGCACTGAAACAATTTTCTTTTTCATTTTGATTCCATCAGGTGATGAGGGGCCGTTGGAGCATCTTTTCATAGAGATCGATATACTGCTTTGCCGACACGTCGTGATTGAATCGGTCCAGGCTCTCCTGCATGATCCTTTTGATCTGGGAGGTTTTGATTCTGGAACACTGGCTGTAAAAATCCATGGCCCGGGAAATGGCCCAGAACAGCCCTCCGGAATCATAGCTCTCAAACAGGAATCCATTGCCGGTATTGCTGCTTAAATCCAGATGATCCACCGTATCATGAATCCCTCCGGTATCATGGGCAACCGGCAGGGTCCCGTAAATGGGGCCGATCATCTGGGGAAGGCCGCAGGGTTCAAACAAGGACGGCATGAGCAGAAAATCCGACCCGGCATAGGCGAGCCTGGACAATTGTTCGTTGAAATCGCACATGGCCACGCTGTTGTAAAGATTGTGGAATTGAACAATATTGGTGATATGGCCCCTGAATTCTCCGTTGGCCACGAAAATAATCTGAAGGTTTTTGTCCCGGTAGGTTGCAACAACATGGTATAAAATTTCGGCCAGCAACTGGCAGCCTTTTTGAATCCGGTCCAGACGCGATGGCCAGAAAAACAATGGCGCATCAGGGTCCTGGGTGAGTCCCACCATTTTTTGAAGCACCAGCTTGTTGTGGGTTTTCCCGGCCTTGTGATCTTTGGGGCCGTACTGCTTTGCGATGGCCGTATCGGTTTCGGGATTGAAGGACGGGTCCGGGGCATTCAATATCCCCACAGCGCATTCAGCCTCTATTTTGTTTTTCAGCTCCGTTCGAAGGGCGGGGAAGACAATCTCATGCTTTCCTTCCACGATTTCTTTCAGAAAGGTCGGACTCACGGTATTTACATAATGAGCCCCGAATACTCCACTGGTCAAAAGGTCCACGGGAACGTTTTCCCGAGCGGATTCATAATCCCCGGCATACTCCACATAAAACAACTTTTCCCAGAAATAGGCCGCGTCGATTCCTTTGTCTTCCATGAAAGAGACCAGCACCTTCACCGTATGGATATTATGAATGGTGAAAAGGCAGGGAATTTTTGCCTTTCTGGAAAACCCGGGAATCAACCCCGTCATCCAGTCGTTGCAGTGAATCAGGTCGGGCTGAACCCTGGGGATGATGTTGTTAATGACCTCACGCTGGAAGGCCAGGGCAATTTTCAAATTATCGATGGAGTAATTGGAGTAAACCGCATTCATGTAGTAAAATACCCGGTCCTGGGCCAGATGAATTCGCTCCTCCGGCATTTTCTTTTGAATGCTGTCCAATTCTTTTCCAATGATGGGAGCTGAGTTGGAGTGAAAAATTTCCCGGTAATCCGGCATGGCGATATGAACGTCGGCCCCCTGGTCAAAGAGTGCACTGATCAGGGCAGCGGATACATCCGCCAATCCCCCGGCTTTAGCGGACAGGTAGTTGGCGATATTGCCCATGTCATTGGGCAAATAGGTCACCTCCGGGGTGACAATGAGAATCCTGGGGTTTCCGGAATCGGTCATTTTAACCTCCGTTGGGTTTGGTTATGCCCAGGTGATAAAGGAAGGCCGGGTTTTCAAATACAGGTCTCCCCGGGGCTTTACCCTTACGGTGAAGCCGTATCGACCGGCGGCATCACAAGGCAATTCGCATTGATAGAGGAATCTTCCGTCGCCCTTCTCCTCTTTCACGTGCATTTCAAGGGTGTGGCCGGTCAAAATCTGATCCGCAGTTTTAATATAGCCGTGATAAAGCTCAACCACCACCTCTTCCGGACGGAGTTCACCCAAAGAAACGAGGGTGGAAACGAGAAAATTTTCTCCCACCCGGAAAGGACCGTTGTTGTCCCGATTCATTTCCTCCACGCGAATGTCTTTCCACAGGGCATTCAGGCGCTGGGTCTGCCGGGCGATTTTTTGCCCCTCCGCTCCATGATCGGCCAGAAGATCATCCAGCCGTTTGGCCGCAGGATGGTAATAACGGTCATAGTATTCCGCCACCATTCGAAGGCCGCAGAACTGGGACATGGCCATTTTAATGGAGGCCTTCATTTTTTCAATCCACACAAAAGGCATATTCCCGTTGGTGCGATTGTAAAAGCAGGGAATCACGTCATTTTCCAGAACATTGTAAAGGGCCTGTCCCTCAACCCCATCCTGATACCCTGCATCGGTATATTCTTCCCCGTGACCGATGGCCCACCCCACATTTTCGGAATACCCCTCATCCCACCATCCGTCTAAAATGCTGACATTGAGACACCCGTTGATGGCGGCTTTCATTCCCGACGTTCCGCAAGCCTCAAGGGGCCGTCTCGGTGTATTCAGCCAAACATCGGTCCCCTGAACCAGGTATCGCGCCAGGGGCAGGTCGTAGTCCTCGATGAAGATAATTCGGTTCTGAACATCCTTTCTTCGGGAGAATTGAACCACCTGTTTGATGAGGTCCTTTCCCTCGTTGTCCCTGGGGTGGGCTTTTCCCGCAAAGACGATCTGGACCGGCATCTTTGGATTGGTGAGAATCGTCGCCAGTCGGTCCGGGTCCTGAAGAAGGAGAAAAGCCCTTTTGTAGGTGGCAAACCTTCGGGAAAACCCAATGGTCAAGGTCTGGGCATCCAGAACGGATTCAGCCTGGTTCACCAGGGCTTGGGGAGCATTTCGCCTTTTAAGCTGCTTGATCATTCTGTCCCGGCAAAACCTAACCATACGGGCTCGGTTCCTTTCATGAACCTGCCAGAGTTCATCCTCGTAAATATCATCGATTCGGCTGATATTTTCCGGTCTTCTTGAACTCATATACCACTCCGGCCCCAGGTACCGGTCGAAAAGATTGGCCAATTCTTCGGAAACAAAGGTGGAAACATGTATCCCGTTGGTAATATGGGATATGGGCACCTCGTCCTCGGGAAATTCTGGCCAGAGATGGGACCACATGCGTCTTGCCACCCTGCCGTGAAGTTTGCTGACCCCGTTTAAATACTGGGCCAGCTTGGCCCCCAGGATGAACATGGAAAAGGGGTGGTAGGGACCTGACCCCTTGGGTTGACCCCAGGTTAGGATTTCTTCCGCGGGAATTTTCAAGGCGGCTTCATAGGACTTCAGAAGTGGCATCACCATATCCGGATAAAACTCATCATGCCCTGCCGGCACAGGGGTATGGGTGGTGAAAACCGTGGATCGGGGGATCACCTCCAGGGCCGTCTCCAGATCGACCCCCCGGTCTTTCATGATGAGGGCCAGTCTTTCCAGGCCTGAAAATGCGGAATGCCCCTCGTTCATATGGCACACTTTGGGATGGATGCCCATTGCCGTCAGTGCCCGTATTCCTCCAATTCCCAGCAGCACCTCCTGGTTGAATCTAATTTTCAGGTCTCCGGCATAGAGACGGGCTGTGGTATCCCGCAATTTGGGCGGGTTTTCGGCGATATTGGCATCCAGCAGATACAGGGGGGTTCTGCCGATGGAAAACTTCCAAATTTCCGCAAAGATGTCCCCCTCGGGGCTGGGGACGGAGATAACGATCTTGTTCCCCGAAGCATCATTCACCCTTTGCATGGGCAGGGAGTAGAGATCCGTGATGGGGTATTCCTCCTGCTGAAATCCGGTTTGATCCAGAAACTGCCTGAAATAACCTTCCCGGTATAGAAGACCGATGCCCGTGATGGGAAATGCCAGATTCGAGGCGGATTTCAGGTGATCTCCCGCCAGGATTCCAAGCCCGCCGGCGAAAATGGGCAGGCTTTCGTGAATGCCGAATTCCATGGAAAAATACGCGACGGTTTCATTTTCCTTAAAGGGAAAGTCGTCATAGTGAATGGGATCTAAAACCCGTTTTGTAAAATAGATCTTCACCTGTTGCATATGCGCCAGGAAGCTGTCATCCTTGGCCAAATCCTCGAGGCGCCTGGGGGATATCTGGGTCAAAAAAAGAATGGGATTCCGGCCTGAATTTTCCCATAATCTGGGGTCGATTCTCCGGAACAGTTCTTCCGCCTCCTTTTTCCAGGACCACCAAAGGTTTCGGGCAAGGGTTTCCAAAAAGGACAAAGATTCGGGGATGGTCGGAAAAACCTGAAATGTCAAAAGATTGCTCATGGTTGATTTTCCTCGAAAAATAAATTGTGTTTCATGGTATGATTGAAAAGTATTTATAATAAAGATCAAACACGATCAACACAAGAATAAAGATGCTAAGTTCATGTTTGACATGGTTTGCGCATTTATTTATAACGGACAAAATTAATAAACTGGGACGGAAGAACTATGGAAAATGACCAATTTACGCTTCTGGCGGTTCATGCCCATCCTGATGACGAATCCATCGGCACGGGCGGAATTCTTGCTAAATATGCCTCCCTTGGGGTGAAAACCGTTGTGGTGTATGGCACCCGGGGAGAAGAAGGGGATATCCTCAACCCGGAATTCGTTGCCCCCGGGCCGGATATGCCCATGGAAAACATTCGAGGGTCTGAACTGGAAAATGCCCTGAAGGTTTTAGGGGTTTCAAAGCATTTTTGCCTGGGTTACAGGGATTCGGGCATGGTGGGGACCCCGGCCAACGAAAACCCGGCATCCTTCAACCGTGCGGATCTTGAGGAAGCCACGGCAAAATTGGTGGATATCATCAGGGAAATCAGACCCCATGTGCTGGTAACGTATAATGAAAGAGGGGGATATGGCCACCCGGATCATGTCATGACCCACCGGGTAACGGTTTTGGCGTTTGATAAATCCGGAGACCCCGGGTATAAAGGATTTGACAATGGTAATGCTTGGCAGCCGTCAAAGCTTTATTATACGGCAACCCCTCTGGAGCGCATTAAGAAACGATTTCAGATGGCCATTGACCGGGGTGAAAAGCCCAGAATGAACCCGGAATTTTTGGGCACGCCGGAACATCTTATCACCACAGTCATCGATGTAAGCCAATTCATTCCCACGAAATTCGAAGCCCTTGCATGCCATACAAGCCAGATGGGGCCCAACAGCTTTTTCAGGCAATTGCCGCCGGATCAGATCGCCGACTATTTCGGCCATGAATATTATGTTTGCGCCAAGGGCTGTTTGGGGCCGGAAGGCAAAGAAACCGACTTGTTTGAAGGCATTCGTTGAATTCCAACACTGATTCATGCCCATCGCAGACTTTTTTAGCAGAATGATTTAGAACCACCTTATTTCAACCTAATCCAATTTAGGTTCAACCCATTTACCCATACGATGTTATGAAAGGGAGAAACCATGAACCACGTTGAAATCCTTCAGAAGAGATTAAAAACGATGCACAGCGGTATTGTTAACTCGGTAAAGGATTTGTCCGACACCCAATTGCATTTCAATCCCATGGGAAAAGGAAATTCCATTGCATTTTTGTTCTGGCATTATGTCCGGACCGAGGATCTTGTGATGAACATGATCATTCGAAAACAAAAACCCGTCTGGAACGAAAAGGGATGGGATGTAAAGCTCAAGATGGACCCCAAATCCCAGGGCAGCGGTATGACCGATGAAGCGGCCAGGGCAGTTCGCATTGAAAATCTTTCGGATTTTTTGACCTATACCGGAGAGGTTTTCAGCCAGAGCGAGCAATATGTGGCCACCCTTACCGATGCCGAGCTGGAAACAGAAATGGATTCGCCCATGGGCAAAAGGTCACTCCTGGATTTAATCAGCGGCATCAATGTGGATCACGGCACCGGCCATATTGGAGAGATTGAATACATCAAGGGCCTTCAGAAATAGGAGGTCCCCGGGGGCTTTACAGAAGGGCAATATCCGGCCTTTTGAGTTCCATGAGGTAGGGGCGGTTCTCCGCCATATCCCGAATCAGCTCAAAAAGGGAAAGTCTTTCGGAGTCTGATGGGGGAAGATCCGTGAGCTTGACATACACGGGTCTTCCTTTTTGGAAAACAAGGGTGGGGACGCCGAAAATATTATGTTTGTCCCTGGCTTCCCGGTGGTCCTTGCCCACGGCATTCCAAACGGCAGGGTTTTTCATCTCCTTCTTGAATCGGTCCATTTCAAGGCCGGCACTTTCAGCGGCAGACAGGAGAACTGCATCATCCGCGATGTTTTCCTTCCGCTTCCAGCCGGCTTTAAACAATTCGTCATGGAGAGCCAGAAAAACATCTTCCCCTTGATTTTCGGCGGCTTTGGATGCCGCCAGGGCCTTTAGTCCTTTTGAGGGCGCTTCCGGGTGTTCCCACAACTTATAATCAGGGCCTTTGCTGCTGTTTTGCTGTTCGATGGAAAAAGCCTTCCATTGAATGGAAAGATCCTTGCCTTGGATGGTTTTTATGGAGTTTAACAACAAGGCCATCCGGTTGCAAAAAGGACAGATATAGTCATAATATGCGGTTAGCTGGATTGACATAGATGGATTCCTCGGGTTTTAAATTTGTTTTCGGACGATAGAAAAAGCGACGCCTCGTGTTAACTTACGATCAGGCTGTTAAAAAAATCCAGATTTTCCTTCACGTTCTGGGGAGAAAAACAAATGCCGAGCAGACTGACGGTTTTGGACCGGGGCGCATTTTTATCCAGGCTTTCATCCAGTACTTTGACCCATTTCACGGTTCCGATAATTTCAAGATTGGTGTTGTTCAAGGTGTGGACCAGGCTGACTTCCGTGTTTAAGGTGATGGCGTAATTCAGTTGAACCATGATTCCAAAGGGAGAAATATCTCCAATATATTGGATATCTTTTGCTTTATCCTCGAAAATGAGTTTCATAACGCCGGCGGGTTTGAGTTTTAGGGTGACACGGTCATGGTTTCGCAGATTTTCCAAATCAGACTCTCCTTTTAAGAAAGGCATTTTTTGACAGGAGCCGGAGAGATCTGATATCAGATAAAGAACCAAAGTCAAGCCTTTTATAGAAAAGCAGTGGGTGAATTACAAAAATGATACAGTTTGAAAATGTAGCAAAAAGCTATGGCGCAAGGACCCTGTTTGAAAATGTATCCTTTCGGATCAATGCCAGGGAGAGAATCGGGCTGGTGGGTCGAAACGGCCTGGGCAAAACCACCCTTTTTCGCATGATTGTCAATGAAGTTCACCCGGATTCAGGGTCTATCATCATTCCAAAAAATTATCGGATGGGTCATGTGGAGCAGGAAATCACCTTTGATCGCCCAACGGCTTTGGCGGAGTGCATGAAAGGTCTTCCGGAAAATGAAAAAGACCACCACTGGAAGGCGGAAAAAATTCTCATGGGACTCGGTTTCTCCACTTTGGATTTCACGCGGGACCCCTTCGAGTTTTCAGGAGGGTTTCAGGTTCGCTTGAATCTGGCCAAGGTTCTGGTGTCCGAACCGGATCTTCTCCTTTTGGATGAGCCCACCAACTATCTGGATATTACTTCCATCCGGTGGGTGGCCGACTTTTTAAAGGACTGGCCCCATGAGGTGATGATCATCACCCATGACCGGGGTTTCATGGACAGGGTGGTCACCCACATCGTGGGCATCCACAGGAACAAGGTCCGGAAAATCCCGGGGGATACAGACCGGTACTACACCCAGATCTTTCAGGAAGAGGAAGTCTATGAAAAAACCCGGGTGAATGAAGAGAAAAAGGAAAAGGAGGTTCAACTTTTCATCAGCCGGTTTCGAGCCAAAGCCAGGCTCGCCAATATGGTCCAGTCCAGAATCAAGGCGCTGAATAGAAAGGATAAAAACAAAAAACTGGAAAAACTCGCCACCCTTGATTTTGCCTTTCGCCAGAAACCCTTTCAAGCAAAACAAGTGATGGAGGCCAGGGACATCTCTTTTGGGTATGACTCGAATCATCCGTTGATCCGGGATTTCAACCTTTCGGTAAAAACCGGAGACCGGATTTGCATCATCGGCAAAAACGGCAAGGGGAAAACCACCCTTTTGAAGATTCTGGCCGGGTGCCTTGATCCGAATGACGGGCAGGTCAAGGCTCACCCGGAAATGGTGAAGGGATATTTTGAGCAGAACCAGATCAGTGAACTGGTGAATCAACGAACCGTTCTGGAAGAGATTCAGTACACCCACGGGGATGTGGATCCCCAGACCGCCCGGAACATCTGTGGCGCCATGATGTTCGGCGGGGATGACGCCTTAAAGAAGATTCAGGTCCTCTCCGGTGGAGAAAAATGCCGGGTGGTTCTGGGCAAAGTCCTGGTGACGCCGGTGAACCTCCTCATTCTGGATGAACCGACGAATCACCTCGACATGGAATCCAGTGATGCGCTTCTGGCGGCCATCGACAATTTCGACGGCACCGTGATCATGGTGACCCATAATGAGATGTTTCTCCATACCCTGGCCAGCCGGCTGGTGATTTTCCAGAATGATAAAATCGAAATTTTTGAAGATGGATATCCGGAATTTCTGGAAAAGATCGGGTGGCAGGATGAAGGGGACGGGGCTTCCGGAAAGAACAAAACTGCGGCAAAGGATGGGCAGGCCCTTTCCAAAAAAGAACAGAAGCGGCTTCGTTCTGAATTCATGGCCAAAAGGGCCAAGGCATTAAATCCCTTGAAGGAGCGATTAAGCAAAACAGAAAAGAAAATAGAAGCCCATGAAAAGGAGCTGGTTGAGTTGACCCAATCCATGCAGGAGGTTTCCCTGGAAAAAGACCGACGGGGGATTGAAAAGCTGTCGAAAGCCATTTTTGCCTGCCAGTCGGCAATCGACAGGCTGTATCAGGAATTGGAAACCCTGACCCTGGAGTATGAAGCAAAAACGGCTTTATTCGAATCTCAGCCGGAACCGCCCGAATAAAAAGGGCTAAAACGTATTCCGGTGGCTGAATTCGCTGATTTCCCTGCGTTTCGGAGCCTGGGGATCCTGATCCGGATAGCCCACGGGTATCAACACCACCACGTCAAAGCCTTGGGGGATGTTCAGGATTTCGTTGGCCTTGTTATGATCAAAGGCTCCCACGATGACCGTTCCAAGTCCCAGGTCCCGGGCCGCAAGGCAGATGTTCTGCGTGGCAAGTCCCAAGTCGAACATGAACCAGTCTCCGAATTTTGTGGTGGCGGTTTCTTTGTAAAAACCAGCCGAATTGCGCTTTCCGCAAAGGGCCAGCACCACAGGCGCATTGGCGACGGCCATGGTCGCGGGGTTTCTTGGCATCAGGGTGTCTTTAAGGGCGTCCTTGATGGAAGGGTTGTCCACCACCACCATTTCCCAGCACTGGGTATTGGACCAGGAAGGGGCCCATTGAACCGCTTCCAACAACGTATTCACTCCGTTTTCCGGAAGGGGTTTGTCCTGAAATTTTCGAATACTTCTTCTCTTCTTGACAAGGTCCATGAAATCAGCCATGCAGAGCACCCTCCCCCATAAAATGGATTGGAATAATGATGAGAAATCTTGAAAACATTGTTTGAAAATAAAAAAAGGGCAGCCTCCCTGGTCATGAGGCCGCCCTTTTTTATTTTACAAAATCAGGAGCACTTGGAATCGGAAGCACATCCCGAGCATCCGCCACCGGCCCCGAAATCAATTCCGCAATCCAGCTTGAAGCCCATCCCTTGAAAATCAATCTTGATGGGCACTGCTTTTTTCAGAAGAACACTGTCAACGATATAATCAAAACCGTCCACTTTAAAGGTGTCATCCGTTTCTCTTGGCTCATCCAGAGCCATTGCAAGGGAGGGTCCGCCTCACCCGCCTTCGTTTAAGAAAATCCTGATGGGCGATACCTTTTTCCCTTTAAAATATTCCGCAACCTGCTCGGTTGCCTGGCTGGTCACCTCAATCATAGTAGCCTCCTTTTGATAACCCCAAGGGTTGTCCCTTGATGGGTTCACTATTCTGTTTTTGTTTGATCGAGAATAATTATTGAAATCGAATTTGTCAATGAAGAAAAAGGGCAGGATGGATTTTTTCAATGAAAGCTTTTGGACTGTCCTGCGAACTTCATGACAAAGCCTTGGTGGAAAAGTTATTGACAAGGCCATTTTGTGATTTATTATAAATCATCTGTTTCAATGCCAATAAGGCTTTGGAACCAAGTCTTTCGCCTGTTTTGACCACCTGGAGAATTACCATGCCCATCTATGAATTTTACTGCACGGATTGTAACACTCTGTTCAATTTTTTATCAAAAACCATCAACACAAAAAAAGTGCCTAACTGCCCCAACTGCAAGAAGGTCAAGCTGCAAAGGCAGGTATCCCTTTTTGCCATAACAGGCAAGGCCAAAGAAGGCGGGGACATGGATGACCTGCCCTTTGATGAAAGCAAAATGGAACAGGCCATGGGCATGCTGGCCGGGGAAGCGGAGAACATCAACGAGGATGACCCCAGGCAGGCGGCCAATCTCATGCGGAAGCTTTCGGACCTATCCGGCCTGAAACTCGGCCAGGGCATGGAAGAAGCCCTAAGCCGCATGGAAAGGGGTGAAGACCCCGAAGCCATTGAAGCCGAACTGGGGGATCTCATGGAAAACGAAGACCCTTTTGTGTTGCCGGGGAAAAAAGGCGGAAAAAGACAACAGGGAAGACCTTCCCCTTTCCGGGATGAAAGCCTTTATGACCTTTGAAAAGAGGTAGCCCGGAGAAAAAGCATGTCTGAAACCATGGCCGACAGAATTGAAATCATCCAGGAAGACATCACCCGGCTTTCGGTGGATGCGATTGTGAATGCGGCCAACAACTCCCTTTTGGGTGGCGGAGGGGTGGATGGTGCCATTCATCGAGCCGCGGGGCCGGAGCTTCTTGCGGAATGCAGGACTCTGGGCGGGTGCCCCACGGGAGAAGCCCGAATCACCAAAGGCTATAAGCTTCCCGCCCGATATGTTATCCATACCGTCGGGCCGGTTTACCGGGGGAGACCCAAAGACGCAGAACTTCTGGCTTCCTGTTACCGGAACTGTTTTGACCTGGCCGGAAAGCACGGCCTTCAATCCTTGGCCTTCCCGGCCATCAGTTGCGGGGTTTACGGCTATCCCATGGAGGAGGCGTGCAAAATTGTTCTGCAGGAGACGAAGAAAGCTCTTGAAAAGGGCGGATCTAATTACAGGGTCACCTTTGTCCTTTTTTCTTTTCGGGATTTTACCGTATACAACGATGCTTTTTCAAAATAAAACGTAGTCTTGTGGACTTCTGATTTGAATTTCAAGTTGACAAAAGCCATAAATTATAATAGAAAAAAAACGATTTTTGGTTTTTTCGGCATGGATGCAAGCAAAAAACAAGGAGAAAAAAAGATGAGAAAAATCAGCTTATTGACGGTTATTTTGATTGCAGCAATGGTCATTTGCATGGGAACAGCCAGTGCACAGACCGCTAGCGTAGGCTACAAGGGAATGCTCGGAAACGGCGGGGGCGAAGGCAACTTAATGTCGATGAACGGCCTCAGTTTCAGGGGCTGGGTAGACAATATCGGCTGGGAAGGCACGCTGTTTTTCGGGCGAGACAAAGAAGAGTATAGAGATGCCAATGGTCCTTATTCCTGGGAGGATGACTTTGACATCTGGGCACTGCAACTTCAGGCCATGTACGCTATTATTACCAATGAAAATTCAAAACTTTACCTTGGACTTAACGTTGCCTACGGGCGGGCAAACTATGAGAGTTCGGATAGCTACTGGGGCTCGGAAGAAGAAGATACGGATTTCTGGACGGCAGGGCCTCTGGTCGGCGCGCAGTACAGCTTTCAGGGAATTCCCGAGCTTTCCTTCAACTGGGAAGTGGGCTATACTTTCTTGAATCAAAACGAAGATGAATCAGACAACGGCTATCCTGACGGAACGAGGGAAACTGACCTTGACGGCATTAACACAACAGTGGGCGTGCATTACGCTTTCTAAAAAAAGATGAATTGATTTTTAGCCAGACCCGTAACAAAACCTTAATTGTTGCATCCATCCAAATAAAAAAGCCGGGCGTTTTGCCCGGCTTTTTTATTTGGATTATTCGGCCTTCTTGTTTTTGTCCGTCACCTGACAGGCATTGCGCGCTCAGGTGGAGATGCCAAGTTTCGGCAGGATATAGTACTGCAATAGAAACCACACCCCGAGGATTCCAAAAAACACCAAAACAGATTTCATGCGTATTCTCTCCTTTTGTATTCGAGCCCGTTGATTTTATGTGCAAACGATAATCACTAAATATTCATTGTCCATCCATTGCACCCTGAAAGGAATCAGAAAGACGTTTTGATTCCCTCCAAGACCGATTCAACGGTTTTGCGTATTTCCTCAAGCTTTTCCGAAGACAGGGCTTCAAACCTCAGCACCAGGGCCGGTTGGGTATTGGAGGCCCGGACCAGTCCCCAGCCTTCTTCAAACAACACCCTCGCACCGTCAATGTCAATCACGCTGTGGGTTTTCTTGAAATGGGCCGTGACTTTCTCCACCACGGCGAATTTGATGTTGTCCGGGCATTCCACCCGGATTTCAGGCGTGGAAAAGGTTTTTGGAATTCCGGCAAGAAGCTGTGAAATGGTTTTGCCCGTGTCCACCAGAATTTCAAGCAACCGGCAACCGGCGTAAACCGCGTCATCATAGCCGAAATACCGGTCGGCAAAAAAGACATGGCCGCTCATCTCCCCGGCCAGCTCCGCCTTTTCCTCTTTCATCTTCTTCTTGATCAAGGAATGGCCGGTTCGCCACATCACG
This sequence comes from Desulfobacteraceae bacterium, assembly GCA_013791935.1. GTDB lineage: Bacteria > Desulfobacterota > Desulfobacteria > Desulfobacterales > UBA5616 > VMSV01. The sequence continues at coordinate 2,773 of VMSV01000202.1, read as the reverse complement.
GCTTTCCCGCCGTTTTTCTCAATGTCATCATACAGGGTCTGGGAGCATTTGACTTCCGATATGAATACGGCTCCGGGTTTTCGAGAAAGGATTTCCCTGGAAAAAATGACCATCAACTGGTCTCCGAAGATCATATTCCCCTTTTCATCCACCACCCCGATGCGGTCTGAATCGCCGTCAAACCCGATGCCAAGGTCCAGTTTTTTTTCCGCCACCAGAGCAATCAGGTCTTTCATGTTTTCGGCCACGGTGGGGTCTGCTTCATGGTTGGGAAAATTTCCGTCCATGTCGCAGTACAGGTCATGGACTTCACAGCCCAGGCCCCTGAGGATGGGAAGGGCCGTAAGACCCCCGGTGCCGTTTCCCGCATCAATGCCGACCTTCAGGGGCTTGGACAGTTTTATGTTTTCCAGCACAAACTGCTGATATGGGGTCAGGACATCAATGGTTTCCAAGGCCCCTTGGCCTTGCTCAAAGTCTTCCTTTTCCATGAGCGCGTGGATTTTCTTCAGCTCTTCCCCGTAAACCGAATCCAGGTTTTTGCAAATCTTGAACCCATTGTATTCCTTGGGATTATGGCTGGCCGTCACCATCACGCCGCCCTGCTGCTTTAAATGCTGGATGGAAAAATAAAAAACCGGGGTGGGGCAAACCCCCAGGTCAATCACGTCGCAGCCTGAAGCCCTCAGTCCTTGGATGATTTCCCGTGCATAAGGCTCCGAGGTCACCCGGCAGTCCCTGCCCACATTGAGCTTTGAACATCCCTTCCTTTTCAGATACGTGCCGATTCCCTTGCCCAAAACAAATACTTCTTGATCCGTCATGTCCTTTCCGGCAATTCCCCGGATGTCGTATTCGCGAAAAATTTCAGGATTCATGGTCTTCTCCTTTCGATATTTTTACTTCCGTCTTGGTTGCCTGCTAAGATCAATAAATTCCAGCGCTATTTCAGATGAAGTTCAGCCTTTGATCACCACAAGGGGGGCCAGTTTGGCCACTTTTGTGGAAATGCCCAGGTCATGGACCACATTCACGACCCGGGAAACATTTTTGTATGCGTCGGGCATTTCTTCCACCAGGGTGGATTTGCCGCTCCAGCGAACCAAAATGCCCCGGTCTTCCAGCTCCCGGTAAATGGATCTTCCCCTGGCTGCTTTTTTGGCCGCATGCCTGCTGAGAACCCGGCCTGCGCCATGGCATGTGGACCCGAAGGTGAGATCCATGGCCTTTTGGGTTCCCAAAAGAACATAGGACGCGGTTCCCATGTCTCCGGGAACCAGAATGGGCTGGCCCATGGACCGGAAATCTTCGCAGACCAGGGGATGGCCCGGCCCGAAGGCCCTGGTGGCCCCTTTGCGATGCACGCAGAGCACCGTGGATTTCCCTTCCACCGTATGGGTTTCTTTTTTGGCGATGTTATGGCAGACATCATAAACGAGCTTCATATTCAGGGCTTTGGGCCCCAAATTGAAAACCCTCTGGAAGATTTCCCTGGCCATGTGAAGAAGAACCTGCCGGTTGGCCCAGGCATAGTTGGCCGCACAGGCCATGGCATTAAAATAGGCCGCTCCTTTTTCAGAAGCAATCTTAGCGCACACCAGTTGGCGGTCCGGAAGCTCGAAATCCATGGCACGGGAATGTTTGGTCATGTCCGCCAAAAAATCGTCGCAGATCTGATACCCCAGGCCCCGGCTTCCGGAGTGGAGAATCAGGGTGGCCTGACCTTGGAAAAAGCCCATGGCGGCCGCCGCTTCTTGATGATAAATTTTGCGGACCACACCCACTTCCAGAAAATGATTCCCACTGCCCAGGGTACCCAGTTGCTTAAGGCCCCGCTCCAAAGCCCGATCACTCACAAAGGATGGGTCGGCATTTTCCATGCAGCCGCAGTCTTCCGTATGATCAATGTCCCGTTCCTCCCCAAACCCCTGGTGAACCGCCCAGGAACTGCCTTGGGTGAGAACCTTTTTCAGGTCCTTTCGGGACAGCTTCACCGGGCCGGTGGACCCCACCCCCGAAGGAATCTTCTGATAGAGGAGATCCGCCAGATCTTTTGCGCGGCCCCGAATGTCCTCCTCGGTCAAGGATGTGGTGGCCAGGCGGACCCCGCAATTGATGTCATACCCCACGCCGCCGGGGGAGATCACGCCCGAGTCCCAGTCAAAGGCCGCCACGCCACCGATGGGAAACCCGTATCCCCAATGAATGTCCGGCATGGCAAAGGAGGCTTTCACAATCCCCGGCAGACAGGCAACATTGCGAACCTGGTTCAGGGTTTCCTCCAACTTGATCTGGTCCATGATTTCCGCATCCGCGTAAATGATTCCTGGAACCCGCATGTTTCCGGTTCTGGGAATTTCCCAGCAATAAGGGCTGATCTGTTGTAAGGGCTCTGCCATAGGATTTCCCTTAAAAGGCCGGTTTAAACATCAAAAATCACCGTGGCCTTCCATTGGCCTGCCACGGGTTGAACGTCCACCCCATGGTAGGTTACCGCCTTGATGTCATGGTTGATTTCATCCACAAGGGAGTCAAATCCTAGGGTTTCCACGGTAGCGGACAAGGAGCATTCCTCCATGGCGTGAATTTCCAGGGTGGTTGCGATCCTGCCCTCAAGGGTCCACAGGTTTAACAACTCCCTTAACCAGTTCACCAGAAGATCCGGCGGATCCAACCCAATCACCCGCAACCGGCGTTTAATCCCTTTATTTCGGCATTTTTTTAAAACCATTAAGTCAAAAAGGGCCAGGCCGGCATTTTTAAAAAGGTCTTT
>VMSV01000238.1 GCA_013791935.1 Desulfobacteraceae bacterium | reverse complement strand
GGGATTCGATCTTCGGAAACAGCATCCCACAGGGTTCCGCGAAAACGCACCCTTCCAATCCGTCCGGCTTCCAGATCATGGTCCAGGTTAATCCGGGCTCCGAGCGTGATGTTTCCCAGATCATCGGCAGGCCCTTCGCTGCTTCCCACAAACACCCGCATGGCCACCTTACGCAACATCAGCAGAGAGGCCACGGATACAAATAAAAAAACAGCCACTTGGACTGAATAGGCTTCCGGGGAGAAGAGTGCCACGGCAGCGCCTCCCCAGCACCCCAAACCAAAAAAGATGATCACGAAACCGGGCACGGCAATCTCGCCGAGCATAATGGCGATTCCGGCCAAAAACCAAATGAGCCAGGGTGAAAATATCATAATGGCACCTCTTCCTTTTCTGTATTACCGTTTCCCCCGCTTGAACCCGGAAGATATGAACTGACGTAACTTTTGCAGCCCGGCCACAATCCGTTCAACAAAAGTCTTTTGCCCTTGGATGGAGGTTATAAACTCCGGGTTATTGGCCAACCTGATCAACCTTTTGGTCTTCATGAATTTGAGACACCTCTTTGTTGGGGGCCACGAGCCCCGGATAAACCACATCGAATTGATATTTTGATCGGGAATGACGACACAGGGCAACAGACGGACGAACCCAGGCCGATCGGAAGAATGAATTTACCAGTGCCTATGGGGATTGTAAAGCATATCTTTGATTATTCTTTGGATAGGGGTGTTTATTCTGCTGTTGGGTATGGATATTTTGACCCAATAAAAAAAGGCTCAGAATTGCTTCTAAGCCCTTGATTTCATTATGGAGGCGGCAATCAGATTCGAACTGATGGATAACGGCTTTGCAGGCCGCTGCCTTACCACTTGGCTATGCCGCCAAAAAAAATGGAGCGGGAAACGGGATTTGAACCCGCGTTCCTATAATAAATTCAACTCCTTATCGCATGGGTGGTGCCACGGAGGCGCCACGGGTCTCTATCTATGACACCGGACCAATTATGTCAAGAGGTTTTTAAGATGAAGGTCAAAGTGCGATGGTTGATTTATGGCAAGGTGGATGGATTCCGGGTCATAAATATTAACGGTGCTGGTCAGGTCGCCAGGGTCATCCTGGGTTACGGGTCCGTTGACTGGGTCAGGGGTTGGTTCTGTCGGTCACTTATTCTATTCAATAGGTTAATGGCGGAGAGGGTGGGATTCGAACCCACGATCTATTGTTTAAATACTTGTTTTATTTTGTTTTTTTAACTGCTTAAATTATTATTCATCATTCATTTATCAAAGGCCTAAATCCGGGCCGTCCAAAATTCCAATTTATCAATGATGAAAATGGTTGATCACAAACTGATCAGCTTCACGGGGAGTTCCATCATTTTTGAGCTGGTTAATTTTTATCCAGAAGGCTAATTTTTTAAAATGTTCCATGTGATTGTATTGAAAACACTCACATGATATAGGCAATCAGAATTCTAAAATAAGCACGTGAGGATGAAAAATGAAAAGCAGCCAGAAACAAGTGGACCTTAATGCTTATGCCAAAAAGCTCGTTCCGTTAAGAATGCAGTACCTCGGTTCGAAAGCCCGTATTTCAAATTGGGTCATTCATGAAATTATGAAGTCCCTACCTGATACAGATTGCTTTATAGATGCTTTTGCTGGAACAGGTGTGGTAGGTGCTGAAGCTGCTAAAAATGGTTATAAACTTTATGCGAACGACATCCAGCCATACTCCTATTGTATTTTGCAATCAATGTTTGCTCAACCAACAAAAGGATTGAGCAAGGTAATTAGTGACTTAAAAAAATTAAACGCTATTTCTATATCGTCTATGTTTGGCCCCCACATTGCCGCATTTGTCGAAGAAGAAGACTTGTACTTTTCCGAAAGCAAAAAAGAAAAATTGAACTGGAAAAAATATCGTGCCTTTTGCGAAGGAACACCGGTTGTAACTCCAACAAAAGAATTCATTTTATCCAAAAAAACTGAAAAGAATTACGACTTATTCATTAATTATTATGCCAACACCTATTTCGGCGTTCGGCAGTGCATTCAACTTGATCTCCTGAGGAAAGCTGCGTCCCAATATCCTGAAAACATTTCTTATCATATCATTGCAGCAACGTTAGCTGTAATGACCTATTCAGTCTCAAGCACAACCCATTTGGCTCAATATCTTAGACCAAATTCGGATTCTTCCACAAAAAATTTGATTAACAAAAGGTCAATTGACATCATTTCCAATGTAATAGAAAGGTTGACCGGCCTAAGCAAAACAAAGCCAACGACTTCAACTGATCGAATTTTCAATTGTGATTTTCGTTCTGCCATTTGTTCGATTAAACCAAATATAAACCATGTGATCTACGTTGACCCTCCATATTTTAAGGAACATTATTCGAGATATTATCATGTGCTGGATACTTTTTGCCTGTATGATTACCCGATGCTAACATATAACCCTCGCACTGATGCAGTAACCTCTGGCCGTTATCGGGAAGGCAGAATTATTTCCGAATTTGGGTTGAAATCCTCGGTTAGAAAAGCATTTTCTGATCTTTTTAAGTTGGGTGCCTCACACAAAACCAACATAGTCATAAGCTACGCTGAAACCTCGTTACTAGGGAAGAACGAACTCATTGACATTGCAATTGGCTATGGCTACAAAGCTGATACAAAAGAAATAATCATTATGCACTCAGGGCAGGGACAACCTAGAAACAACCTTGTAAAGGAATATTTATTCATTTGCACTCTTTAAGAGGTTTATTTTGAAAGACGTATTGAGCCTCACCGAAATCTTCGAAAACATCTCTCCAGAACACGACACCCCTGTCGGGTTGATACACCCATATTGGGCAAGAAAACCCCTAAATATTGTCAAACATCTCATCACCCAATTTTCTAAAGACGGTGATATAGTTGCGGACCCTTTCGTGGGTTCAGGAACAACTGTTTTTGCATCCCTTTCGGTAGGAAGGAAGGTAATCGCATCGGATTTGAATCCTCTGGCAATCTTTATAACTAATTCAATTGTTGAACTGATAGAAAATCCAGAAGAAAAAATAAAGGCCGCGTATAAGTTTCTTGATGACTTAAGTGCCCAGCTGTTACCTTTGTTTCACTATCGTGATGATTTTTTCGTAGAAAGAGAAAGGTTTTTTGTAAACGGAGAATTCGAAGATGGTAAATTCACACTCAATCCAACTGAAGTAGTTCTTAAAAAAAAGGTGGGGAATACTCTGAAGGGCAGGAAGGTTGAAGAGCCAAGTGACGATTGGAAGAACAAACGAGAAATTTCAAATTCATCCTCTAACCCAATTGACTTTAAATCATTGAATCTACGCCAAAATTCGAGGATTGCAATCCCGGCCGGTGCAAACCTTAGTCATTACTATGAGTATAAAAATCAAGTAGCCATTAATTTATTTCTCCAATTGATCTCCTCAGGGAAGTATGGCTCGGCAAACGAGACAACGCTCAAATTGCTTCTGTCTGCTTCCTTGCCGCTTCTACGACTAAGCGATAAAAAGGCTTCATCGCAATGGCCATATTGGAGACCTAAAAAATATCTGACATCACGTAATCCAATACCCATACTATTTAATAAAATTCAGACTATTGAGAGTGCGGTTGACTGGCTGAAGGCAAATGTCACAATGAAGGACAAGCAGACACTGTCGAAATTGGTACAACTTTACAACGCCCCGATCCAATCGTTAATCCCCAATTACGTGAAACCCGGGCAAGCCGACCTGGTCCTGACAGATCCACCATACTCAGACCAAGCCCCCTATTTAGAATATTCGGCGCTTTGGATTGAGTTGATTGGTTTAAGACTACCCACATGTGCATTCCAATATGAGATCGTTAAGACTAACGCACCTTCAAGGGTTAATGATACCAACGACTATATTCAGAGATTACGTAAAGGCTTAAAGGCATGCGCCGACCTTTTGAGACATGAGGGTGTTCTAATTTGGTTTTACCAGGACCACATCATCAAGCATTGGGTAGCACTAAGCGATGAAGCGATTGCGAATGACTTAACCATCCTTGACGTTATACCCATAGCGAAGCAACGTCGTTCAATAAAAACCGTAACTTCGCCTGGCAAGACCCTTGACGGAGACCTTATTCTTATCTTCAAAAAAGAAAAGACCAAAACCTGTCCGCCCAATAATATCAATCAGGTCAGAACAATTATCCTCGACGAACTGTCACGATTACCGAAGGACACTCCCTATTTTAATAAATACTCTGCGGTTATCAAAACAGGTCTAAAATTCAATTATTTTGGTCTTCTTTCAAAATCATACAAAGATATTCGTAGAATACTCACATCCATCGAAAATTGGTGATTATATGTATTGGCTTTTGAGCGAAAATGAGCAGGAGATGGTTCGAGATACAGTAAACGCACTTACCACAGAATTGTCAGTCATTGATGGCAATCCTCAAACTGATCAATTGTTTCCCTTTGTTGGACGAAAGGATAAACGTAAAGCCCAATCCATCGTAAGGCACCTTTCCCCTAAAGAAGGCATTGTCGCAGATCCATTTTCCGGCTCAGGTATTCATCCCTATGCTATTTTGTCTATAGGCCGCAAATTCCTTGCCAATGAATGGGAGCCTTACACAAACCGCCTTTCGGGTGCACCTTGGAGACTACCAGCAAAGGCCGAATTGGAATCAAACTATAATGAATTGATCAAGAAAATTAAGCCAGAACTTGATAAACTTTATTGGACTAAATGTACCTGCGGTGCTGACCACGTATTCAAAAGTCTTTTTTATGATCGTAAACCCTTAAGGTACACTGATGTTACTCATCATGAGCGCCTCGGCAAAAAGGGTGAAAACATTGAATATCGTGGAAATTACAAATGCCCATACTGTAACTGCCAAGAGAAGTTCTTTAATAAAAACGACGAAGACCACCTTTCTCTGTTATCTTCTATTCCAACGCACACAATATTCAATACTAAATTGATTGAAAACTCACGCATAAATCTTTCAAAAAAATTTGCAGTGTATGGGTCTCTTTTCCCACATCGTTCAAAACTTGCGCTGAAAATAATATGGGAAAACATACAAGGTTTGGGCAGCCCATTTCTCGTAAAATTTTTTTTAGAGGACGTTTTTTTGTCGATGTTACCGCAAGCAAAATATAAGGATTACCGAAGCAAAAGCCAAGATTTGCATTGTCCTCCCGAAAAGTTACGCGAAAATAACCTGCTTTTCGTTTATCAGGAAAATTATAAAAAGCGCTGGAATGGAATGAAACAGTACAAATTCACTCAGTCCCCGGGAAACCCTATTCGAATGATCGATTTTCGTGATTTTTTTAGCGCACTGAGTAATGAATCTGTGGACCTCGTTTTTACCGACCCTCCTTGGACTGATGGCACAGCATACTTTGAACGCGCTCAATTATACCATCCTTGGATCAATTATAACTTGAAAACGGACCGCTCCAGACTTGAAAAAGAGATGGTGGTTTCTGATGCCCCTTCCCGAAAGAAAGTTCATGACATCCACCGCTGGTGGTCCGATTTAGAAGTTTTTTTCCATAGCAGCTACCGAGTTTTAAAAAGAAATCAGTATGTGGCACTTTTCTTTAGGCCTATTCCCGCCAGCCAATGGTTGAGTAATCTCAACCGCATCAAATTGGTGGCAAGGAAGGCAGGATTTGAGCCATTATTAAGCATCGATGTTGGAAGCTCAGACCCATCAATGCGAATTCAGCAATCAGCTTCTTACGTTTTTTCCAAAGATGTCGTTATGCTCTTCCTACGTTTAGAACCTGTCATCCGAAGAGAGTTTTATGAAGATCACGATTTAGACCAATATGTGTATCAATCCGCAGTCGAATTACAGGAAAATTTAAAGCGACCGTTCTTCTTCTCTGAATGGCGGAAGGCCTTTTCAGAAAAGCTTTTATCTAAAGGGTTAAGTTCAGTAAATTCTCCCAAGGAAGAGCTACGAATAGTAAAATTATTCGAAAGATACTGTGATAAAATAGAGGGCCAGTTTCTTCCCAAAATTGAAACCCCATTTTCTTTTCAGCTTTTTGATACTCCAGCTACCGAACGGCTCTTTACCTATATCCCAAAAATAATTGAAGACCTTTCTGCTAAGGACAAAATTTTCACTTATGATCAATTTTTATTACGGCTTTCTGAATTTGTAGAAAATGGGACGCGTCAGCTAATAGCAACAATTGAAAATATTGATATGAAAGCAATGATTGAACCCTACGCTGAACCCTTGCCCGATGGTTTGCATTTCCGTCTACGCCCTCTGCCCACACTTCCCAAAGGCTTGACCCACGTCTTGGCTCTGAATCCATATGAATTTGAAGCTTTCGTTGCCCAGTTACTTCGTGCACAAGGATATACTCAGATTGCGTTGTTAGGCCGTTCTGGGGATAGAGGGGTTGACGTTATTGGTCTAAACCCGAGTGGCGAAAGTACCGTTGTGCAGTGCAAACGGTACTTTAAAAATCCCGTTTCGGCCGAACCCATCCAGAGGCTACATAGTTTTGCAGTTACTAGGGGAGCCATACGGAAATTATTGGTAACCACATCTTATTTCACTAAGCAAGCAGAACAAGAAGCCATAAATACAGGCACGGATACTGTTAATGGGAAAGAGCTTGAACTACTTATAGCCAAATACATGTTTGATATATTTGGTACAAAATAGTTTAATTTACTTTATATTACGCCGAAACCAAACCTCGAACCCATAGTTTTTTTTATAATTATACAATTTAAATCGATTTGAACCATTCGATATCAATTGAGATTTTTTCGACCATTTCCTTTTTAATTCCGAGGCCCAATTCCTTGAGCTTATCCGCCAGTTGGTCTCCATCAACAAGATCAATTGGTGGCGCGCCATCTCTTGTCGCTTCTCGTATGGCGTCACGAGTAAAGGTCCCTGTTGTGATAAACAATCCCTTATCTGCTCGCCCAATCATGGCGCCCCGAAAATCACGGATATCCGAGGCAGTGACAGCCCCCTTATATTTTTTGCACTGAAAAATTACGTGAAAACTCAATAGGCCACTCAATCGCATTATACCTTTACCGTCTATGCCACCATCTCCAGAACGGCCGGTAACTTCAACTTGTACGAAACCAGATTCTCTTAAAATTCTTTTTGCTAATCGCTCAAAAGCATCTGGCGATATTTCATTTATGAGGGTTTGATGGAGGGTGCTACGCCAAGTCTCTGCTTCATCTGGGATTTCAATATCTTTTTCTTCTTCAGAAACTTTTTCTTTTTCAGGAGTTTCCTTTTGCCTCTTATGCTCGTCTCGAACAGTTTTTATAACAACTTGAGGATCGACCGATTTTACATTATGCTTTTCTGGAACAATTAACCAAATACCTCTATCTGAATTTTCCAATAGGCCGTATTTTTTTAAATAGGTACGAGCCCATGCTAAACGATATTCGATTTCTGTTTGACTGCTTTTTTCTGGGTTGTGTGGAATATTCAACACTTCTTCTGGCAAGCCAGACAATTCAGAAACTTTTTGCGCTATTTCTTCAATAGAACCAGATCCTCCTAATTCTTGCAAGGCCTTAAGCAGAGGGTTCATTAGTTCATGATATTTCGGCATTTGGCTGTTACTTTTCATTGAATTGCCACCTTATTTTTATATGCATAACGGTTGAACTGTGCCGCCCGGCTTTTTGGGTCGGCACAAGCGAATGGTTAACCGTTTTCATACTTTTCTCTAAGTTTCAATAGGGACGAACGAGACAAGCTAAAAGCATTCTTAATGCGTTTTTTAAGACTTGATTCCCTCCAAAAAACGTTGCCAGATTGCCAAGCTAAAAATTCAGCAATATTCTGACAATCCATGAAAATATCGGGCAACCCTACCAATTCAAACGCCCAAACTCGCGGAGTAAAATGCACATATTCATTTCTTAACCTGTTTAAAAATTTGATCGAGTCGCCTTCTGTGCCCTTTGGGGTAAATTTCTTACTATCCACATACATTATCATTAGTTCGCCTTTTATTTTCTTATAAAGGCTTAAAAAACCATCTAACTGAAGATCGGTAGGATACGGGCCACCATTTTCATGGGCATCAAGCCATCGCTTGGCATCTTCCTTTTTTAAAACGTGCAAACCATGTGATCCTTGAAGTGCAAGAATCATCATTCCTTGCAATCCGCTATGCATGGCGAGGATAGCCCATTTCCACCGATATGGGTCAAATGGTATCTGTTTAAGCGAATCGGATAGCGTTTCAAAAGATGAAACTGCCTCAACAAATCCATCCGTTATTAAATAATTTTCCCCCATTGTTTCTCTAAGGTTAACGTTGTGCTGACCCTGTTGAGGTTGAGTGCCAGCGAAACCCCAGTCGGAGCCCAGCACTGTGATTATAAGCTATTTTCACTCAAACCTTTTTTATTTTTTACCATTTCAGGCATTGTAAATGTGTACAATAAAAACAGCTTTGTAAATGATAAAAGCTCGTCCGCAAATGCTAAATTAACAGGTTCTGCCTCATGAGCGGCTTCATTGCCATCATCTCTGATAATGTGTGCCCAATCTTTTAGATCATCAGTGATTTTTCCCTGGCTATGAAGCTGCTCAATTCGGCTATAAAGATTTCCACTTTCGCTTGGATTAAGAGACTTTACTGCGACTTCTAACACCTTCCTTGACATCATTGAAGAAGCGTCAAAATTCTTGTTATTCAGGCTTTCAGCTGCTTGTATGAAAAAGGATTCTATATTTGTAGGTAAATACTGAGGGGTTTCTAAAGTTATTGGTTTGGGATATTCTTCCATAATGGACATATTCCCATTTTTATCAATGTCGCCTGGAAAATTTACTGGGTAACCAGCAGCGTGCAATTTAATTTTAGCAAAATATCCGCCGCAACAACTACCACAACTAAAAGCAGTTAAATAGGTCTGATTGGTTTGATAATTTGGATCTTTTATATTTGCAAAGGCAGTAAAAGTGTTATTACGGGAATGGCAATGAGGGCAATCTCTTGTAATTGATCCCATCTTTTGAATCCTCCATTGTGTGAAGGTCTATCCGTTGCTGCTTCTAACGAATAGAATTTTATCCATTGTCCCACACAAAAAAGCCGGGACGGATTGTTTATGTGCAAATGGTCTGGCTCTAACCCTCAACATGAGTCAACATCGGACTTGACCCCAGCCCACTAATGCTAAAATTATGGGGAGCAAATTTTACACGGTCTATATCCTGCATTAATAGCCTCCTCCCTGCTGTTAAATACCGCCGTGCAATTTTTGCAATTGAAATACCGGCAAGTCTGGGAATGGAATATTCTTGAATTTAAATTCCCGTGATAAGTGGCGGAACCGCTTGCCACAAGAGCATTGTCCGGACGCGTATTGTTCTCGGCATTCCCATGCCTCCATTTCCAGGGTGCAACAGGATTTGCATCAGCCCATAGCCCTGCCTTATCCTTTTTAGCTTCGGCCTCAATATCCGCCAATCTTTTGCTTGATGAATATGCTTTATATTGCCACGCAAAGCCATTTTTTACCAAATTATCATTTAAACTGGTCCCATCCGGCAAAATAATCTGTGCCACTATGCGTCCATATTTATCTATGTTTGATGGAGCAACGGTTACTTCTTTCCCGAAAGATAAATCTGATGTAAATTTTTTGGCTTTCGCACCAAATGGCTGGGCTTTCTCAGGGCAATCAATTTCAGCCAAACGAATCTTTTCGCCTTTTCCGTCTTTCATAACCGTTATGGTATCCCCATCTGATATACCCACAACTTTTCCTGTCCATTTTGTCAGTGGTTCAGACCATGCCAGGGAATATGCGGCAAAAAATAAAAACAAAAATACACTGAATTTAATCAATCTATTTGATTTCATACAATATTTACCTCCTTGGATTATTCTTCATCAGAATATTGATTCGGATCATTGTCATCAGATATTCCATCATTATTATCATCATTATCTAAATAATTTGGTGTTCCGTCATTATCATTATCACGTGATTGAGGATTCATTAATTCCGAGGAATCTCTTGAAGGACCGTAATTATTAGCCTTTGAACTGTCGGGGGAGCTTCTGATATGCGGACTTACATAAGTCCCGTCTTTCCTGTAATAGCCATCAACGTGAACATCCTTTGCAATAGCAATATTCGCAAGGAAAAACATAATCAAAAAAAACGCACCAATAATTTTTCTCATGACTTTTCTCTCCTTTAAGACGGTTAATGGTTAAATTTTGATTTGTGATTTTAATTCTTTTAATTTACAAATCATGGTTTGACGCAAGTCTTCAACTTGAGTCACCGGCAAACTTGACCCACTGATTATTACTTACATCGAATCATAATACTTTTTGTGTTGAAGCCTCCGTATGTGACGAAGGCTTGGTTATTAGTCGCTGAACCTACACCAAATGGTACAAATTGACCTTCACGATTCAGAATATCATAGCCACGAGAACCGCATATTTCCCCAGCCTTTTCGAAACACACATTAATTCCGACAGCAGCCCCATCGCAGCTGATACTGTAGCCTTCACTTCCATCTGGTAAATATGTTTTTTTGCTCATTGCGCAGCTCGAAATCATAAGTCCCACGCACAATGTGATTGCCGTGAATATAAATCTCTTAGCTACTATACTTTTCATACACCCCCCTTTTGGTAATAAAAATAGCAAAGTACTGGTGTCAGATCTTGAATAGTGATTAAATTGCGATTATTTACTATTCAAGATCTGATACCAGTTTTCCACCCTGGAATTATTACAGCCTCTTTATGCCAAATCAAAATAGTATTTAGCAATTGCATATAATTGGTATTGCTCTCTACTCATCTTATCGCCCTAAGAGTTATGTATAGATATTGTTATTATTTTTCCGAGCAGTTTGGAAAAGGTTGACCACCACTCCCTGCTTGAAACCTTTTGAATGAGTGCTCTTCCATTTTCAATTGATCCAAAATGGTTTTTCCACGCTCATAAGAATGCACAAGCCCTGCCTTTTTCAGTATAGAATCTGGGACACCATCAAAAAGCCGAGAGAGAGCCATGCTGGCATTCGTATGAAGCGGATACACCTTATCATTCAGAACTAACCATACAAACCGTTCTCGATGGAAATTAGCGTACCCCTTTGAATCAGCATCGATCCATCCATGTACAATCTCTCCTTGCCCTTTTTTATTTAAGCTACTCCGAAGATTTTGCACATCTGCTTTCCTGTTAAACGGATCATTTGGCCCATATACAAATTGCTGTTTATCACCAGAAAGCGCTCGCTTAACTGCATCAATGCTGTTGCTTGATGTTGAAACACCCTCGCAATCCTGCATAAATTGCTGCCTGTACCACGAATCCAGCTCCTTTCGAAGAGACATATCGTGCGCAGAAGAACCAAATATAACGACCCTTTCTCCATATCTAACCTCTTCAGCAAAAGCTATAAATGGACATAATATCAGTAAATAAAGAATAATTACGATGAGTCTCCACATAAATCACTCTCTTGTATAACGCTGAAGCTCACCCGCCGGGGCCTGGAAAGCGCTGGCGAGGGAACAACATTATGATAACTACACACACGCAAAATAGGGCCACCGTGGCCCCGGTCGCGGTGAAGCGCATTGTTGGCATTTTTCAAATTTTATATTATATTTGTTTTTAGTCATCACTACTGCACGATTGACATTCACCGCCACCTGCATCACCATAGCAAGTATTACAATTACCACAATAGCATCTGCTCGGTCTGATAGTGTTGCATCCGTAACAAATATCCAGGCCTTTTTGTTTGGCTTCTTTCAGGGCGCAATCAGTGCATTGCGAATTTGATTGGAATGATATATGACATCTTGATGATTCAATGCAATTTCCACATGAGCATCGTTTTGGTTTTATCGTTTTACAATTATTACAAACATCTTTTCCTGCTCTAATTGCCTTTTCTATTTCACTGTTTCTTCTCTTTTCTTGCAATAATTTTTCTTCTTTTTTCTTGTTTACTTGAATAAATCTTTCTTGTCGTTGTTTCTCTCGTATTTCTTTTTCACGCCGTTCGTTTTCAGTTCTATTGCGTTTTTGTTTGTCCTTATCGATTTCACCGAATAAGCCTGCGACGAAAAAGAGAAAAGCAAAGAACAAAATTAATTCCATTAGTTTAGTCTCCAGCTTTACCTTATATTTCCTTGTGCCAACAGCGGGTGATACATGGCAAATTTTCTATGTTATTACCTATATAACATAGAATATTTTCCATGTTTTGTGATATTAAAGGGGTAAACATGGAAAATAATGGGCTGAAATTTCCATGTTTGCGCTTTGATATGCAATAACATGGAAACAATCCAAAAAAAACATAAATTTAAAACATACCTAAAATGAAAACTGAACCGACAGATAGACAGAATTAGAGGCGTGGGATATGGAAATGGCCCCAAACAAAATGAAGATTGAACCGCTACAACGCCAAAAGCCCAGCAGCAGCCTGATGATCAATGGTTTGAACTGAAAATGATGAGGAGGGATATGAAGAAACTTGATTGGTAAAGCGCCTATTTTTTGGCTCCTGAGATCATGCCATACATCTTGCCCATGAGCCCGCCCACTTCTCCACCGGCTTTCTCCGAGGACCGCCCCAAAATGTAAATGGATACAGCACCACCCCACGCCATCCAGAATTCATCTGGAAGAGCAATGGCAGGCAGCGTAATCGTACCGCCCTTAATCACCAATGCAGCCCAGGCGATAATGGGAAAAACCACATGAACCAAACCGATGAATGCCAAACCTGCATAAATAATGGTTGGCCTGCCTCGCTTGGTGTATTTGTCCTCCTGGTTCATTTCCGCCGTCATAATGCTGGCTTTTGCCTGAACCAGAACATTTTCCCGGTCATTGAGCATTTTTTCAAGCTCGATGCTGGCCTTCAATTTGTCTTCGGGGTTTGCGCTCGGGGGAAACCAACGATCCACAAGGCTTTTTGCAAAATCCAAAGCTGATCCGATATCTGTCTTTATGTCCATTTTCGCCTCTCTACAAATTTAAGCATTGTTATTTTTTATCCACTTGGGGAGGGGGTGGAATTCCAAGCTTGATCCCCACTTGTGTCCAATAATAGTAATTCAGAACTCTTTCCTGCTGGTACCTTTCCCACTCTTTATCTTTCTCGCAATTCCTGTTGGATATTTTTGAAAGGGCGTCCTCATGTGAGTACGCCTTATTCACCCCAACCGTAACCCATGTCGTGTAACCGATGATAAAACCAACTGCCACGCTTGCAATGATCTTGGCCCACCACTTTAAAAAGGGGGCAGCTACTTCAAGATTATCCTCGATTATTTTTGGCATGGTGCCTCCGAAAAAGAAAAAGCCCGGACAGAAAGACAAGAGCCTTTCCATCCGGGCCGTTTGGTGTCCACAAAAGGGGCCTTCGGGTATCCGAATTTCACTCTATAATATAGAAAAAATATCCACTTTTCAACTACTCATTGACCGCTCGTAACCTTTCCCGACGAGAAGGCCTGAAGGCCCTCTTCATATTCGTTTTGATGCTTCTTGCCGTGATCGGGGAAAGCTTTCGGGCTATGGCTTCATCGTTAAAGTCTTGGATCTCGGCCATGATCTTTGCGTATTGGCTCTTATCCCTTGCCTTTCCGAGATAAAACTTTCTCAGTCTTGCATAAATGGCGGCTCTCGCTTCGTTCAATCGGGCTTCCACTTCTTTCTCTTTCCACTGTCTTTCCCTGATCCCGGCAATCCTGGCAGGGTTCAAGGAAAGGGTCCGGTAAAAGGTTTCCACCGGCGAAGGCGAAACCGGTTCGGTCCCGTAAAAAAGAGGCGCGTTTGTCCTGGTGGAAATCCCCTCTGCGTTCTCGCGGTAGGCCCTGAAAAGGTTTCCGATGCCCGTGGGCAACACTTTCTCAAAACCCTTGGAAACATCCCCCCTGGCCATGGCCGGGATGCCATCAATGAAGATGTCCGATAAAACGCTTCCAGGGGCGCCCAAAAGTTCACCCATGGAAGTCGGCATGTCACCCACACCAATAGCCAGAGAACCCTTCATCGTAATGCCATGACCACCAGCGCCCACGGCACCGAACCGTGCAAAGCTTTCCGCCGTTCCCCCGAACTGCTTTCCAATGGCAAGGTAAAGGTCCTCTTCCGGATCATCCACCCCAAAAAGCGGAAGGATGGCATTGGCAATGGCCATGGCAACCGAAGCCCCGGCCCCGGCAATAATCGCCGGTGAAATCAGCATATATGCCAGGGCGGCATAATCCTTTTGCTCGAATCCGAGTTTCCGCATATTCAACAGATAGGTGTGGGAGAAGGTCCGAAAAACGTAAAACATCTTTGCAACCTGGGCAGCCGGGTTGCTCCCCATGGCCATGAAGGGGTAATTCCCTTTGTTGTAAATACCGTGAGAATCGTCGGATACCTGTTTTGCCTTTTCCATCAAATCATCCAGAGACAAATTCCGATTCTTTGCCTTCAGGCCTTTGTAGGCTGCGAAAATGGTAGCAACCCGGTTCAGCTTTTCCGATTCTGAAAACGTGAACATGGCCTTTTCCAGGATTGAATCATATCCCCTTCCGAGCTTGGACCTTAAAACATTGAACGCTTCTGAATTGAACTGAGGGTTATCCCATCCCTGCAACTGAATATGGTGGAAAATCTGCTTGTCCTCATCACTCAATCCGGAACCATCGGTGAATTTCAGCATCCGGTATTTGTTCATTGCAGACACAAGCAACCGGGGGACCTTCCGGAGGGGAATTCCTGCCCCTTTCATGGAGGCCGGAACCGACGTGGCCAGGGCCGTAAGGTTGATCAAGGGGGCGGAAAAAACCCTGAAGGCAAGATATTTTGCCACTGCCAGTCCCTTGATGGTCCCGATCACCTCTTCAGAAAGTTCACGGTTGCGCGTGACCTCGGAAATGTAGGCTTTTCCCCACTTAAAGGCGTTCGGTTGTTCTGTCTGATCGATCATCCTGGACCGGACAAAGTTTTTATAATCCTTGAATTCAGCTTCGCCGTTCATTTCCTTGAATTCTTTCCACGATATTTCCGTACCGGTGAAGGCCCGGAGAAGCTTGACCACCATTTCCCGTTTGGCCTCTCCCCCGGAAAGGGACCGGATATATTCAGCGATCACGATTTCAGGATCTTCATTATACCCGGTGAAATAGTCCTCACTTCGCCGGGTCATGTGAACCCTGGAACCTCTTTCCCGGATCACATTGGCGATCTGCTCCGCCATTGCCGCGGCAAAAACGCTTTCCGTTTCATTCAGAATGGCCTCGATGTCTTTATCCGCCAGGGTATCGCCGGACTTTTCGAGCTTGTTCAGGGCGGCATTGACAATCTGCTGCGTTTTCACCAGCTCCCCGGCCATGTCAAAAACGTCTTCACCAAGCTTTTTGCTTTTTGAGGTCTGGACATCCCATCCATTCTTTTCCAATCGGGCTTTTTCTATGTTCATTCCGAACGGGGTCCCGAAGGTCAACAGCTTCTTGTCCTCACCCTTAAAGGCCGTCAGAACATAACCGCCCCTCTTCCTGATCCTGGGAAAATAATAACCTCTCATATCCCCCATCATGGCCATGGCTGTTTCAAGATTGATCTCAACCTCTTTGCCGTTCTCCATGGTAACCACCGGGGGAAGTTCCCTTCCTATCTCTGCATATTTCTGGATGAGGTTCTTCATGGCACCCATGAGAACATCAAAGCCCTTGTTCGTGGAGGTCCTGAAGGCCATTACAGCCCCTACCTGCTGCGGATTGAATCCGGATTCTCTCAAGTCATTGGCCTCATGCTTCATGGCGGATTCAATGGCCTCGGCTTCATTTTTGAAAGTGGCCAGAACTTCCTTGCTGTCTTTTGAAAGGACCTTCCATTCACCCTTTCTGTTTTTCTTTACCCGGTATCCGTTCCTATCCCGGTCATTGTTCACCAGATATTTTGAAACCTCTTCATATTTTTTCTGATCGGCCTTCCGTAAATCTGAAAAGGCTTTGACGGTATTCACGTCATTATGATTTTCCAGGTAAAAAACATTCTCATGATATTGATCTTGCCGTTCCTGTGTGGCCCGGAACATGGCCGCGACTGCCGGGATTTTATCTTTGAAAAATGCAGGGATAGACAAAAACAGATCATTGAAATATGAAAGATCATCTTTCCCCTTCCTGGTCAAGTTGGGCTTCGCCGCCAGGGCTTTAAGATACTCGATGGCTGAAAGGCTGTGCTCTTCCAGTTCGTCATCTATGGTTTCAAGGAGATTGGCGCCGGTTTGCCCCTTTTTGATTAGAACATCTTCGGGAAACTGGCCCTCTCCCAACAGTCCTTCTTTCTTGAGCATCTTCTCAAGGGTTTTCCAGGGGGCTTCATTCTTGTCAACTTTGAGCCTTTCCTGCGTTAAACGGGCCTCGGCTTCCCCGGCCAAAAGCTGATATGCCTGGAATTGGGCATAGGTTTTTGCAATTTCGATATGCTTTCGGGCAAGATCGTGGGATACTTTGATTTTAAGTTGGTTCGTTTCCCCCTGGCTCTTTTTGATGTAAAAAAGCGCAAGATTTTTGTGCTCTTCAACTTTCGGGTTGGTAAGATCCGAGGGCATGTTCCGGTAGTTTCCGCCAGCGGCGAACCCTTCCTCATCCTGGATGGCGTGTTGAACCTCATGCAGCAATGCCGATCTGTCAACCTTGCCATGCTGGTCATAGCCAATCATGATCAGACCACCGTTCTGTGATGCTATTTTGGAGTCATAGATAAGTCGGACAGTGACGTTATTTAGAAACGGGTAGGCCTTAAAAAGCTCATCATGAGACAGGATTTCAGACAGGGGTACAAAAGCATCCTTTTTAATGGCTATGGCATCCGCTATGGTTGTGCGGCTCAATTTGTTCAGTGCGGCTTTGCTATCGTCAATCTCAAAACGCCATTTACCATCCGGGCCGATCCACCATCCGGTTTCCCTCCATATCATTTCCCGGCTTGCACTATTCCTGTCCATGTCTTTGGCATAATCCAGGTTGATGGATGTTTCTCCACGGGCTCCACGGGGTCCGGCAATGGAATACTGCGGAAGCTTTCCCTTACGGATCTCCACCATGTAATCAAGACTCTTTTTAATGGCGGTCGTATCCAGAGAATCGACAAGGAAGGTCGCACCCTCTGCCGGTCCTTCGTATGCCGTGAACTGGTACTTATCCGGGTAAGGCAACGGGTCCATTTCCTGAATCCCGTCATAATGCAAGTCATGACCCGGGTGAGCCTCGTTGAATTTTTTGGCAATGGCATGGTTTGGGTCAGACCGGTCTGCAAGCTTGAATCTCTCCGGGCTTGTCGCTGCCGCTGCTCCTTCCCGGTCAAACACTTTACCGCTTTCAAAAGACCGGGCAACGCCCCGTGAAGTTTTAAAGGCAAGATTCACCAGGGCATCAATAAAGTCCCGGATCTTCTGAAGGATCTGACCAAGCCTTGATTCCCTATCTATGTCCCGGTTATAAAGATTTTCCTCTATCCATTTCGCTCGGCTTTCTGCTGAGGGTTTACCCTTTGCCTGGCGAATGGCCCGGTTGATGGCATTGATTTCCCCCAAGGAAAGAAAACCCATGTCTTCAGCCCAATGCTCGGCTTCATGGTAAACGGTCCACTTATCTGCAATATCTCGTTGAAGCGTGATTTTTGAATCATGGTATTTTCCGGAAATGAGGTCCCCGGATTCCTTCATCCGGCCATAACCGATTTCAAAAGCGGCCTTATCTGCATTAACCACATCGACATTTTTAATATTCAGGCCGTTGCCGGCCGTTGTCTTTACCCACACGGAACCATCGGGGGATAAGCCAACGTGCTGGCCTTTGAAGATTGATTGGATGTCATTTTCACTGACACTTGAAAAGTTCCGTTTGCCGGATTTTTTGGAATATTGCTCGGGCGCCTGGGTAGCCTCTATTACGGGACCACCCCACATAGAGAAGTCTTTTCTTCCGTTATCCTGCTTTTTATCGGCTTGCAGCTCTGCAATGATCTGAGAATGACGAAGTTTTAATTCAGCAATCTGTTGGTCGAAATTATTTGACTTCTTTGCCAGCTCAGCCTGGGCAATTGCTCTTTTCTTAAAAGCAAAATCGGCTTCACGCTTATGAATTCCAAGAGACCTATCTTTGCCTTCAACAATCGCGTCCAGGGCATTATCCATCCTGACAAGCAGCCCTTCAGGAGAAACTACGTCTTTCAGGTTATAATGGATATTGGGGGTTCTATTATGGAGCCCTAAACCGTTCAGGTCCGGAATAAATTTTATGTCACCCCAAACAGTTCGGTCCACATTCCAGATTAAGCCACGGTATTCCACATCAAAGCTTTCAACGGCACCCGGTTGATCGAACCTTTTTAAAGCTTTGCCAAGATCCTTAGCGAATTTTCCCTTGGCAGTTTTTAACGCCTCTGCGTTCTTTTCCTCAGCTTCCTTGGCGGCTTGCTTGTCATTTGTCGGGACATCAACGACTTTGGCCTTATAGACCTGACCATCAATCTGAACCGCCCATCCTTGAGGGGTCTTGTCTTTCGGATTGGCTGCCACAAGCTCGGCATCCCGTTCAATGTCCTTGAGTATGTCTTCAAGCCTGCCTTCCATATTGTTGGCTGCGCTGATATCTCTTTCATATTTGAAACGAATTCCGCGGTCATTGCGCTTTTTGATTTCCAGCTTCTCGATAGCTTTTCTGGTCTGAATTTCTTCAAGGATAAGAGGGTTCCCGGAAGAGGCCGCTTTCATCTCCGCCGCGTTTGCAGCCTCCCCTAAAACGTCCTCTATTTTTTCACCCCACTTCGTTTCACCACTTCGGAGCTGTTGAATTGTCGAAGCCTTTCTCTCAATGATTTGCCAGCGCCGGGTATCAAGGGATTCCTTGGTTGAATACCTTAAAACCTTAACCTTAAAAGGCTCCCCTGTTTTCATGCTATCATTGAAAAATTCATTCCCCTGCCTTACAATTCGGCCCTCCCTCTGCTCAAGGTCTGAAGGTCTCCATGGGGCATCCAAATGGTGCAGGGCAACCAACTTGTTTTGTACATTCATACCCGCGCCCATCTTGGAGGTCGATCCGATAAGGACCCTTATACTGCCGGACCTCACGCTTCCGAACAGGGTTTCTTTCTGGATATCGGTATTGGCATCATGAATAAAGGCGATTTCATCTGAAGGAATACCTTTTTTGATCAGCTTGGCCTTGATATCGTCATAAACTGAAAATTCGGAATCCGCTGCCATCAATTCAGCAGGCGAATATTTTTCAAATTGATCAGCCAGGCTTGAATAGCGTTCTTCCAGTTCTGCGGAAGCTTCTGCGTCCGTCTCATCGGCCATTCTTTTTTCAAGCTCTCGCATTTCATCTTTAACCGCCATGATTTCGGCGGCGTGTTTTCCCCGGCCTTTTTTCGGCACCGAAAGATCACAGAAAACCAACTGAGTACCTTTTTTCTTTGCCCAATCCTGATACGTCTTGAAAACATTCTCTACGCACTTATTGACCTTAGAACCAGGATGATCAGGCAATGAAGGATTTATAAGCCGAATATCCAAAGCGGCCTTCATGGCTTCACCTGTGGCTTTCAGGGGGTTATCGATCTTGGGATCTTTAGGCATGTTGTCAAATCGATGAACCACATAATCGGCAAAAGATTTTTGCAAATCTGAACTCTCAGCAACCGCAAGTTCAGGTTTACCGCCTTCAATCTCCGGAATCGGCCAGATCGCGCCATTGTCTTTGGAAATTTGTTTCAAATCGTTGGTTGAAACGGTATCCGCAAAGTCATTGTAGAAAGCCATCATTCCAGGGACATTCATAAAATCAAGCTTGGTTTGAAGCCTGTATCTGGTTCCGGTCGGGTCCACCTCCCAATCGGTGATATCATCAGCAAACATGCTGGCCCATTGGTCAAAATGCGTGATACCCATCTTCTTCATTTTCGAGTAATCCAGGTATCGCATCATGGTGTACATTTCTGAGATTGAATTTGACACGGGGGTTCCGGTTAAAAAGAAGACTCCTTTGTCATTGTTCGCATCTAACAGGTATTGAGTTTTCACAAACATATCAAAGGCCTTCTTAGAGCCTTCAGGGTTCCCCAAACCTGCGATTCTCGTCTTTTTGGTCACATAGAACAGGTTCTTGAATTCATGGGCCTCATCGACGAAAAGGGCATCTACTCCCAATTCTGAAAAATCGACCACATTTTCTTTCTCTTTTTCTGAAAGCTTCTTCAGCTTTTCTTCAAGCTTGCCCTGAGCATCCTGCATTTGTTTTACGGTCAAGCTTTTTGCACCTTCAGCAGCACGGATTTCAACAATAGCCTCCTTGTATTGTTTGATTTGTTCCTGATAAAATTTATATTCATGCTCATATGGCATCTTGATAAAGCCGAAAGAAGAATGAGCAATCAAAACAGCGTCCCAATCTCCGGTTGCAATCCTGGCAAGAAATTCCTGCCTACGCTTTTTCGTAAAATCTTTTTTTGTAACGGCAAGCACATTTGACCCGGGATAAAGCTTTTGGAAGTCTGAAGCCCATTGCCCCACCAAATGATTGGGAACAGCGTACATAGGCTTTTTAACAAGGCCCATGCGCTTCATTTCAAGCCCTGTCGCTATCGATATGAAGGTCTTACCTGATCCCACAACATGATCTGCAATGCCCTTGCCTTTCTGGATGAATCTCCATATTGCGTTTTTCTGGTGTGGCCTTAACTGTTCATCTCTTTTTGCCCCTGTATTTATGATCCCCATGCCGGGAAAAATCATGTGGCTACCGTTGGCCTTGGTTTCAATTGTCGTGTTGACTTTGTCGTTAAATTCTTTGGCGATCACATCCCTGTATCTCTGGTTCGACAAAGCCCAATCCAGAAACGCCTGGTGGAGATCCGAAGCCTTATCCTTAGCTGCCTGGGTATAGTCACGGTTTAAGAACCGGTTCCCGTCCTTGTCTCTTTCATAGATGGCTATTTCTTTGCCCTGAAGCAACCTTGAATAAAGCTCTATGCCTGATATCTGCGGCGTTCCGTGTTCTGTGGGAGACGAAGAATTAACCCCTATTGACCATGTTCCAGTGCTTTCAATGTGCCGAACCTGAATATCACTTTTTAAAACATCTCTGGAAAAGGCCTCATACACTTCGCTCGGCATCCATGAAGCACCAATTTTAAACGTAATCAAATCCGGTGGGACATCTTCAGGCTGGACTTTCTCCAGCTCTTTAACATTCACCTGGAAAGACGGTTCTTTTTGTGCTGCGGCCTGGGCATCTTTCAGCTTTTGTTTTACATTCCCGGCAAGATAATATTCAGCCGTTTCCCACGATTCTGTTTCCGGATTTTGAAAAATGTCTCCTTCCAGCTCCCGAGAAACCTCTTCAACCGTTTTCCCGGTCAAAGAAGCAATACGGTCGATATCAACAAACCCATTTTCCCGGAGAACGATAAAGAGGCCATCTTTTGCATTATCCGCCTTTGTCACTTCCCGATAGGGCTCCCTGGTTCTTACTGTAAATATGGCTGATTTTTTGGCTGATGGCTCTCTATGCGCTTGGCCCGTGCTTCTTGCTACCGCCCTTGAAATACCTTTATCAAAATTCGATTCAAGAGACCGAAGCAGGGGAAGATCGGAAGGATCATCCTGCAATACGCTGGCGTTGACGGTTTGGGAAATGAATCCGAACTCCTTTATGAAGGCATCATAATCCTTGTTTAATTTGGCCCTCAAAGAATCCATGGAAGAATCATCGGCTATTTCAGCCCTGATAAGCCTACGGACATCGTCTCTTAACCCGAGCAACCCTTTAAAACGTTCAAGGCGAGTCCCGGAAATGGGCGCACCTGCATACTCGACCATCTCATATTGCCGTTCCCCATTCACATCGGGTAACCGCCGTGTAGCCTGCCCTTTATTGTCGAGCGTGTATCCAAACGGCATGGCAAATCCAGGATCAGAAACAAGGATTTTAGCCTTTTGAACCTCTTCAAAGGTTTTTCCTGCTTTATATACTTTTTCCGGGAGCCTTTGGACTGCTTCAGCCAGAGCTTTTTCAAAATCGATTCCCTCAATGGCCGTCATTCCAGGAACGGCATCGTAAACCCCATCAACGATCTCGGCAGGAAACAATTTATTCGGAGCCAATGCTCCAAGCATCATGTCCGGATGATTGGCGAAGTACTCATTTATCCGCCAATCATTCCCATTGCCTTTAACCCGTTTTAAATTCAACCATGCTTCGCCCTTGGAGGTTTCGCCTTCCTCAAGTTTTCTCAAAAAAACGATATCGGTGGTAACGTCAGTTCCGGCGCTCCCTCTGAAAGCATTATTGGGAAGCCTTATGGCTCCAAGGAATTCAGCCCGGTCATTGATCCAGGACCTTTGGGAATCGCTGATCTTATCCATCATGGATGAAGAAACAACCATGGCAAGGAGACCATTCGGGCGAATGGCTTTGAGGGATTTGGCAAAGAAATAATTATGAATGGAGAAGTTTTTGAGATCCTTGTTTTCCGGGTCGAAAAGCTTCTCATCCCCGAAAGGCGGGTTGCCTATTGCAAGATCATAGGAATTCGGTGCGAGGGTGACGTTTTGGAATCCGGACTGGACGATATTTTGATTCGGGTAAAGCTGTTTAGAGATTGAAGCGGTCAATGGTTCGAGCTCAATGCCGGTTATCCTTGACTTGGACCTTGTTTTTTTGGGCATTAACCCTATAAAATTTCCAGTCCCTACGGCAGGCTCAAGAATCTTCCCATGGGTGAACCCGAGTCTCCCAAGGGCAGAATAAACAGCTTTGATAATAGGTTGATTGGTGTAATGGGCGTTTCGTGTGGATTTGATTGCGGCGGCATATTCTTTTTCGGAAAGAAGATCCTCAAGTTCTGCAACCTCAGATTCCCATCCTTTGGCTATGGAGCCATCGGGTCTTCTGAAGGCCTGCTGAAGACCTCCCCACCCAACATATTTTACAAGGATTGATTGCTCTTCAGGTCTGGCCTGATCATAACCAAGTGAATCCCCATGGTCTCCGATCTGCTTTAATAGACGTATCGCGGCAAGGTTGTCTTTGAACTTCTGCTTCGGTCCACCTTTACCAAGGCTATCAGCATTGGTTATGGAATAGTCAGAAGGTCCGCTCTCACCATTTCCTCGGCTTCGTGATCCATCCACCCGGCGTTTATCAGGCTTTCTTTCTGTTTTATCGCCTGTTCTGCCTTGGCTTGGCAAAGCTGATTCAATTGGTCGCTGGACATCTCCTTGACCTTCTTGGGAGCCTTCTCTTTCAGGAAGTCTTTCGTTAATTGGGCGTATCTGTTCATCTTGCCCTCCTTTGTTAACTGCTGTTTCCTTATTATTATAGTCTGTTATATCGTCAATGTCAACTTTTTCTATATCGGCGGCCTCCGTCATGTCCTTGTTCTCAAATCCAGGATAATACCTAACCGCCTCATACCATGATCGAAGATAAGGTTTTGCTGCTGCCCCCAGGTCTTCAAGCATTGCCTTTGCATAATTC
Organism: Desulfobacteraceae bacterium; assembly: GCA_013791935.1. Taxonomy (GTDB): domain Bacteria; phylum Desulfobacterota; class Desulfobacteria; order Desulfobacterales; family UBA5616; genus VMSV01. The sequence continues at coordinate 58,455 of VMSV01000238.1, read as the reverse complement.
ACAAAGGATCTGGCCCCGGCCTCGATGTGGTAACCGGCAAGCTGAATGCCTGCCTGAACGAGTTCAGGATCAAGCCCGGTGCTCACCCGGCTCAATTTCTTCCTTAAAAGTTCCCTGGCTGCGTCTGCTGCTTCTTTGGTAAAGACTTTGTTTCCTTCACCATAGGTAGGCTTGGCTTTTGGTTCTGCTGCTGCTGTGGGCTCCGGTTCTACTGCTGGTTCCACGGCCTTCTCAATAGGAGCCTTTCCACTCGGTATATCCGGAATGGTCTCCGTGGTTTTTTTACCTGTTTCAAGAGAAGTGAATTCATATTCTATACCAAAGGCCTCATCAACGGCTTTCTGCCTAGCATATTCCATGCTCCACTTGGCCGGATACCCTCCACCATTTTCAAACCTGATACCGTCTTTTACGGTACGGACATAATAATTTCCCTCTCCCTGCTCCTGAATAGAGTAGGTTTGACCGTTCGGGCCGATGGCGGTCCCTTTTCTTTCAAGGCTTTTCTGGAAGCTTTCTCGGGTTACCGGCTCCGAGGTCTCGGCCTTTTTTTCAACCGGTTTTGGCACTGCCGGTGCTTCGGCTGCTGAAACTGAGGTTTCGGCCTGTGCTCCCGTTGTGGCCTTGGCCAAAGCCCTGGCAACCCTCAATTTTTGAGAAGAAGGAGAAATCGGGTTTTCTTTTATGACATCCCCTACTTTATCTTTCAGGTGTTGCGGGATGCTGGCAATAAAAGCATTATATTCAGCCATGGCCTTTTCACGCTTGCCATGAGGTTCTTTTTCGCTTTTATCAACGGGTGTTAGTTCTTTCGTGGTTAATTTGGGAGTTGAGGGGGCAGCCTCGGTCTTTTTAACGATTGGGTGCCCAGGCACAATAATCTCGATGTCATTCGACTTCGCCGCAATATCCTTGATTGTCTGCTTCACAGATCGCCCATGGTCGCGGATCTCATCTTCTGATAATCCGGTTTTCTCTGCGACAAATTTCAGGTATTCGGCATCTTTTTTGGATGGTTTTTCTTGAGCGGCGATATATGCCGCCTTGTCAATATCGTTTTTGAAAGTTAAGTCAAATTGCTTATTGCCATAGGAATAACGTGGCTTTGCTCCTGATAGTCCGGTTGGAAGAGAAATAGCTGAATCAATTTTTTGAACAAGTTCGTCTTGAGGTTTTTCAACTGTTAAGGTTTCCTTGTCAGTTGGGACTTCCCCTTGACCGACACTTTCTGCGTTCACGATTTCAGGGGTATTTGTGGAAATATCGTTAACGGAGGATTCCGCTATTCTCGCATAATAATAACCAGCCCCTTGAGCCCCATACGGCTTGTAAACCTTCTCAAATCCTTCAGGGGCATCCGGGATCTTGTTGAAACCGGTTTGCCTTGCTTTCCCTCCAACATTCTCAGCCTTTGAGGGAGACCGAACAAAGGTTTCATCCCCGGAGCTTTCTATGTTGGTTCCATTTGTGGAAATCGTAAGCGATTTAATATCTTCGGGTACAGGCGGAGAAACCCCGGTTTCAGAGTTGGTTGTAAACTCAAAATTCTTCCAAAGGGTTTCGATGTCTTCCGGGTTGCCCTTCTTCGCGCCATCGATCACACTGGATAGCTGACGCTGGCTTTTTTGATCCAGTCCGGAATTAAACCTATCAGCCCATTGAACCAGGCCTCCAATGTCTTCACTCTCCATCTGGAGCATGCCATTGGCTTCCGGTTCCTGAGCCTGAACCTCTTCAGGGGTCACAGGTAGGGCGGATTGTTCCGGCTCCACGGCTTGGGCTTGGGTTTCAACAGCCTGGGCAGGTTCTTCCTCTGGCTTCGGTGCCAGGGCCTCTCCCTTCTTGGAAATGATGATCTTGTTTAAATCATCATCGACCCCAAGGCCTTGGACATTGGGATCTTTCTTTAATTCCTGAATGTCACTTATGGAAATTTCATCCGTGGCCAGCTTCCGGCCAACCTCTGCAACAAAAACCGCTTTCGGTTCTTCAGGTGCAATGGCTGCATCCGGGCTCTGTTTCCGGAAAGCAATCTCATCGGTAAGTTTTTGGACGGCATTTTGAACCCGCTGTTCTTTGGGCCTGGTCTTTTGGAGCTCAGTGGCATAATCAAGGGTCCTGGCTAAAACCTCATTCCCGAATTCATCATTGGGGATCTTCTTGTATTCATCGTCTTTGATGGACTTATCCAAGGCCCTGATTTTCCGGTTATCGTGGACCCGGTTTCCTCCGGCAATTGCTCCGCCCATGACGGCGGATAATAGAACAGTTTGGGGAGCGACTTCTTTTAAAGCTTCAATCCAATCCCCGGCTTTTGTCCAGTCAACCTTCTTCCCGCCTTCGAGCCCTGCCCTCCCCCGGACATCGGTTTGACCCATCTGCGTAATGGTTTCCGTGGAAAGCTCTTCAATCTGACTACCGGCTATTTTGGCAAGGATATTGGTGGTTGCCTTCTCCCCGAGTTTTTCCCCCAGGATCTTGGTCATGATACCCTTGAGTGGAGAGGTCAGTATTTTAAACCCTATCCCGCCGCCGATGGCTTCCGGCAAAGCTTCCCAAAGGCCCGTTTCCGTGGCTTCTTTTTCAAACTGATTTTTAACAACCGTCTGTTCTTCCTCAGTAAGGCCGCTTCCTCTTTCAGTCTTTAGGTTATTATCAAACTCGGTCAAGACCTCTCTCATGAAATCATAAGTCGTACCACGATAGGCAACCTCACCGGCTGCGGCCATACCAGCCGTATAACCAGCGACCGGGTTTCCACCGGTGGCCGCTGAAGAAGCCATACCCGCACCGATACCGGCCCCGGCTGAGTTCACGGAATAGGCAAGGTTTTCCGGCAAAGAACCAACATCAGAAACTTTAATTCCCGGCAGAAACTTCCGGTCCTTGTACTTTTCCCCTATCTCAGCCTGCTTATCAGATTCCCACTTCCGGACCCCTTGGGATATCCGCTCAAAGAAATCCGGATTCACCACATCGGCCCCGGCCTGGCCCTGGACCGTTTCAATTGCTTTGCCTACCATGTGAACCGGGACCCGTGGCAACCCGGCTGCAAGAACTTTTGCGCCTCCAAGAAAGTCATATCCCCTTTGGTCCTGGATGCTGGCCTTGCCCATTTCAACAATCTGGTCTTGAGAAATAGGCATAAGCGGATCTCCGACCCGTTCAACCTGGGACTTCAAAACCTTTTTACCTTCCTGGAAAGCTTTTTTTATGTCGGGCGCAACCTTTGTTTCATCTTCATCATAAAAGGTTTTTTTCTTCGGGGTGTAAGTACTTTGGAAATCTAAAAGACCCATGGCCGGAATCCCCTTTATCGTGCAAACAGGTTAAATGCTCTATCAATGGGCTTATTTCCCCTTTTGGCCATGATTTCTTGATTCGTCATTGTCGTTGTGGGAATGGTGAAGGGCTTTTTCTTCTTGACCACGGATTCCGGTGGAGGGGTGTCTCCGCCATGCCAGGACATGACATCCCGGATATTGCTGGCCTGGGTTTTAACCCCTGCAACCACAGGCTTCATGAATCTTGAATACAGCGATTGCGGGATTGCTGGTTCTGCGGTCTGTACCGCTTGAGTATTGGCCATAGCTTTGATTGCTCCCGCTGTTCCTCCCGCTGGTGCCGCCTGGGCATTACCAGGATTTAAAATCGGTGCCGCTACCGGAACAACAGGGGCTTGTGGAGCTCCATTCATTGAAAATTTCTTGAAATCTCCCCCCGGCTGGCCATCTGCATTCACCATGGAACGGATAATGTTTTTTTGATAATCATCATTTCCTGCGTTAAGACCGGTGAAGCCTTTCAATTGTTCTGCCTCTGGTGTTATCGGGGCAACTCCTGGGGCTGCTGCTGCCTGCGGTGCCGCCGCCTGCCCCGTGTCCATCAGGCCATTGGTATAGCTCTGGTAAAGGTCCATTGATCTTCGGTCTATCATTTCCTGAACCCCTGCCTGGTCAAGAAACTGAGGTTGACCGGCACTGGGCTTGCCGTCTTTGTCCAAATACATGGGATTCGGAATATTTCCACTGGCATCGGCCATTCCAAGAACTTCCTCCCTGGCATCGTTTAAAGAGTTTCGGCGCAAGTCTGCAACCTGATTCGGGGTGAAAGCCCCGGCACTTGCTTTGGCCTTGGTAGAAGCATCAGCATTGACCTTCGCAACATCCAAGGCCCCGGCCTGCTGAATCCTTTCAAGGTTTTCACGACCGGCCTGCTGAGTCCCTTCAAGTTTCTGGGCGAATTGTTGCCCCTGCTGTTGATCCCAAATGGCGTTGGAGCGATCAAGTTTGGCTGAATTCGCTGAAACTTTATCCAAAGCCGCCTTATCCCTTCGCCTTGCCTCGGCTTCCCTTTGAGCCATACGTAAAGCCTCTTGCATGAAATTATTATTCAGAGCCATTTTAAACCCCTCCTTCCGAGTAAAAAGATACCGGCGCAATGAACATGGTTAAATTTAAATCCCCGGATGCTTCCAGGGCAACAAGATCGAGCCATGAGAAACCTTGAATGTCTGCATCCATGGAGCGAATGACAGTAACCCTCTCCCCCACGGCATACTCATAGAAATCAGATGGCGCCAAAACGATTTCAGCACCTTGAACTTTGATTTTATAACGGCTGAATGCTTCCTCTCCCTGCGGTTCCATGATTTCCGTGATGATTCCGGACGTATAGCATGAAGTCTCGAACCAATTGCCGACCGTTAGAAGAGGGGAAGTCTCTTGGAACCACCAAACATGAGGCGGTACGCTCAAGGGCTTGCAAAGCAGGCCTATGAACTCACCCGGAACCGGCCAGGTATCTTCTGGTTTGATGTAATATCTCATCCAAAGATGAGGAAGAACATCATCCCCGCATTTCCCGGCAGGGTATTCAACCCGGCCCGGATCTTTTTTCTGGTAACAGTTCTCGTAAAGATGAAGGCCAAGGCATCTATTGCCGTTGGTATGAACCGGGGGGAAGAACTCTCCACCGGTAACCGGCTTAAAATCGTCTTCTATCTCAAAGCCTTCAGCTTCAGCCATGGATTCAGACATGATGGAAAGGACGCGCATAACCCCCAACTGACCAACAGGAAAAGCCAGGAAGGCAGGGAAAAAGCCTTCTGGTTGCCCATGGGATACGTTCAAGATTGATTTTCCCTCAAAAGCCATTTCATATCTCATCTCTTTGATACAGTACGGCCCGTTGTTCTCAAAAAAGCCCTTGGAAGACCAGCTTTCCGGGTAAAGCAATAAATCCTTGCGCTGGTTAACCGTCCGTAAAGGCTTGATCCCGCCAAAAAGTTCTTCTAAAAAGGTCATTCTTTCAGTGACAAATTCTTCAGAGTCCTCCGGATCTTCAGGAAGAATGCTTTTTGTTTTCCAAAGATACCAAATGTCAGAAGCAATAGGTGCTGATATTTGGATATCGGGTGTATTTTTTCCGCCAAGCCTGGCAAAGTCTCCGGGATCGATCATCGTTACGGAATTGGGTCTCAATCCCTCCCTTGAAAGGTTCCGTAGCTGGTTGATTCTTTGCGTCAAGCCAGAAGTTGGCATCACCCCCTTGGGGATTGTGATAGAGGCCTTGCTGAGGATTTTTTCTAAGTCAAAGTTCATTCAGAACCAATCTTGTGCAGGAGACTTGTCGCTATGTTTGCATCCGCGATGAATTGGGCGGCTTTAATGGAGGCGTCAACAATTTGATCCTTGGCCCATACCCTTTGCTGGATGAGAATGGTTTCATCCGCGTCTTTTAGCACAGTGGTTTGCTTATTCTGAGTCACAAAAGCGATATCATTGGCATGGGCGCGAACTCTCATTCCTGAACGGAACAAACTTTCTTCCATGGAAAGCTCTATGTTTTTCTGCTTTGACGTATTATCGACATTCAATCCATTCAGTTTTTCGGCGTGTTCTTTTGCTTCTTGTCGCTCGAAATCATCCATTGAATCAATTTCATCCTGGATCAACCTTTCATGGGATAAAATACCTGCAAGTTTTGCCGCGGTCTCTTCTGCAATCTCATATTCCAGGTTTGAATTCTTTTGCCGCTCTATCGTGAGTTCTTCTTCAACCCTCTGGTTCCGGGCAATATCCGCCAGGGTCCCGGCAACCTGGGCATTCAACCCGGCGATATCAGCATCCACGGCGAATAGTTGGAAAGCTGCATCATTGATTTGGGCCTGGATCTCAAGACCACGATTTGCAGATTGCAAAATTCGCAATTCAGCTTTTGAGACTTCAAGGCGCTGCTTCAGTTCTTCATTGTCCAATTCCGATTGGGTGTATTGCTCGTTTCTAACCTGGGCGGATATCTCATTGACCCGGTTCACGGCTTGGGCTTCAGACAAGACTGTCCTCTGCCGAAGGGTTTCCAGGGCTTCCCTGTCTGCTGACAGTGCTGCGATTCTGGAATCCCATTTCTGGTTTTCAGCATCGAGGGCACCTTGCTTTGTTAAAACCTTTTCGTCAAAAATCTGCTGATCAATTGAGGCCAGATACCTTTTTGCTGCGATTTCAAGCACAAGCTTTGCGCTTTCATTGGAAAGCTGTGCCATGTTCTGGGTGAATTCGTCGATCACGGCCTGAAGCTGCTCCGCTTCGATCACTTCAAGGTAATTATGGCCAAACTTATAAACCCCGGCATACAGGCCAAGGATGATGGCCCGTTCCGTCTTGTCATCAGCATTCAGAAATAGGTTATTCGACGTGAAGGGCTTCCAGGCTGCAAGTTCCCGAACCATGGCCCTGTTAAAAGCGTCTATGCTCATATTCTACTCCGCAAGGAAGAGGTGGGTTAATTGTGCCGTAATCTTTTGATTGGCCGATATCTCTGCGGAGTCTTCTATCTCCCTGATCGTATCAGCCATTTGGTAGGTAATCGATTTTTTATTTTCTGCCATCATCCGGGCTGAACTTTCCCGCTCGGATTGATGGGCAATATTGTTTTCCTGGACATTGATGGAAAGAACCTGATCAACGGCAGCACCATCGGCGTTCATGGTGATGACCTGGGATGCTTCCGTATCCATCATGATTTGGGTCTTGTTCCGGTTCTCCTGGCGCTCGATGGCAATCATGTTGTTTGATTTCAGGATGGACAGGCTTACTTTTTCATCGTTCAGAGTTCTCCGGAGGGTATTGAGGGCCGTATCTGCTGCCATGATGGAAAGACCTGCATCGGTTTTATCCCGTTCCAGAAAAACCCGCGCCAGGGCAAGAAGGAGGATTTGCCTTTCGTGTTCTATCCGGTCAATGATCGACCGAGCCAGTAGGGTCTTTTGTGCGGCAAGTTCGATCATGGCGGGTATCTTTGTGGCCTCTTTGGCAATAAGTTCGCCCTTGGCCTCCACCAGATCGGTTTCCAGGACGATATTGGCCGTTTCTGCAATCAAAACCCGTTGCTCGGCTTCAAGGATCTCTTCCAGGTAGGTGATCAAGGCAAGGCGTTTCTGGGCCGTGAACAATTTTTCATTGATCAAGCTGGTTTCTGCCGTGTTCACGGTTGAATCAGAAACAAGGACCCTGCGCTTATATTCTTCCTCGGTCTGAGAAAAGGCCAGCTTGGCCGCTTCAACCACTAGGGCCCGGAGCCCGATTTCGATATCCATCCGGCTCAAGGCTTCCTCGGTGAATGCCTGTGCTCTTTTCATCCCTGCAAATTCTCTATCAAGTGCATCAAGAAGGCCTTGGCGTTCAATCTCCCAACTTAGCGCGGCCTGACGGTATGAAAGATCATAGGCGATTCCGGCTTGCCGGAGCTCACGCTCAATGGCCGATTGCAGGATGTCATAGTTCAGGGCGGTAAGTTTTTCCTTGGTCCCGATTTCAAGGCTGGTCAAAACCTTCTTCACGAAACCCGGCATCCGGCAAAAAGATTGGCCGGCAATGGTGGACAGGACAGCTTCCCGGCCTTTCTCATATTCCGCGATAATCGGCCTTTTCCCTTTAAACCAAAGGGCATTTTCATCAAGGGTTCCCATGTTTACCTCGTTAAAATTACCGGAAAGAGTTCAATGAAATGCAGGTTCTCAAAATCAAGAACGGAAAGTTTCCATTTTTTGCCGTACAGGCTTCTGTTTATGGTCGTTTTGTCTTTTTCAATAGAATAGAACCCATAATCATTTTCATTCTCAACTTTTAAAACTGTTGAATCGCCCGAAACCCCTAAAAAGGCTTTTCTGAATCGCTTCCCTGCGGTTGTCCCGAAATCTGTTTCAGGAAAAGCAACCCCCGAGCGAACCCCGGAACCGTTATCCGTGTCTCCGGACAACTCGTAAATGCCATCAGCCTTTGCCCCGTAGGCCCTGCCCTCAAAGATGGCGTAGGAGTTGAAATCGAATCCGGAATAAATGGAAGGGTGAAACTTATTCGTGTTCAAGACCCAACATTCCCAGACTTCTCCGTCAATCAATACCTGACCAAAAAGACCCAAGGACTCTTGAACAATAGCGCCCAGGACAGAGCGGAGGGCAATGGATGGCTGAAGTTGAAAGCTGTCGTTGATGGCTTCATTTGCAAAAAGCAAGTAGGCGGAATTTCCAGAAAGGGAAACCGACTCTTCCACCGTGGCCATGACACCGTAGATAAGCGATGCAGATTCAACCACGCTGAAGACATCTTCAATCAGGCTTTCCCAGGCTTTCAAAGCTGAATCCGTCAAGGCCATGGCTTCCATGATCTGTCTTTGGAAAAGACCAGCGGCTTCGACTGAGGATGAGCATGTAATGGAATCCAGAATCAAAAGATGAAACGAGAACATTGAGAAATCAGAAAGGCCTATGTTTTCGTCCAGGGAATCAAGGAACTGTTTCCCAAAAGAAGACACATCGGAAATGGAAAGCCCGGAGCCTACTCCTTCAGATCCTTTCCAGTTTGAGAATAGACCAGGGTTAAGGTTCAGAAAGTCATGGGCAAGGATACCCAAAGCCTCTTTAAGCTGCTCCGCAACCCCAAGGCTCTCCGCCACTTGAAGGTGAAACCCGATCTTGCCAGTGTCCAGCATGCGGAGGGTTTCGATGATAACCTTGGAATATCCAGTTACCCAAAGTGAATAATCAGAAAAAACGGCGGAATCAACTACCATTTCCTCTAAATCAAAAGTGATGACCCATCCCTTTTCCCTCAAAGAGATTACAGCGTCAGAGCTTGCTGATGATCGAGTGCCGTTTGTGCCAGAAAAATATATGTTCCTGCTTAACAGTGGCAGGGATTCAGAAATGCTATCGAGATTATTTAAAATAGCGTCAACTTCTGATTCAAGAAAGCGTGTGGTATCAAAAGACAGCGTACAATCAGCTTCCGACCCTTCAGGGTTATCTGTATTTACGTCCCACGATAACAATGATGGTGTAAATCTTAGGTCTTCTACAAAGCTATCCGCAAAAATTAGCTGAGAAAGCTGAGTTAATCCTGCCAGATCAGATACGTCCCCAGATAACTTTGCTCCATTACCCCCAAAAACGACTTTCCTAAGATCCGGGAAATTTGCAAGAGACGATATATTAGCAGAAAAACCAATTAACGAGCAAGTCACGCCCCATAACTGAAAGCCCTGTAATCCAATCATATTTTCTATCGCCGTCAAATTCCCGGTAATATAACTTCCCGAAAAGCCAAGGTTTAACAGGCTCACCATCTGGGATAATGCCTCGAAACTGACAAGCGTCCCATTGCCGGAAATGAAAAAGCCCGTAAGCTGGTCAACATCTCCGACTATGCTTATATTATAAGTCTGGCTTTGGTTTACATACTCATGTGTAAAAGATTCACTTGAAGGCCCCTCAATCTCAACACTTGATAAATCCCCCCAATTGATAATAACCGAGTACCCTTCCAGGAGTTCCAAGGTTATAGTAACAAGATGGTCTCCATAAGGGAGTTTTGTGAATTCTACGGGAAGGTTCCCATTTGCATGAGTGTCTTCAACCGCTAAAGATTCATCAATGATCTCATTATAGGCAGAAGGCACCGATGGAAGGTCTTCAACCCCTAAAGATTCCTCAATGATATCTTCAAACGTATCAGGATTGCGGTCAGCAATATATTCAGAAAGACCGAGCCCGTCATTGATCTCAAGTTCATAGGTTTGTGACCCTGAAGACCCTGGGGCCTCTTCTGCTGCGCTTATGGGCGCTCCTGATATGGGATGCTGAGATATCATTTATTAATGGCCCCTAAAATTAATCAATTATGGAAGTTCCCCTTGCCAGTTTCTTGCGATGTTACTATGGACCCCCTCCGGTATTCACTGTTGTTCCTGGTCCGGGGGCAACGATCCAATCCCACGCATTGGAGCCATTAAGAAAGGAAAAGAAAGTCAGGTAATTGCCTATTCCAGGCGTATCAATGGAAATAGAGAACCCATCACCAAGTCCAACACTATTGTAATATATTTGATCGTTTGTACCTGGCTCTAATATAAAAGCCCCTGCGCCTGCCGTAGCGATAACGATTGTTCCGCTCAATCCCTCTTCACAATCCGGGAGCGTTTGCGTATTTTCTGCTGATTGCCCTCGGTTGGAAATAAGTTTGCCTAAACAGTCTGAAACGGTAAGTTCGCCGGTTGAAGATGCAAAAATTTCAGTTTTTATGCCCGAAGATAATCTGAGCATTTCCGCGATCAACTCAGCCGGGAAAACATTAAATACTTCTTTTGTTCCCGCTCCCCAATCGATGAAATCCCCGTAGGTTGAAGAATATGAACAGTAATCCCTTGTCAGATCACCATTCACATCAAGATGTCCTTGGAACACTTCCCAATCAACTCCATCAGTACAGCAAAACCAAGCATCTCCAGAGCCCATGCCATCATCTATCGACATGAATCCCGTTGATGGGCCTTCCAAAACCAAAACCCCGGTTCCGACAGTTAGGGTGGTTTCTTTTATCCTATCCGCAAAATAAATAGTCTCAGCCATTTAATCACCTCATGTAGAACAAATTTTAAAATAATCGAGAGTATATTCAGCCAAGGCCCAAAGGTCCACAGGGTCCCCCGCGATGGTCCAGCCAAAGGTTGACGTAAGTGGCTGTTCAGCTATTGCAGCACAACCGACAAGCATTCTGCTGATCTCCCCCATGCTTTCATCATAGTAATCAGATAGATCGATTGAATATTCTTTGCCGTTTTCATGAGAAAGAATAATGGTCCTGTCAACCATTTCAGGAGGCATATAAGGATCATGGTACGAATAAATAGACCTTGACACAATAATCTCAACAGGAAGCCCCGAGTCCCAAAAAATCTTTATGTAAACTTGCCCTCGAAGATAATCGACATGATCTATAGCCCCCTCACCTCGATAAACCTCTGTTTGAACATTGCTGAAATTGAATTTCAGAACACCGTCTTTCTGAGGTAGATCCCCTGGGTTGTCGGAAGCTTTCCAGTAAAGTCCATAGGGATATTCTTCAAAGAAACGGTCGCTTTCCCGAAGAATGTTAACCTTGTTTTTAGCGTGATACTTCCCGTCTGAAAGACTACAATCAACTTCAATGAGAAAAAGCCCAAGCCCTCCCAATGTTGCGGTCCAAAGTTTATAGTATGGGAGAGTTCCGCACATCGCAAACCAGCCATCATCACCAGGGGGATTCAATTGATAATAAGGAATGGCATAGGGTACCCGCCAGTTATGATTCTGGCAGATCGTAGAGCCTATTTCCTCAAACCACTCACAGCAAGTTCTAGGGCCCTGATCCCTGGCCACAACGCAAACCGGTGTAATGGTCGCCCCCGAATCGTCAAGGCGGCATCGTACAATCACCGAATCTTCTTCCCGGAAAGCCCCTGCTGCTCCAACCAGAGCCCCGTTCTCCCGCTGTTCCGAATCCATGGCGCAATGAAAGAAAATAGGAATGCCCGAAGCAACCAGGGCTGTATCGGTAAGGGCAAGGCTCGCGGTGTCATCCGCCCCATTGACAGACAACACCCGCGCCAGGAGATAAACATACTTCTGAATATCTCCGAAATTCTGATGGTTGAATTTCGGCATTAGGACGTGGAAGCCGTGATCTGATAGGTTACATAAAGCTCATCGTCAGCAATAACCGCCCGTGCGGTGGCGAACTTCTTAGCCGCCATCAGATATCCGGTTGTCGCAGTTTTGGCCGCTTCCGTGGACAGGAAGGCTCCGTAAACTGTCAAAGCGTCCGCCATGACAAAATGAGCTTTACCGGCAACGGCATTGGTGATAACCGCCGTTGCGGTGTCGGCAGTTGTGTAACCTGGCTTATTGGTAGCCGGATCGTCATAGTCTGCATCCTGGCACTCACCGTAAGACCCTGCCGCTCCCAGCTTGGCCGCTGCTGTATCCGCCAGCGCCGGGGTAACATTGTTCTTGAAAATACCAACATAGAAGATTTCCGAAGCTGGCTTTGTGATATCGTGGAACATGATATTCAAAAGCCTGGCCATGCCTTCCGTGGTAAAGGTGTTGGGTTTGGGCTCCCATCCATTCGGGCCGATGATCTGACCACCTCTGAACTGCTCACACCGGACATTCCCGGTGAAGATAACCCCGTCACGATGATGCTTTGCCGCATAGGCAAGCTCTTTATTCTCAGCAAAGGGGTTGATGATCTTGTTCTTAACGCATTTGATATCCGGCATTGGTTTATCTCCTTTTGGATTTATTCCTATGGCTGGATCGCAAATGCGTTCTGGCTGGTAGGTCATTTGAAATTATTTTGTTAAAATCAGCTTGTCGGCTTTTGTTCTTTTTAAGAAATAGGTCTGGCCTTTGAACTCCAACTTGATCGGAAATGGATGATCATCCCTAACTTCTGTTTCGGCTTCTACATGAAAAACATGGTTTAAGTGCAGCGTGTCGCCCTCCATTAAAGTCAGAGACTTCGTTTCTTTTTTGCCGTCACCGGACTCTTTATGAAGAATAGTTGAGACTTCTCCATCCTTTATGCTGTTGAACTCTATTACAAAAGATGCTTCTTTCTCTGCATGAAGGTCAAAACTGTCGCTGAAAAGTGCTCGGCTGTAAGAAAAACTCGTTTCGGCTTGAATTGAATCTGGCATGTTTTCTCCTGTTAAATTAATTGTCCAGCGCGATAAACTTCACAAACGGCATTGTCTGAAAATGCCGCGATATCCACATCACCCCCGGTCTGAGTTCCCCGGAGGTGCCCATTCTTAAAAGCTTCGAGTACTTTGGGGTCATTGGCCCGGACCCCTGAACCGGTCTGGCCGCTCGGGAAGCTGGTCAAGAACTGAAAAACCCCGTTCACATCCCGGTAAAGAGCTGCCCCGGATTCAGGCGGGGAGAACTTGACCTTGTTGTTGGTCAGATTAAACAGCCTTCCGCTCGGGTTCCCGGCCACTATCCCCTCTTGAGATAACCAAACGGGAACATCGACATAAACCTTCTCGCTGGTTCCCAGGACATCCCCTAATTCTCCAAGGTTATTGCAGTAGCAAAGGGTACCTTTCACGGCGCCGGAGCCTGCATCCATTTGGATCATCTTTGTGGGCTCTGTACCGGCGAAAAATACGGTTCTGTTTTCAAGTCCCACAAAGAGGCCGGTGGTCACCCGGGCAATCATGGTAATCTTCTGATCAAGCTCAAACCGGTTCGTGTTCTGGGTCAATCCAAGCTGGTAGGGCTCTGTGTAGATTAAAACATTATCCCGGCTTCCCCACATCCTCCCAAAGGCAAAGCAAATATTGCCCATGGGCTCGGGCGGGTAGCAAAGGAAGGTCGGCAAGGGCTCAACACTGATCAAGGAAACGATTGAGCTTGCGTTCCCGGCATAGAAAAACTTCTCCCCGTCCGGATCTGTGACCCACACCAGTCCATTTTCAGGTAAATTACTGATCCCAATTCCTTCATTGTCTTCAAGTACGATTCGGGATATCGGTCCATTCCCACTGATCTCATCCCCGTTCGAAACCGTAAAACAAACATGATAAATCCCTCCCGGCAGGTTCCCGGCAACAGCTGAAAGCCTCGGGGCTTCCGGCAAGGGTATTCCCCAGGGCTCAAGCAAAAGAGTTCCAGGGTTGAAGACACCGTTCCAGTGCTGGTTTGAAATGTAGGCCTTGCCGTTGGCTTCTGAATAGGACAATGGGGCTTCAGGCCCGGAAAGACTCCCAAGGGAAGAAGCAACCCCCTGGCTGATCCGGTAAAGGCTTCCGCCAGCAGCAACCAGCATGGCAAATTTACAGGCCCAGAGACTATATGCCCCGGCCAAATCGATTACCTTGGTATGGCCTCCCCTTCGGGTCAATCGTCCTTCTGCGGTCGTGTCCGCATTCAGGATAAGAGACGGGGTTTTGAGGTTGTCGCTTGCAGTCCGGACGTTATTCATTCCGGTGAATGCGTTTATTTTGATGCTGTTAGTCATTGGCCATTAAATTCCAGTCTATCGCTTGTGGGATTTCTTCCGGCAAACGAGGCTCGGGGCCAATGAAGGCCTCTAAAAGGGCCATGTCCCCTGTAAACCTTCCAGTATACTTGTCGGTATTCGGGGTTTTTCCGTCTGCTCCGTCCTCAATCAAGTCGTAAAGCTCTTTGCTGCAATAGTTGACAAGCAGGGGCCTGGCCAAATGAACAGGCAAACAGGATGGCAAATTATCAATCGAAGTTAAAACCGTGGGATTCCGGTAATAATGGATCTGAAGAGTTTCAGCAGTCCCAGGAATTCTTTGGTAATGAAGATTGCTCCCCCTGGTGGCCACGCCATAGACATATCCAGGTTGATCAATCACCCCGGCCATGGCAAGGATCTTCCGAAAATCAGAATAGATCGTCACCCGCCTAAGATTGGCTTCGCTGTAACAATAAAAGAGATTTCTTTGGAAGTCCGATGGAAGGGCCGTAAAGTTGACACCGGCAACGGTATCGACGGTATCCTCGGCTTGCAGTTCAGGCAATAGAATGATCCCGGATATCTCAGTCAAGGCATTGTTGCAAAGCCGTAAGACATCGGTATCGTTATAACTATTATCCTGAATGATCCCTAAAACTTCCGCTGAAATCTCTTTTATGGTGATCATCTTTTATGCTCCGCTTTAGTCTATGCAGTACACAACGGGCTTGTATTCCGTCGAAATTCCTGCGGTCCCGAAGATTTCAGCTACCGGCTTAAAAACAATGGTTTCTGCCGCATAGATTTCCATTGCTCCCGCAGTGGCATTGGACTGTTGCAGCAAAGAACCTACTGCCGGGGTGCCATCAATCAACCCAATCCCAAGCCCTCCGGTCTGAGCCCAATAGAAATTACTCTCCGGGACGGCTACCAAGGGAACGCCGCAAGCTTTACCCAGGGTGGTGGATTCAACCACGCCATTCCAGGGGTTGTGAGCCAGGGTAAATTCCGATGCTGTGGTTAATGCAACCTTAATGGGATCGGTCAGGGTGATCACGATCTCGGTTCCGGAAGCGGAAATGGCGGAGTTGCTTTCAATGCCATAGATGCTACCTTCTCCGACTGCATCATTGATTTGAAATTGACCGCCTCTAAGCGCGTTTTCCGCGATTGCAGTGCCTGCGGTGACTACCAGAGTCAAACAGTATTCACCAGCAGCCACAGCCGCGAGGATTGCTTGATTTAGATGTTCAGCCGCGATATTCGCCGCAATCCCAAGCTTCCCGGCTGCGAGGGCAGCAGCGCCAGCTTTTGCATAACGGAAAATACGACCATCATCGGTTTCCCGTTTCTGGCCAATGACTTCCTTGATGGTTGAGGAGACCTGATAAAGGCCTTGGGTCCAACCGTGAGTTTTTAAAGGTCTGTTTCCACTCATTTTCTATAATCTCCTTTATGAGAATGTTGATTGCTGTTGAAAATCCTGGTTATACGGTCAGGCCAGTTCTTGCAGACTGTGCGCGTCTGTTGTTGCAAATCGTATTGCCATCGAACAGGATCTTAAAGGTCTTATCCTGTGCAGAATTGGCAATGATTTCCCATGGGGTTCGGACAAACATACCCTTCTGGTGGACCGCAAACCCGTAATGGTTCGTATTCAATGCGGCCATAAAAGTGGCCGGGCAAAAACGATCCGGGAAAATATCAGATCCCTCAAAATGGACGCCGACAAAACCGACTTTCACGGGCTCGGAGTCTTTTTCCGTAAACCTTTGCTGAAGCTGAAGGATACTCAGGATCTTGTTGAAGATCGTTTTGGTGGTAACAACCAGGTCCGGCTCTTCTTTCTTCCCATTGCCGTAATCAGCAGCCGTTTTCAGGTCTCTGATGATATCCAGGGAAATGGCAGCGGGGGTGCTGTTGAGATACCCGGCCCATGGTTTGGTCCCGTCCTGGGCAACCACGTCATTTTCTGAAATGTTTCCGAAATCCAGGTCCGCGTTTTCGTTGCACATCGCACGAATGCCGGTCAACCTGTCAGTGCTCCCGGAAGGAGCATCGAAAAGGCTTTCGGCCAGGGTCTTTGTGATTGATTCCTGTGCTCCGTAGGCTTCTTCTTTTACGAGGTCAATCATTGCAGCCGCGCCGGAGTTCTCCAATTCATCAACCCGGTAAATGGTTCCATTGCCGTAGGCATGAATCCACCGATAAAATACCGCTGTGATCGCGTCTCTCTTGTCGGAAGACAGGGTTCCACCTCTCCGGTAAAACCCGGATTCGTTGCCGTCATACCGGAAGGGAACTCGGATATCACGGCCTCCACCAGGGCGTTTGAAAAGGCCTTTTTTCTGCTTCAACAGATAATTGAGCAGAAATGAGGTTTGAAAATACAAATCCGCCGCTTTACCATTATCGATCATAAAATAATCGTTGGTAACGGCATCCATCTGGCTTAAAACTTGTCCTATAGTTACGTCCATGATTTTACTCCTTAATTTTTACGTGGTGCCTCGCTGCCTTCTTAACATTCGGTCAAGAAGAACTTTATCGGCCCCCCCGTACTTGTCTGGGTTTTTGAGTTCGTCAGTTTCAGAATCCACGGTGTGTCCCGCGTCTGCTGGCCCTGCGCTGAGGGTTTTGGCGGTTCCTTTCGCCTTCAATGTTTCGTAAATCCTTGTTTCCGTGTCTTTCTCGGCCTTTGCCACGGCCTCTTTGATGCGGTCTTCAGTAGACATGGCGATATGCGCGGCAATGACTCCGGGGTTCTTGGCCATAAAATTTTGGATCTCCCCGGCCTCCCACTTTTTCAGAAAATCAGGGTTGGAATCCGCATAGGATTGGTAGGTTTTCTCGACTTCCTGCTCCTGTGTTTTGGCTGCCGTCTCTGTTGCCATTTCCTGCTTGATCTCGTACTTGGCCTGTTTCAGGAGATTGGCCGCGTAGCCCTTGGGGTCCTCATCTTGCCAGTCCTGAATCTCCTGAGCATCCATCTCGGAGATGTCCTTGAATCCAAGCTCTTCGGCTGTTTTCTTGGCAGGCGCTGCACCGGTTTCAGCTTTTCCAGCATCAGGGTTACCAGTCCCTTGCTCCAACATTTGAAGTTTGGTTTCCGCTGCCACAGCCCTTTGAAGAAGCTCTTGAAAGCGGGGGATCTGGTCATAACGACCGGTATCCTCAAGGGTCTTGTCTGCTGCTGCCTTGTCTGCTGCCGCTTTTTCTTCGGGAGTCTCCTGAGTCTTCCCGGGTTGATCTTCAGGCTTGTCAGTTTTTGGGGCTTCCTGAATTCCAATGGTTTCAAAAAGTCCAACACCAAAATCAACATTGCCTTCTTCGATCTGTGATCCTGCCGATGCTGACGGGGCTCCGGCGTCTGTTATCGTCGTTCCTGATTCTTGCATGGGTGATCTCCGTTCTTGAAAGTTGTGAAGGAGGCGAGTCTTCGGTAGCGCCAAATAAAAAAAGCCCGGCCAAGAGTGGTTTCCCACTCTCAACCGGGCTTTTCAGTATCCCAAAACTTACGGGGCTAAATCGTATCCGATTTTATTTCTTGATGGTTATCTTTTCTTTCATATCTGCGTTCACCGGGCCAATGCCGCCATTGACCATATCAACGCTAAAAGTGATGCTTACATTTGATTTCTCCTGATGCTTCTTTAAAAGAATGCCTCTGATGGATGCAAAAACAGTTTCCATATCAGAGTGGATTTTGTGTTCCTGTTTTTTTAGAATCGTCTGCATTTTAAAGTAAAATATGTCATCGGTAAATAGAAATTGCGTTTCGTTCCATGTGCTTCTGCCTTAGCTTGTCGGTAAACCTTGCATCCGGCTTCCAGGGTGTAGGATCTCGATTCCCTTCACCGGGTTCCAGGTTTCGCAAATTCTCTTTTTCCATCCAGTTTTTCAGATTGGTCCGGGTTGGGTTTTTCAAAAACTCTTCTGCATGGGGCTTACCAGAGTTCTTTTCAACAACGTCACGAACGGACTTTAACCAGGTTGCATCATCATTGCCGGTATAAACGCCATTGCATGAGATAATCCGGACGGCCCGTTTCCCACAATGAGGGCATTTGATGGACTTTTTATTAATGGGCTGAATGCTCTCGGTGACGGTCTCACAGCTTTTACATAGATGGTCATATACTGGCATCGTTTATCTCCATAAGGGCTTCAGCAGCTTTTTTAACCTTTATCGTGGCTTTGTGCTGTTGCTTCAGCTTAATCTTAAATTTTCGATTCTCCTGTTGAAGTGCTTGGACTTGCGCTTTAAGGCTTAGAATCTCCCCCCTTAAAACACGGATTTTTCCGGGCCGTCCGGATAATGCAAATTGAAGTCTCTCGTTTCGTTTTTTAACCTTGGCAAGTTCTATGACCGCCTTCTCAGGGTCTTGATTGACGTATTTCTCAAGCAAAATCCCCATTCTATAATATCTGTCCTGAAAATTTTCATATTCTAACCGTGACACTATTTCTTCATCGAAATGGTCTGGCATGGTCTACCCTTTCTTTTTCACGGCAATCTTGATCATCTGAAGGCTGAGATTCTGGGACTTCCCGCTTTCGCCTTCGGATTCAGAAAGGCTCCGGATCTTCAAGACTGCATCAACCGGGATTTCATCCCCGACCTTCAGCTTTTTTAAATTAAGCCCGAGCTTGTCTATCTGTTCTTTCTCAAGGTTGATATCCAGTCCCCATGGGTATTCAGGGCCTTTGTGCTTACTCCCGATTGAACAGGGATAGTCCATCAACCGTTTTTTCTTTTCGCTTTTCGTGAACTTCATGTCTATCAATGCCATGGCTGTTACTCCTGATTATTAGATTTCAAACCTTTCTCTCTATACGGGCCTGGAACTTTGCTTTTATCTGAAGTCGTAAGGGCTTTGGCCTTGGCTTCGGTCTCAACGGTCTTGTTATCCAGCTCGCGGCCCTTTGCTTCCATTTCTGACACAACCTGAGCCCTCAATATTCGCAACTTCTCTTCATCGAAATCGACCCCCTTGGTTTTCACCAACTGCATAACCCGCTCGGTGAGAACTTTCTCCCGGATTAGCTCCATTTCTGCTATGGTCTTTTGTGCCTGAGCGCCTTTCAATTGCGCCTCTGCCTCCATGCCGGGATCGCCTTGGGGCTCGGGCTGGTCCCCCATCATGGATTGGATGACCTCGGGGAAAATTGAAACGTCACCGGACTTCACGGCCCTATCGACTTCCTTTGTATCCTTCATTTGGGACAGTTCTTGGAAATATTGAATCAACTCTTCGGGGACTCCAACACCCATAAGCTTGTCAAAGAAGCTTCCAAGGGGACCGGCCTGCATCCTCTTCACCACGTTCATGTAATCCGGCCAATCCAGGGCTTTCAAAAGTTCTTCAGAGTCGATATGCCCTTTGTCTGCAACGGCCAAGGCTTCTTCCCGCCTTTGGATCTGAGACCTGGGCATAGTGGAGCCATTCACAACGGTCAATTTGATTGGGAGGATCAATTCTTCTCCCTTGATCGGCATTGCCTGGTTGCTTCCGGTTTCATCGGAAAATGATATCCACCTCTCTTCCGTGTACCAGTTTTGGACATGGGAAAGGTACATCCGGCCCCGCTCCCTGATCATTTTAGAATAGTTCCGGGTTTTCCCTTTGAGCATTCGGGCAGCGTTTTCCAGGACAGCAGCAATGGCCTTGTATGCAATCACATTCTGCCCGGGTGTCTGTGCGGATTCCATGTCAAAGGTCCCGGCAACCATGAAGAAGAAGTCCTTATAGATTTCAAGGACGGTCATCATGTGGGGATCAATCTTCATCGGGTCAACGTATTTCAGGGCCTGGGCTTTGAATGAATCGGTAGGGTTTAAAATGCCGGGATAGTTCGTCAGATCATCATTGTGAACCCCTGAATCCTTGGGGTTGATGAATTTCGGGGTGGATGCCTTGTCCTTCACCAGGGTCATCTGGCTGATCGTCTTGTTGATCTCGATATTCATCCCTTCCAACTGCTCGAAATCTGGCATACCGGTCATGCAGGTAGGATCTGTGACCGATTGGGTAACGGAAAAAGGGAATTTGTCATACAGGTAGGTATTCGCGGCTTTTTTGGCCAATAGAGGGTTGATACTCGGATTGTTTTCATCCGAAAAAACAACATTACCGCAACACCCGCATTGGATACGGCGGATATTCCCGGTGTATAAATTATTGCCATCTTTATCTTTTGAATAATCTTTAACCCAGGCCTCGACAACCACGGTTTCCTGGTTTGATTCTGAATTTATACCCTTGGAGGCAATAAGATTTTTTATCACGTTGGAAATCTTGGTAATGAAACCCTGCTCCCCTTTATTTGCTCCGGTCAGTTCGTTGCGCTGGTCATTGATCGCCTTGATATACTCATCATCAGCAACGAGTTTATCAGCGCAATCAGGCCAGCGCCTTCGTGCTTCCCTTAATGACATGGGCCAGAAGTGAAGAGTGGCTTCGCATTTCTGCAACTTCTTCGCCTTGACCGGGTACCATCCAAAATTGAACAAGGATAGGGTCTCGGTCTCAACCTCTCCATAGGGGTATTCCAGGTCCAGGTTGAAAGACACCTTCTCAACCGTGGTGCCGTTGATTTCGCCCTCGGAGACGGATTCTTCAAGGACGTGCTGCTGCTCCTGATCATTCCACCAATGTTCACAAAGGCGGATCACGGTCCTAAGCTGCTCTTCATCATCAATTTTCCCCACGATGGTAGCATCAAACGTGGGGTTGTTATCGGTGAGGGTGTTCACCGTTTTTACATGGTGTGAGCCCAAAAGGTTGGCAGATACCAGGGAGACGGTTGCGGCGGCCTTATTCTTCCAGTGATTATTTCTCCGGAGTTGATAATACCGATTCCATTTTTCAGGCATGCCCTGGGAATCTCTGTATTTCAGGATCTCATCCAATATAGAAAAGATGACAAGACCGACTTTCAAGTCATTTTTAGGCGGAACCAATTCCGTACTTGGTTTATTTTCCATGGCTGCAATCCGCTTCGTGTTTCATCATTCGAATTAGAGTTTTATAAGGCTTCCCGCAATGTCTGCATTGAAAGCAGGTCAATTTCAAACCCTCTTCGTCAGAATTGTTAACAAAATCATTTTGCGAGTCGAAGTTCTCGATAAATTTGTTAATGGTCTCCTGATTCCGATCATACAGCGTCTTCTCGCTGTCTGGCTTATCCAAGGGTTCACCGAAAACATAGAATTTCCTGGCAGGGGGAAAAATCAAAACCCGGTCCTCAAACGTGAATGGCCTAAACTTGCAATACGGACATCTCATGTATTGCCATTCAGCGTTCGGATGAAACGGGGCCGGTACTCCATTTTTGGCCAGGTGAGAAATGAACATGGCTCCCTTCATCGGGGCCTTCAGTTCTTCATGGTCGGCTTGTGCAAATTGGGCTTCGCAAACTTCGCAATAAACAGGTATCATTTGATTGTATCAATCCTCTCTGGACCTTTACTATCCCATTGGGCATCATTGAAGGGGCTTCCGCCGTTATCGATATAAGGTGAATCCTTCTTGAGTTCTGGTAACTTGATCTTGATCAGGGGTTCATCTGTCCGTGTCTTCCGGCCCATGTAGAAGCCGAAAGCGACGCAGACAAGAGCCCAAATCATATGAAACGAAACAATAAGCATCGTGTCTTTAATCATCATCTCACTCCATTATCGTGTCAAAAACGTCTCCCCGGGCCTGCCGGTTAAAATCATCCTGGGGACCGTAATCCCATGTATCGGCGCCTGGGACCGGAGGTTTCCGGTACAGATCTTCAATCCTCTTGTCGAACTTCGATCCTTCCGGTTTCGGTAATCGCATGGCGATGGGCCTGGCCATGCAAATATGGCAAGCCTCATCATAGATATGGTCCTCGGTGTCCGTATCCACATCCTCGACGTTGTTCTTGTCCATGACGATGTTCGGGATGGTCCGGATAAACTGATGGCAGTTCTCAAAAATCATCATCATGGGCATGGAACCATCACCCGGGACATCCAACCTTTGCCGGAATTGTCTGATTTTTAAAGCCCTGCTCGGATCTCCCGGGGTGAGATAGATGCCATACTCTGCAAAAACCTCCGCGGTCGATGGACCTTGACCGCCGCCCTTGTAATCCGGTTTGCGGTTCCAACAATCCGGTCCGGCAAGACGGGTGATGTGGGTGATATGCCTACCGGCAATATCAAGCTTGATTTCGCGCTCCTTGATTCCTTCGGCAATCTGCGGGTCTGTTATTCTGAGTCCTTCGTCCGGCACCTTGGCCCATCCATACCACTCTGAAAACCTGAAACAGCGGCCATCTGCATCGATAAACCACCATCCAATAGAGAAAGGTTTTCCGTATCCCCAATCAAATGTTAAATAGAGCGGGGCTTCTCGCGGGACCGGGAAAGGCTTACAAACATGGATCTCCTTCGAGAATTGAGGAAATGCCTGACCGACAAAGACATCCCAATTACCATCACGGAATGCTTTTCTAAGGTTTTCCGGAAGTGTGGCCAGGACCGCCCAATAATCAGGACCCAAAAACTTATTGTCCTGGGCAGTCGATGGCACATAGGCAAATGATCCCCGGTAATCAACGGGGGTTATCCATTCCTCCCCGAAGACTTTATCCATCCAAAGGGCTTTAACCCAACCATGGCCGATTGAACCGGGGTTTGTGGCTCCTACAAACTGGCATTCAATATCGGGCAACCCGGGACATCGTAACCGGGTCCGAAGGTGGGTGAATGTGTCCAGGGGGTTTTTTGTGAGCTCATCAACGAGGATGAAGGCGAATTCGGAAGAAGCATATTTTGAGGGATCGTCCAGGTTTCGAAAACAGATCACGCCGCCGCCCCACTTTGGTTTAAGGATAAAGCATCTGCCATACATCCGGTGGGAATCGTACATTCTTCCAAGCCATGGGGGAAACTCAATGCCGATCTTGGATAGCTGCCGGTCCTGCAATGCGGGGTAATTCTCACAAGCAAGCATTCCCTGGGCTCCACGGATACCCCACAAATGAAAAAGCAAAACGAGACGGCGGACTGCATACCAACGAAGGAAATAGGACTTTCCACCCCCAAGGGCTCCGCCATATAGCAGAAACTTGATAAGGCCAGAATCCAGCAGTTCCAAGGCGGTCAATTGCCTCGGTTGAAATCCTGCCATATCGTCAATGTTAATCTTTTTCAAAGCTGGCCCTTCTGAAAGTGACTGAAATTGCATCCGGCGCATTGGGATCGCTCACACCCGGGTCATTCAACCCAAACGCCTCACGCTCCAAACCGATGAGGGATTTATAAGCCGTGACCAATTCAGCAACCCCTTTGATCCGTTGAGGGAGGGAGGCTATTTTCTGGGCGATGGAAGCAAGGAGTGTGTTGTCATTTTTTTTGAGTGCTTTGAGAAGGTCCTTGATCATGTCGCTGTTGTCGGTCAAGGCCTCGACCTCTGCAAACAGTTTTGAAACCAACGCACGTTTAAGCGGAATGTCCTTACGGTGGGCTATCTGAATGCCTGCCAGGATGTCGGCATTGGTTTCAATAATGTCTCTTTCCTTCACCTTTGAAACCTTCGCTGAAACCATGGAAGCTGAAACCTTGGCATCTGCCCTGGCTCTAATTTTGGCCTTGAGGTCTCTGGGGATGTTGAGCGCCTTGAAATGCTTGTTGATCGCGGTGTGGGACACGCTTTGTTTTGTTGCGGCCTCATATTCAGCGGCAAGCTGGAGAACGCTTAATACCCCTGCCCTCCATCCGGGTTCTATTCTGTCCCAATCTATCTTAACTTGAGCGGCCATCTACACCCCCACCACAAAGGCATTATATTTTCGGATAAAATCCTCCACCCTGCCCTTGCCCTTGACGGTGTTGTAATGCACCTTCCAATAGACAGCCAATCCAGAGACATTATCCGAAGCCGGGATATTCCCATTGGCTCTGAGGTATTTGATCCGGGCCATGGCGATGGCATAGACAAGATCAGTCTCAAGCTTTTCCGGCTGGGGTCCTGTGGCCTCACATAGATCATAAAGGCACTCTTTCAGAGGTTTCCGGAACTGAATATAATTTAACCAGTTGTCGGCCTCGGTATTCGGTTCCATCTGAAATGGGCCAAGTCCAGGGCCATTATCAAGTTGTTGAAGGAAGGTTCCGAATTCGGATTCAACGGCTGCGGTTCCAAGGAGAAGATTTAAAGCTGAGGGGGAATTGACTTTAGGGACATATTTTTCCATCTTGGCGAGAACCCTGCGGATCAGGGCTTCGAATTGAATTTTGTTGTATGCCATAAACCACCTTTTTTTTTGAGGCGTATCGCCTGCCCCTGGGCGGTGGGCAGGCGATACTATGGGACAGGAGGATAATTAGGCATAATGGTAGCATGTAAAAAAATGGTTTTGTCCTCATATTGTGGTTTTTTAGTGTGGACTTAGAAATATCTTTCTATGCGCCAAATCTGATTTGGTCATCCCAGATTCCTGGATAAGCACATGACCTACAAGGTTCAACTATTTTTGATTTCACCACGTTCGGACAGTCCAAACATGGGTTTCTTTCCAATCGCTTAACCTCGAGTCCAGGATCGTGCCACACAGAGCCCCCGTTTCTATTCCCGCGCTTGGGAACCAACTCAACAGGGAGTTTGCCCTCTCTGCAATTGTCACATAAAGACCGGTTGTCTTTCGGAAGCACTCTAAAAATCGTCCCGCATTGGCACTTGATGATCCTTTCTTCCAGGGTCGCGCCAAGGTGCTCAGGCTTTGGGCAGGTCATGCGATAATTTGTAAGGTAAGTTTTCCGGGCCGTTTCGGTAATGCAACCGCACGAAAAAACGTATTGAGGGTATGACGTTTCTTTCATCCTTTCCCCCGCTTTTATTCGCGTCTTCCAAAATTAATCTGCCGTTCTTTGTTTTTTTCATCCGCTAAAAATGCAAGGGGGATCTTCTCTTTACTTTGCCGGTTGTAAATCAATTCTATCGCGTTTAAATAACCTCGCAAATTTGGTTGCCTGTCAAAAAGGGTTGCATGGGCGGAGATTTTCTCTTTAAACCGAATAATTGAAAATTCATCTACTCGAAGGACTTTTGAAAGGGCTTGTATAAAAAGCGAGGTTGACGCGAACCTGATACCGATCTTTTTCATGTGCAATACAATATTCTTGACCTGGTTTGCATGTAATGGGTCACCTACCTTAAAGGTTCCCAACTTAAAAGCTTTTGTGTGGTTGGATGATCCAGCGTTTTGACCAGCAATCAACGATATTGATAAGCCCACGGGGATGCCTGTTTCATCACAGTAATCCTTGATAGCGATATAATTGGGGTTGCCTGATCTGGTCTTTGACCGCAAATGATCCAACATGATCCATGCCCTTGTTGAATCGACCAATTCTGCAAGAGTCGAGCTATCGGAGCAAACCACATATTTGACTGCTATTCCTATCTTTTTGGCGGCTTCAAACCTGTGATGTCCTTCTTTTATCTTCAGTTTGCCATCATAATTTCTTGTAACGTGCATCGGATAAGCATCTATCCATCCATGTTTTTTCATGGACACCTCAAGTTTTATAGTATTGAAAACATCCCGGTTGAACTCATGCAATTGAAACATCCCATAATTTTTGCTCTCTTGAATTTTCTGTGTCATTTTAGCCTCCGTTATAATTTTAATTGATCCTCTATCCATGATTTGACTTTATTCAGGCCCTCGATCCGCTTAGGGTCTTCGATCCTTATTCTCTCAAGCTGTAAAATAGCGATTGTTACCATCTGCATTGCTTCGGTATCTGTTCTCACATACTCTTTTTCGACGGGGGGAATGACGGGGGGTCTCCCGGCACCTTCTCTTGCACCGCCGCCTTGAGGATGCCGATTTTTAATAATTTCAGGGGTTGGATTTTCAATGATTTCAGTTGGCTTTGATTTTTTCACTCCATTTGAAGTGACCTTCTTTATTCGCCTGGCCCTCGTTTCAAGAGTTCTTGGGCTGATATTCACTTCAAACATCTTCCCAACCCACGCAGACAAGTCTTTGCCGATGGAATGGGGCTTTTTCCCCTCTGCCAAGCCTTCTTTGATTTCTTGCTCGATATACAGTTCGCACGCTTCTCGGTTTGCCATTATTGCCTCCCCCAGATCAGCATTGCAGCGTCTCGCTGCTCCTGGTTTGTCCTACCGTTCCATCCGGTCATTTTTTTAAAATGATCTGAATCTAATTTTCCCTTGGGCTTCACGATCTCATGCGGGATATTCATGCGCTTACACCATTCAACGATCAATTTCCCGGCTCCGTGGTTCTCTCCGACGTTCTTTGCTATCCGCTCCGCCATGCCCCGCCCCTGAGCCTCGTGCCAGTTGGATTTTTTAATGATCCAACCGCCCTCGATGACAACCATGAGCCGATTTGACTTCTGGTTGTGAACTCTGAGCCGTTCACACAGATCGAAGAATGGAAGATTATCCAAGGCCACTATTTTATCATTCACCATGAGCGCATAACCGTTTTTTTCCAAATCAGGATCAATGCCTATTCGAATCACTTTTTCACCTCCTTCTCAAAACGGGATATCATCATCCGGCATGTCTGAATAAGATTGCCCTTGATCGTGGTTTCCTCTCTCCGATGATCCCTGGCCTTCAGACCTTGAACCGATGAATTGAATCGATGAAGCCACAATCTCCGTGGTATATCTCTTGTTGCCGTCCTTGTCGGTCCATTCGCGGGTTTGGATCTTGCCTTCCAGATATACCTGCGAACCCTTAGACAGATATTCACCACAGATTTCCCCGAGTTTATTGAACGCAACAATCCGATGCCATTCGGTTCGCTCCATTTTCTCACCGGTGGACTTATCTTTCCATTCTTCCGATGTGGCTACACTGAAATTTGCGATGGCACGTCCATCCTGGGTATATCTGACTTCAGGATCTTTCCCCAATCGCCCCAAAATTATTGCTTTGTTTACTCCTGACATTTTATCCTCCGAAAATTCCGTCCACGATTTGTTTTAATTTTTGAGATTCACTTGTGATCTGAAGGCTCGTTTCTGAAAAAACCCTGTATGCCTCCATGAACTCCTTCTGCCACCACTTCAATTCTGACTCCAAAACAGAGCTTGCAAAGTTCAGATACGGCCATCTTCTGGTCATTAAATCCCTGGCAATGGGATCATCTTCCAAATCAGGAAGCTTTGTCCCGCCATAGGCCCGCATGTGAGAGATGATCCGAGTTGAGACCATGAGCGCACGATCCTCAATGTTCAAAGTCTGGTTTTTGCTTTCGATGATTTCAATAAGCTCCGCAGGCTTTGGAAAAAACTTCAGGGTCTTAACTGCGACTGTCATGGCCATGTTGACGGCTTCGGTGTTATATTCTTCCAGAACTTTGAAATAGATCCCGACCATACCAGCGGTAACCGTTTTCCCGTGGACTTCAGCCAGCAAAACGATATCATGGGAAAACTTTTTAAAATCATTCTGGTTCATGGCCAAATAACAACCTTTCCGCCTCTACCGCCGCCTGCATGTTATTTTCCAACAACGATCCCCTTTTTTGGCACTTGGAGTTATCCTGATCACGGGCAAGCCAACCGGTAATGTGCTTTCTGATACCAGCTTTGGTCTTTCTCCTGTTGGGGCTTGAGAGATTCCATTGTTTCAAATTTCTCAGGGACTGATGGACATCTATACCCGGAAAATCTTTTTCCCATTCGTCGATGTCTTTTCGAAAAATCTGATATGTTCCATGCTTTGGAATTAGGGGAATTTCAATGACAGGGAGAACTGGTTCCGGCTCGGAGTTGTTTTTCAGCTCCGAGCAATCATATTCTGTTTCAGTTTCTGTTTCTGTTTCTGTTTCTGTTTCTGTTTCTGTTTGGTCAATGAGTATTCCGTGAGGGCTCAGTGAAGGCTCAGTGAGTAGTTCGTGAGGGGGGGCGGGATTTCTATTTTCTTTGGAAGGTCTGTTTACTTTTTGATACTTTTTCCAATGCCTTATGTAGTAGTACGATTCACCGCTATGTGTGAATGGAGCAATGCTCTTTATTTTTTGGAGGGACTTCAAATCCTCCAGGATATCTTTCGGACCCACATTGTCATAGGGGAACGCTTGCGCTCTCAACCATGCGGGATTTCCCTTCACAACACCGTAATCATCACTATTCACCCACAATGCAATGAATAGTAATCGAGCCCTCAGTGAGCACTCACTGAGCTTTTCATCATCGAAAAACTCAGGGCGTATCATTCTGCTTCTTGCCATATCATAGACCCTTCGGCTTCATCTGGATGGTTTCAGGATATAGGTTCATTTAAAAACACCCTGCTCGATAGCCTGTCCAAGGGTTCGTAGCGCCCATTCCCATTGCTCAATCGGAACCATTTTTTGGACTTCTTCATGGCATGGGATGCAAAGAGGCATTTGAGCCCAATCAGGAGCCCGTAAAGCGCACCCGGAAAGATGACCTATCCCTTTAATATGGTGCGGTGTAGTATCCGGGTTTCCGCATCTAATGCATTCTTGTTTTTTTAACCACACATGGTATTTTTGTGAACGATAAAAGGCCACTTGTTCATCCTTTTGACTTAAAGTCGTTCAAGATAATTCATGGATAAATCTCGACACCGGGCTTTCATAAATCTTGCCGGAATCAGCTTCCTTTTTTTCTGGCCGGATCGTCAAAACAAGGTTGTCTCTGGCCCTGGTCATGGCCACATAGAAAAGCCTTCTTTCTTCTTCAATTTGGCCGCTTCCAACAGCCTTTTTGGAGGGTAAAAGCCCTTCATTGCACCCGGCAAGAATAACCACGGGCCACTCAAGGCCCTTGGCCGCATGGATGGTCATAAGGCGGATACCTTCAAAGGTTTCTGCTGCTTCGTCGCTGATGTCGTATGTGGTTATCCAGTCCAGGAAAGATTTTAAGTCGCTGGTTTCGGAGGCTCTGATAAACGAGGTGATTTCTTGATTTTCAGGGGATGAGGTTGCGGAATCAACCGCGTCAATAATTTCGTCGAAATCTGAATACTCCGCCGAAAACAAATTTTTAAAGTCTCCGGTATCAGAATTAAACCAGGCTTCAAAATGACTGACGCCACTTTCAACAGCGTTTTTTCTGATCTGGCCATATTGCTGCCTATCCAGACCGAGGATATCTTTAATCAAAAGAAAGCTGAAATTATCCTGTTTGTTCAAAAGCAGTTTAAAGAAGGCAATGAACCGCCTTAAACCCTCAGAATGGGCAAGGTCAGACTTCCGGCCTACATACTGGTGCCTTATCTCCTGTTCGTCCATCAGGGACGAAATGCGCTTTAATAAAACGTGATTCCGGGCAAGGATTGTAATATCTTTTGGCTGGATTGCAGCATAGGGGATAAGAGTTTGAATAAATTTTATGACCGCTTCTGAATCAGTGTCATAAAGTTCCTGAACCCCGACACCGATTCTTGTAGGCCTCATATCCAAGGGTATCCGGATCTCATTATGCCGGATCACGCGGTTTGCGGCTTCAACGATCCCGGAGACAGATCGATAATTCGTTTCGAGTTTGTGAACGTCAAAATGAGTCTGCAGGTCCAGCATGAATTCCGGGACAGCCCCCCGCCATGCAAAAATGGACTGGCTTAAATCACCCACCATGAAAACCGAAGCATCAAAGGCCCCTGATAACAGAGAAATAATGTCATGCTGAAGCATGTCGATATCTTGAACCTCATCGATGAGGATATGCCGAACATGCAGGCGTTTTTTAAGCTCAGGAATCAGCATCCGAAAACCAAGGATCAATCCTCCATAAGTCAGGGCGTTATTCTCCCGGCACCGCTGAAGGAAGGCTTTAAAAAGAATGAAAGCCTTGTGGGACTCCCATGGCTCAATACCCGCAGCATAATAATCGTTGAATATCTCATCGATTTCTTTTTTGGGGATTTTCCACGCTTTGCCGTTGTAGACGCCCAAATCCTTGGCAACCTCTTTCAAGAGAAATTGACTTTCCCATTCGTTATACACGGTCACGGTCGCCGGCCGAATCCCCAGGACTTCACCAAAGCGCCGGATATAGTTTAAAGCGAGGCTGTGCATGGTTCCGATGTGGAGTTTGTAAACATCGCTCCCGATGGACTTCTCAAGCCGGGTTTTCATTTCGTTTGCGCCTGCCCGGGTGAAGGTAAAGCACATGATTTCAAATGGGCTCACCTTCTTTTCATGGATCAGATATTCGACCCTGGAAGTCAGGACCCTCGTTTTACCACTCCCTGCCCCGGCAATAACCATGACCTTTTTGGAGTCGGTGGTAACCGCTATGCGCTGTTGTAAATCAAGATTTTCAAGGTTCATGGCATTTCCTCATAAAAATGGGTTCCTGTTTTTTCTCGAAATTGATATTCCTCATCTGCTTCCTTGCAAATGGCCTTGCCCTGGCCTCTACTTTCGTCAAAATTCTCTGCAACCCATTTCAAATATCCTGAAGGAAGTTTATCAATATCTTGCCCCTTGAATTTTCCGTATGGCATTTTCATAGGGTCACCACCACCCATTTCTCAGACACAGCTCCGGGGCGGGGCCGGGTCCAAGTATTGACGATATACTGAGTTTGATCATCCACGTTTTCCTCAATGGATTTCAGGGTATCAATCAGCCGGGTGTAATCCATTTCAGCGGCCTCGATGATGATCAATTTTTCACCGGCACCAAGAAGGGCATAGGATAAGGCAGAATCAAACGCCGCCTTCTGCCCCCCGGATAACCCGGCGTAAGGGACGGCCCCAGCCTCGGTCTGTATTCCAATGAAAACCTTTCCATCTTCGTCAATATCAAACAGGGCTTTGCCCACAGGCATGACCTCGCTCATTTTACCGGCCAAGGACTCCATGGTCTTTGAAAGGGACTCCCGTTTTTTGGCTTTCAATTCGGATATGGTTTCTTTAATGGCTTGAATTTCCGGGCCAAGATCCGAAATTTCGGACCGGCTTTTTTCTATCTCTTCATCAATCCCCTGGGCTTTGATAAAAAGCTTTTCAACGCCTTCAAGTTCCTTTTTTTTGGCCCTGAGTCCTTCGATTTGCTGTGTAAGCATCTGTTCCATTTTAAAACCTCATTTCCTGGGATTTATGCTTTTTAAATTCAGCCTTTGCAGTCATTACCGCCGCGCAAGTATCGCAACCAGCTCCTTTCAGGGTTTCCAATATGCGAGTAATGCTTGAAATGGCGGTTGATGCCATGGGAATAAGACCGGCTCGGTCGGTTTTGGCTTTCAAGGAGGATTCCGCTTGCTGGCGGGTGGCTTCCAGGGAATCAATAGCGGGTTGTATTGCGGCTTCAGCTTTTAATTTTGCCTCGGACTCAATCCGATCTTTTACAACTTTGGTAAGCTCGGCCCTGGCATTGGCCAAGGCTTCCTCAATTTTGGAAATCTCTTCTTTGACACTGGCAAGGTTCCCGGCCGGTAGCTTTAATTCGGTTCTGCTTTTCGTCAGGCGGGAGACAATCCCTTCAAGCTCAGTACTGGTCTTCTGTTTTCTCTTTACCTCTTCGGATTTATCTTCAATCTCGTTCGTGAGCTTTACCGGGTCTCCCGAAGGCGGGAACATGGCAAAAATCAGATCAATTTTTTTCTGGTCAGAAAGAGAAAAGAAATTTTCAAGGTCAAAAATTGATGGGGCCTTGGTCTTCAGATATGATGCAAAGTCCTCTTTGGTCTGGTTGTGGCTTCCTCCGATGGTGAATTTCTGACTGACAGCACCGCCTCTTTTCTTTATAAAAATCCGCTCAAAGGAAAGACCGTTTGCCGTAAAACCCACAGACATTTGATCTTTGGCATTGCCTGCGTATGCGGAATATATTTCAGGGTTCGCCTTTGATGATCCAGGAACAAAGCCAAGCCGGGTTAAAAGGATCGCGCCGGACCGGGCGGATTTCCCGGCACCATTCGGACCGATGAAAAGGTTTAATTTCCCAAGGGGTTGTTCAAATGTGGCCCCCTTGAAGTTTTTGACCATGATGCTGGTGATCGGCATTATTCACCCCCTGCCTGGTCAACAATTTGATTGACCTTTTTAAAGACCAGCTTCATTTGATTGGGCTTTGGTTTTCCAGGGATGTTCATTTCTTTTAGGGCCTGGGCGGTTTCATCCGGGAAGTCCTTTTCCAGTTGTGAAAACTGCATCATAAGTTTGGTGTCTTCTTCGGACAAAACAGGCAGGTCATTTTGTTTTTCAAGAACAGGCTCGGCTTCAGGAGGTTCATTTTTGGTATCAATGGGTGTTTGATCTTCCGGGTCTGTTTCAGCCTCATGAACTTCGAACCCTGGTTCGTCGCTCACAGCCTCTTTGCCGTGGTGATATTCGATCTGATCAAACTCTTTTCCATCCCCATCAATCATGTTTCCGATACGCTTCTGAAGATTGGCGTATTCGGTCCCATCCCATTTAATGATGTTACCGGAAGTCGGACGCCAGCAAAGAACGCTAATAGTCCACTCAGCACCCCCGCCAGGGACCTTCTGAAGGCCGGATAAATGTTTCAGGGCGTTTCTTTTGGCGAAAGTCTGAGCAAAGTCCATGGCTTTTTTTTCACGATTCAGGATCTGGGCAAACCATTGAAGGGCTTCTTCGTGCTGAGTATTCACAAAAAGGCTTGTGCTTTCATCAAAAGGGTAACTTGCCCATGTTCCATCTTCTTTGGGTGTCATCCCTTGGGGAAGAAGCTGAAAGGCCTGGGGAAACTTTTTGGCCTTGGCCAGTAAATCAATCAGTCTGTAGGAAGGGGTATCAAAAATTGTCGTCCAGTCGCTTACCTGCGGGATACCGACAGAAGAAAACCGGAAAGCAACAGCTCTGGCATGAACGGCAAGGATACGCCGGTTTTGAGGATCACGCTCGGCGTAGGGATTGGGTAGAAATGCGCTGCCCACCAAAACCTCTTTAGGGAAAATAACACAGGTCCCGGAGGATTCAGCCCATATCTCATATCCCTGCGCCGATATCACATGAGGTCCATCATGGGTCGGCTTAATCAAACCGCCATTTTTTGCGGACAAGGTTAATTTTTTCCTGAAAGCCCGGATCTCACCGTCTTTATCCCGCAAGGTAAATGCTTCATCCTCTCCAAGAACAACAACATTTTGGCTCACAACTGCCGCTAAGACACCATAGGCCTCCGGCGATAGCTCTTTAATGCTCGAAAGAGCTTGATTAATAGAGTCATTTCGTATTGCTGGCAAATTCGACATGCTTCCTCCCAGGGTTAAAAGTGTGTAGGGCGATTCCCTACATAAAAATACAGTGTTTCCTGAAAATATTTGATTTTGGCATTCTTCAGATCCCTGGTCTAAAAAAGGTGCTTTAGAAATAGTCTAAACCTTTAGACAATATGACCGATATGAATGATAAGTAAAATGTGCCCATTTATTAGTAAAGAAAAGGAATCCATCATGTTAATGAACGAAAACGAATATTCAGCCTTTAAAGAATTATTATTAGAATGTAGAAATTTAACTAAAGAATTCGACGTGTCCTTAAATGACATCCTACAGTTAAGAATATTACTAAGCCTTAAATGGGCAGAGAAAACATATATTCAAGCGAATTCGGATTAACAACCGATGGTCAGCTTAACAGTTCCATCCCATTGGGTGCCGCCTTGACTGTGGTCTATCTGGTTCCCAAGTTTCAACGAGAATGGGGCCACACCATGCTTGTTACATAAGGTTTTTATTATTTTCGCTATTTCTTCGCACGCTCGTTCTTTGTCCTGTTTCATATCAACTCCTTTCAACATTCTCCCTTGTCAGGATCTCCCTACATGAAAAGTCAAGGTTTCCCGCATCTTGTGATTAAACCAATGATTCAATCAATATGTTGATGAATACAAAGTATGACATTGTATTCATAGACAATCTTCAATGTTCGTTTTAAGATATTGCCCAGGCTTGAACTTTGATTCGTGAATGATCAATTCCATGTCGTTCAGAATCAAATCTTTGAGTTTTGACTTTAAATTTTGTGGGAGTGAATCAAGATTCTTTTTCGTAATTTCCGGGATGCGGATATTGAAAACTTCCGTGCATTTGTCGATGTCGAAATCTGGCATTTTTTAACCTCATAAAAAATGGTTTTGGGGATATCGCTTGATTTTTAAGAGTTTAAATATTATGAAAATTCAGAATTCGTATGCCTTACGATTTACGAGCCATTTAAAAACTGCTTTACACCGGGTTAAGTTCCTTTTTCTCGATCTCTTGAATCTTAACAAGAACCTTGCCTGGAGGGCTTGATCTACCAGTTTCGTAATCGGAAATGACATAGCGCCGCTTTCCGATCATCGCCGCAAATTCGGTTTGCGTCAGACCCAGGCGGCTCCTAATATTTTTGATATATGCTGGTATGCTGTTCATGTGGTTATAATACACAATTAAAGTTGAATATGTCAAATGAAAAAATACAACTATAATTTAGCATTGGAAATTTCAGATAGAATAAAGCTCCTTGCCGACAAAGATGAGTCGATAGCCGCTTTTGCAAAAAAATCCGGGATATCAGATCAATTATTTAGAAAATATATAGCTGGATCGATTCCTGGTGGGATTATGTTGTTAAAGATTGCTACGGCTGGCAACGTTTCTGTAGATTGGATTTTAACTGGTGAAAAAGCCCCAGCCTCCACAACAGCAACCGCTGCCCCTGGCGAGTGGACCCTATCCACAAAGGCTATGGAGGAATACCCGGAGCTGAAGAAATGCATTGCGGAAATTAATGAGAATGCCGAGGTGGAAAGACCGTTCCCGGAGCTGGTGGCGGAAATAAAAGCGTCGCTGGAAAAAGAGGTCCGGCTGTATGATATAAAAAAACGAACCGGCACAGTGTAAAATCATACACCTTCGAGATTTTATCCGGTGTGCGTTTTTTGATGCGCCATAGTTAAAAATTAAAATGATCGGCATTTATTAAAATTTCTTCAACAATGGCACTTTTTTTCGTAAAAATAATATTTTCTATCGTGTTAAAGGTCTTGCAGTGTCCGGAGGCTGGCTCTCAGCAAAATCTCCAGTTGACAATTTTGCCCTGAACAACTATCGTTTGGAGCATTAGTTACGCATAATAAATTATGCCCAATTAAAGAAATTATTGAACTTACCGATATTACTTTAGGATTCAAGTAAATAAAGGGGTGTAAAAAGTGAACAGATACAGTTGCCTTTTATTTACGAAACCAAGCTTCCTTGGCGGACTGTCAAAACTGTTTGATCTTGGCGGAACCCTTAATAATTATAATTTATATGCTTCTGGGAATTTAGCCGATATGCGCGCATTTCAAGAAGACTGGAATGCGATAGGCGATGACATGAGAAACACCCTTACAGCGTACCAATATGTCCATGAAACACAGGAATAAGCTATGCAAAAATTAACAATTGAATTAAAGTTTAGGCTGCCTGTGAAGCTTTTAAAAAAAAGAAAGTGGTATATTGCATCATGCCCCATTCTTGATGTAGTGACTCAGGGAGATACAGAAAAAAAGGCCCGTGATAGCCTTATAGATGCCTTGACCTTGTTTTTGAGCACAAGTATCGAGATGGGCACCCTGAACGAGGTTTTAAAACAGTGCGGGTTCAGAACGTCTGAAGCGCCTGCATCAAGCACCAATCAAGAAGATTATATAAATATCCCCATCCACCTCCTTGCGAATCAACTTGGAACAAAGGCTTGCCACGCATAACCCCCATAGGATGGAAGGTTTTAGAATGTGTATTTTTTAAGGATGGTTTTGTTTTTGTCCGCCAAAGCAGCAGCCATCGCTCTTATTCCAAAAAGGGAATTGCTCGCCCTGTCATAATTCCGGTTTATAGCGAAATTGACACAGAAATAATCAAATCCAACATGCGCACGGCAAACATGAGCCGTGAAAAATATTTCAAATATCTAAACCAATGTAAATAAGCCCCACCCCCAATAATTGAACCCGGTCTTTTGACCGGGTTTTTTTTGTTTCCCATAATACATCTTTATTTGTATTTTTCTTATTGATTATTCAATTATATTTGTGTATCATCTACACAACCTAATCAACAAACCCGCCTTGAATGGCTGGGGTGCGGTTAGGGGATCGGCCATGCGAGAACTGCTCACGCGGGAGGCACGAAGGCCAAAAAGGTAAGTCAATAAAAAGGGAGGTGCCAAGTGGAGCAATATTGGAAGTTCGGGGATTTGTATTTTATCCGTCATACCGTCGTTGAGATGCAGAAAATTAGACGGGCGAAGGAAATGCGGGAGTGGATGAAAAGGATCATCTTGGCCGTTCTTATTATTGTATCCATGGCGGTCCCTGTGATTCTGACGCTTGCGGCCAAATAGAAAGGAGATAAAATGTATCGAAAATTGGCGGCTTTACAACAGATGTATGACGCTCTTACCGAAATGAATATGCGGAGACCACGAAAAAATAAACCGAAGAAAGCCCTTCATTCTAAAAAAAAGGGGGATGCCGTGGACAGGAAAAATAAACGGAAGATGGTCAAGGCATCCCGGAGAGCGAACAGGCGTGAATCATGATTACACCACGCGAGGACGAACCAAGGATTGAATATTTGGCAAGGGTCCTTCACGCCTTCATTAAGGAAAATGGAATAGCCGCAGAATGCACAGTGGATTACGATGAAACAACCTGTGACGGCTACTGTTTGGCGCAAGATTTTATAAATGAACTTAACATCAACCTGGAAGGAGAATAAAACAAAAATGGCTCAATTTTTTTTAGGTGTGAAAATCGTAGAGGCATGGCCGGAAATGCAAGGGGACATACCCGGTTATGGAGTGAAATATGAAGACGACCATGTTTCATGGAGACCGAAAGAAGCGTTTGAAAGGGCGTTTTTCCCCATGGGCGAAGATCCATCAAAGGTTAACCCGGTCATGGTGGATAGCTTCCTTGGAACTGCTGAAGCTCGGAACCTTGAAGATGGAAAAACCACGCTGGTTAAATCAAAAATGCTGACCGGTTTCACGCAATACGAAACCGCTTCATGTGTGGACCCTGCCAATTATGATGAAGTTGTAGGCAGGGAGATAGCCCTCAACCGAATCAAAAATACGATATGGAAGTGCCTGGGGTTTGTGGTTCAGTGGGGCAGGTTCGGGCTTAAGCAATAGATGAGGCTCGAAAGATTTTCCACCTATACAGAGCAACCACACGGGCAAGTGTTTAATAATTTATAGGTATCAGAATGCCAAGAAATATAAGTTTTGCGCTCACCACTGAGCAGTTTATTAACAAGTCAAAAACTGTCACCCGCCGTCTTGGGTGGAAATTTCTTAAACCCGGCGATGTCCTCATGGGTTGCAAAAAATGTATGGGATTAAGGCATGGTGAGAAAATAGAACGACTTGGCTTGATTCGCGTAACTGATGTTCGTAGCGAACGGCTTAATCAGATTACAGATGAAGATGTTGTGAAAGAGGGATTTCCAGACATAAACAGGAGTGAATTTATAAAGTTTTTTATCGATGAAATGAATACAAAATTAGGTGTTCTTCAGCCGGTTACACGAATTGAATTTGAATACCTTTAACCCTGGCTTGCACAGGTCTCAACGGTCGCGGCTCTGTGCAAGCCGTATAAACAGCCTAAATCTTAATCAAAGGAGGGAAAATGACAACGATCAATAAAACTGTGCTGAAGTTAACAGGAGAAAAATTAACCGGCCACTTGTTGGATTATGAAACGGCGCTAAATCACGCCTATCTGAATATTGAAGAAGGAATTCTAACCGTAAATCTCAGTGCCAAGTTTTCGGAAGAAAAAAACTGTATGAAAGTTGAGACATCAATCACTTTCGTAGCTGATAAGGTGAAGGACAAGGGGATGTTACTGTATGACCCGAATGAGAAAAAGAAGCCCAAGCAGCTTTCACTTTTTGAAGTTGATAACGCTTACCGCGATATTTTATTTCGGGATTTCTCAGAATTGAGAAGGCAACTTCAGACCGTTTTTGATGCCTTACGGAGGCAATATTTAATTGATTTTAAAGGGGCTGGGATATCTTTCAGAACTTTTGATTTGGCGGCTTGAGCTAAAAAAATGGGACCCAAAATAGTTAAAACCTGGGATGAAATGCCCCCGGTTGTTTTTGATCAGTGCGAAGCGTTTTCAACAAGGGTTCTTGAGCATAAATTTAGAAAAATGAAAGACGCCCTTGAATCTATTGCCAGCCATGGGCTTGACGCAAAACAATGCATGGAATTGGCTTTGACAACTCTTAATGAGATTAAACCGATTTGACACCATCCCCCCATAAATATAATATGGCCCCCATAAACCAAACATGGGGGGATTGTATGCTTGGGTCAATTTATTCAAAAGATAAATGCCCTGTTTGTGGCTCTGCATTTGAGCATGACGAACGCAGGCAGGGTCTTTTTTGTCCGGAACATCGAACCATTGCAGCGTCCCGTCGTTTCATAGTTAAATTCGGGCGCAATGTCAGAAGGCAGTTTCAACATTATCAGGCCGCAAGCCGGTTTCTGATGGGCCTCAGATTTGAAACTGACAAAGGATCTTTTGACATGAGGGATTATCAAGCCGATAATCCACTCGGATTCGCGGGCCTCGCTGAACAATTCCTTGAAGAAAAAGAACGCACCGGCATGAAATCCATCGGTAACATCCGAAATTACATGGTCCGGGCACTAGAATTCTTTAAGGATAGAAACGTCAAATCGATCAAGAAGGCCGATATTAAAGAGTTCCTTTATATGATAAAAGGAATCTCCGAAAAGACCCGCCACAATCACGCCAGTGCCCTTCATGATTTCTTTTTCAACTTCCTGGTGGATGATCTTGAAATAATCACGCTGTCCCAGGCTCCGAAAATTCCGGATATCCCATACCAGCTTGCCTATCGAAATATGGTTGATATGGATACCCAGGCTAAAATTATTGAAGAGGTCCGCGCGATATCTTATGTGGACAATCCTAAAATATGGCTTGGTATTGATATCCTGAGTCTGCATACCAACATCCGCCCGGGTGATCTTCTAAAAATCAAAGAAAAAGATGTTGACCACAAAAACGGGATTATCACCTTTTGGCGCCCTACCAAGAAGAAAGACAAAAACAAGGTAATCCGTATCCGCTTGCTCGATTACCACATTGACGAAATCTCAAACATGAAAGCCGAATTCCCCGGCCATCCCGATATGCCTTTTTTCCGGCACACCACAAAGACCAGGGGTGTAAAAGCTGACCAGGCTTTCGGGGTCCACTTTTTTTGGAAATACTGGAAGCAGGCTTGCACGAATCTCGGGATTGAAGGTGTGGATCTTTATGGCGGGACCCGGCACAGTACCACAACATGGAGAGCGGTGGAATTTGGCCGCGAAAAAGCTAAGGAATCATCCGGCCATGAAACGAACAAAGCCTTTGACCGATATTGCCAGGTGGATGATTTTTCCTTTGATATTGTGAAGGCTACCGCTGAGAAAAAAGGGAAGGTGGTGCCACTCAAGGGTGGTGCCACGGTGGTGCCACCAAAAACGAATCGGGGATGAACGTAAATCCCCGATTTTATATTGATAAGTTGGAGCGGGAAACGGGATTTGAACCCGCGACTTCGACCTTGGCAAGGTCGCACTCTACCACTGAGTTATTCCCGCTCTATGGGTTCCCGTGGGCTCGCTTTTCCCGCACGGGAGACGTTTATCTAATTTTTTATGATCTTTTTGTCAACAAAAAATTTAGAAATCGATCAGGCTCCTGAACCTCACAAAGTAATCCACGGCAGACCATACGGTCAACACCAGAGCGCCCCACAGGAAGAAAAACCCGATGGCATGGAAATCAATGGTTAAATAGGAATAGTGGATCATCAGGGGAATGATGGCGGCGATCTGAAACCCTGTCTTGTATTTTCCCAGCTCGGAGGCCGAAACATCCTTGCCTTTTTCCGCGAGAATATTCCTGAACCCTGTGATGGCAAGCTCCCTGCCGATGATAATGCAGACGATCCAGGCCGGAATCCATCCCAGGGACGTCAACATGATGAAAGAGGAGGAAACCAGAAGCTTGTCCGCCAGGGGGTCCATAATCTTTCCCAAACTGGACACCATGTTCATCTGCCTTGCGTAATAGCCGTCCAGATAGTCCGTAATGGCGGCTGCGCTGAAAATCATGGCCGCCAGAAACGCCGTGAGCCGGTTGGGAATCAGCAACAGCAGCACAATGGCCGGGGTTGAGGCGATCCTCAATAAAGTCAAATGATTGGGAGAGATGGCCATCTTTTTCATTTTTTCATTTTGTTCCAGTCATCCAAAAAGGCCTTGATCCCCTTGTCTGTTAAAGGATGGGCCGCCAGTTTTGAAAGCACGTTGAACGGAATGGTGGCAATGTCCGCACCCATAAGGGCGGAATCCAACACATGCAGCGGGTTTCGAATACTGGCCACGATGATTTCCGTTTCATACCCGTAATTGTCATACATCTCGATGATCTGCTCCACCAAAACCATGCCATCCTGGGAAATATCATCGAGCCTGCCCACAAAGGGGCTCACATAGGATGCGCCCGCCTTGGCCGCCATGAGCGCTTGCAACGGGGAGAAGATCAGGGTAACATTGGTTCGAATCCCTTCCCTTGAAAGGATTCGAACGGCCTTTAAACCGTCCACGGTCATGGGGATCTTAATCACCATGTTTTTGTGGATGCTTGCCAACTGACGGCCCTCCTTGACCATGCCCTCGGTATCCAGGGCGATGACTTCGCCACTCACCGGCCCGTCCACGATTTCACAGATTTCTTTTAAAACCGTCTCCAAATCACGACCTTCCTTGGCAATCAAGGAGGGGTTGGTGGTCACGCCATCCACCATGCCCATGTCGTTGGCTTCTTTAATTTCTGCGATATTCGCCGTATCAATAAAAAATTTCATTTCGATCCTTCCCTTTCGATATTTTTTCGTTTTAAATATTAATCTTTGCGTTGCCCCACATGTTTATCTTTGCATTCCTGGGAACAGAAATAGATCTCTTTGCCCTTTTCCCTCAGGGAAATTCCATCCTTTTTGGGAAAGTAAACCCCGCAAACCGGGTCCTTGATCAGAACGTTTTCAGGTTCAGGCCGCCCATAATCATAACCAGCGTTCCCTTTTTGAGAATTTTTACCCACCAGGGACTTGAGGATACGATAGACCATGTAAAAAATAAAGGAATAGACCAATATCCTTAAAATCATACCACTTTCTCCACCTCCTGGCCGTGACCCGAAAGCTCTGCCAACAGGGTTTGCATGTCTTTTTTCAGCACCGGGTGGACCCTGTCCGGGCTTATATCACAAAAGGGCTGCAATACAAATCTTCTTTCATGCATTCTCGGATGGGGAATCACAAGATCCCCTGTATCCACCACAAGGTCATCAAAAAGCAGGATATCCAAGTCCAGGATTCTGGGGCCGTTGCGGATCACGCTCTTTTTTCGCCCGGCTTTTTCCTGAATGGATTTAAGCCTTGCCAGTAGATCCTCAGGCGCCAGAAGGGTTTGAATGCAGAACACGCCGTTGATAAACCAGTCCTGGTCTTCAAAACCCACCGGTTCGGTTTTGTAATAAGGGGATTGGTCCACCAGCAGAGTGTTTTCTTCATCGGCCACCGCCTCAATGCCGTTTTGGCAGTTGGCGGTTTTGTCCCCCAGATTGGACCCCACGGAAAGATAGACGGTGTGCTGTTTCATCTTGTATCCGCTGTGCCATAATTCCCGAAAGGATATTTAGGAGCAGGGGGTCCCTTTTTCCCGCACCCCCCGGAGCCCAGAGCCAATAAAGTCCCAAGAATCAGAACCGCCAGAATTTTAAAATATTCACCGGAAAACATTTTCATCCCCTGGTCCTGTCCTCTTTTTCAAGTCTTTTTTCCGCTGTTTTTACAGCCTTGAGAACATTTTTCGTGGCCGTTCCCCCTGGGGAAATTCTTCGATTAACCCCGGCCAAGGGTTCCAATGCCTGATAAATATCTTCTTCAATCAGATTGGAAAATTGCTTGAGTTCATCAAGACCCAATGCCTCAAGCTCTTTTTCCCGGTCGATGGCATAGGCCACGGCTTTTCCCGCACAGTGGTGGGCTTCCCTAAAGGGCATGCCCTTGGTGGCCAGATAATCGGCCAGATCCGTGGCATTCAAATACCCGGTAGTGGCCGCAGCAAACATCACCTTCCGGTTGGGTTTGATTTCCGGCATCATCTGGCAATAGATATCAATGCAGGCTTTTAAGGTGTCCACCGTGTCAAACATGGGTTCCTTGTCCTCCTGGGTGTCCTTGTTATAGGCCAGGGGCAGGGATTTCATCAGGCTCACCAGGGCCACCAGATTGCCGAAAACCCTTCCGAATTTTCCTCGCACCAGCTCCGGAACATCCGGGTTTTTCTTCTGGGGCATAATACTGCTGCCCGTGGAAAAGGCATCGGGCATGTGAATAAACCCAAATTCCGAGGACGACCAGAGAACCAGCTCCTCGGAGATCCTTGTAAAATGCAGCATGCAAAGGGTGGCGGCAGATAAAAATTCAATGATAAAATCCCGATCGGAAACCGAGTCCATGCTGTTGGCTGAA
Source organism: Desulfobacteraceae bacterium (assembly GCA_013791935.1). Lineage (GTDB taxonomy): Bacteria > Desulfobacterota > Desulfobacteria > Desulfobacterales > UBA5616 > VMSV01. Next base: position 15,567 of record VMSV01000238.1, on the reverse strand, counting down.
ACTTTTTTAAATCCCAGCTCCTTGGCCACAAACTCCCGGTCAATGGGATAGGTGGTTCCTGCAAGAGCAGCGGCACCCAGAGGCATGACATCCATGCGGTTCAGGGCTTCGGAAAGCCGCTCGGAGTCCCGGGTAAACATCTCATAATAGGCCAGAATGTGATGGGCCAGCAAAATCGGCTGGGCCCGCTGCAAATGGGTATACCCCGGCAGAATGACATCCATGTTGGCCTTGGCAAAATCCACCAGAACCTTTCTGAAATGCCGCAGCATGGAAATGATGGTGACGGTCTCTTCCTTGAGATAGAGGCGCACATCCAGTGCGATCTGGTCGTTCCGGCTTCGGGCCGTGTGCAGTTTCAGGGCAACCTTTCCCACCTTTTTTTCCAGGGCCGCTTCCACATGCATGTGGATGTCTTCCGCGGCATGGGAGAATTTCATTTTTCCCTGCTGGATATCCGCCTTGACCTTTAAAAGCCCGGCTTCAAGGGTTTTTGCTTCCTCCGGGCCAATCACTCCGATTTTTGCAAGCATCCGGGCATGGGCAATACTGCCGGCAATGTCCTGGGCATAGAGCCGCCGGTCAAAATCAATGGAAGCGGTAAATGTTTCAACACTCCGGGCTGTGGCTTCAACAAATCTTCCGCCCCAGGCTTTTTCGGACATGGTGTTTTTCCTTTCAGCCATACCAGCTTACTTCGAAAGCAGTTTCAATATCCGTAATCGAAGGGCATTCAACCGGATAAACCCTTCGGCATCGGCCTGATGGTAGACACTTTCATCTTCAAAGGTTGCAAAATCGGCACTGTAAATGGAGTGGTCTGATTTTCTGCCCATGACCTGGCAGTTTCCTTTGTAAAGTTGAAGACGCACAACCCCGGAAACGGTTTTCTGGGACTCGTCCACCATGTTCTGAAGCAACCGCATTTCCGGCGAAAACCAGAACCCGTTATAAATGATCCTGGCGTACTGGGGAATCAGGGAATCCCTTAAATGCATGACTTCCCGGTCCATGGTGATGGACTCCATGGCCATGTGCGCCGTCCGCAGGATGGTCCCTCCGGGGGTCTCATAAACGCCCCTGGATTTCATGCCCACAAACCGGTTTTCCACAATGTCCACTCTGCCGATGCCGTGTTTTCCGCCTATCACATTGAGCCGTTTGAGCAGAGCCGCAGGGGATAATTTTTCCCCGTTCACCGCGACCGGATTCCCTTGTTCAAAAACGATTTCCATGTCTTCTGCCTGGTCCGGCGCTTTTTGTGGGGAGACGGACAGGGTGAACATGTCTTCCGTGGGGCTGGCCCAGGGATCTTCCAAAACCCCGCCTTCATAGCTGATATGCAATATATTTCTATCCGTGCTGTATGGCTTTGCCTGGGTGGTGGGGACCGGAATCCCGTGCTTTTCAGCAAAAGCCATCAAGGCCGTCCGGGAAGTCAAATCCCATTCCCGCCAGGGCGCAACGATTTTGATATGGGGGTCGATGGACAGGTAGGTGAGTTCAAACCGCACCTGATCATTGCCTTTTCCCGTGGCCCCGTGGCTTACCGAATCGGCCCCTTCCATCTTTGCGATTTCCATCTGCCGCTTGGCAATCAAGGGCCGGGCCAAAGAGGTTCCCAGCAGGTATTTGCCCTCATAAATGGCATTGGCCCGGAATGCTGGAAATACAAAGTCTCTGACGAATTCTTCCCTCAGGTCATCGATATAGACCTTGGACGCCCCGGTCTTTTTGGCTTTTTCATCCAGATGGTCCAGTTCTTCCTCCTGGCCGAGGTCCGCTGAAAAGGTGATGACTTCACACCCGTAGGTTTCAATCAGCCATTTCAGAATCACGGAAGTATCCAGTCCGCCGGAATAGGCCAGAACCACTTTTTTAATATTTTTTTTCATCTTGATTCACCTATATTGTGCAGTCTTTGGGTTTGAATCTTTCTTTTTTATTTCAATTCTCAAATTTCAAATTTCAAATTTTACTCCCCCCGGTCAGGAAGCCATGAGGACATCCAGAATCGCCCGGTTCATATGCAGCTTATTCTCGGATTGATCCCATACCACCGATTGGGGGCCTTCCAGTACCTCTTCGGAAATCTCTTCCCCTCGATGGGCCGGCAGGCAGTGCATCACGATGGCATCGGGCGCCGCTTTTTTCACCAGGTCCTGATTCACTTGAAAGGCCTTGAAAATCAGCTTGCGATGGGCATGCTCGTCCTCTCGCCCCATGCTGGCCCAAACATCGGTATAGATGACATCGACATCCACAACAGCCTCCAAAGGATTGTTTGTGACCATGATGCGGCTCTTCTTGTTCTTCTTGGCGTTTTTGATGATTTCCGGGTCCGGCTCATAGCCGTCGGGACAAGCAAAAGAAAGGTTCAACCCCAAAACCGCCGAGGCATTGATCCAGGAATTGGCCACATTGTTACCGTCTCCCACCCAGGCGATTTTCAGCTTATCATATCTACCCTTATACTCCATGACCGTCATGATATCGCAGAGAACCTGGGTGGGGTGATAGAGATCCGTTAAGGCATTGATAATGGGGATATCCGCATACCTTGCGAATTCGTTGAGAAACTCCTGGGAGAAGGTTCGAATCACCAAACCGTCCAGATACCGGGTGAGAACCCTTGCCGTATCCCGGACCGGTTCATCCCTTGCAATCTGGGTGTCTTTTGCGCTGATGAAAACCGAAGTTCCACCCAGTTGAATCATGGCAGCTTCAAAGGACACGCGGGTTCTCGTGGAGGGCTTGTCAAAAATAAGGCCGAGAATCTTGCCTTTTAACGACGGCGCGCTTTCCCCGTTGGTCTTCAGGGCTTTTTTCAGGTCCAGGGCCCGGTGTAATATCAAATCAAAATCCTGCTTGGATAGATCCAGCAGGGTCAATAGGTCTTTTTTCACGTTGTTTCACCTTTTCAAGGGGCAAGAACTCCCCTTTTCCCGTTCATCCCAAGGCCAGCACCTGGTCCAGGCAGGCCACAAGACCGTCAATGTCCTTTTCCGTCACAGTGAGGGGCGGAATGAACCGAAGGATGTCCCCCTGCACACAGTTGATCAGAAATCCTCTCTCCATGCAGGCCTTGACCATGTCTCCGCCTTCCCGGTTGAGTTTCATGCCCAGGAGTAAACCCTTTCCCCGAACATCCACCACCACCGGGTGCTTTTCTTTCAGGGCCAGAAGTTTTTCCGTCAAGTAAGCGCTCATGGCCCGGCAATTTTCCAGAATCTTATCCGATTGTATGGCTTTCATCACGGCCACGGCCGCCGAGGCCACAATGGGGGTTCCGCCGAAGGTGGAGGCATGGGCTCCGGGTCCGAAGGCCTCTGCCACGGATTCTTTGGCCAGCATGGCACCCATGGGTAGTCCATTGGCCAGGGCCTTGGCCAGGGTCATGATATCCGGGGTCATGTTATAATGCTCATAGGCGAAGAGTTTGCCGGTTCTTCCCATGCCCGTCTGGATCTCGTCAAAAATGAGAAGAATCCCCTTGTCATCGCAGAGTTTTCTCACTGCGGCCAGGTACTCCGGATCAGGGCACCGAATGCCCCCCTCCCCCTGAATGGGTTCCATCATCACCGCGCAGATGCTGTCATTGAGGGCATTTTCCAAAGCCTGAATATCGTTGAAGGGCACAAAATCAAACCCCTGAAGCACCGGGTCGAATCCTTTCCGGATTTTCTCCTGGCCGGTGGCGGAAAGCGTGGCCATGGTCCTCCCATGGAAGGACTTCTCCATGGAGATGATGCGATAGCGGCGGCTTTCTCCCTTGTCCTGGAAAACCTTCCTGGCCAGTTTAATAGCGGCTTCATTGGCTTCCGCGCCGCTGTTTCCAAAGAACACCCGGTCGGCAAAACTGTTCTCCACCAGCAGTTCCGCCAGCTCCACCTGGGGAAGGGTGTAGTACAGGTTGGACACATGGAGAAGCCTGGCCGCCTGGTCGCAAATGGCCTCGGTCACTGCGGGATGGCAATGCCCGAGATTGCAGACGGCGATGCCTGCCACGAAATCCGTGTATTCTTTTCCGTTAATGTCCCAAAGTTTGCACCCCAGGCCTTTTTCCATGACCACGGGAAACCGGCTGTAGGTTTTCGCAATCACCCGGTCGGCTTTTTCAATGATGGATGTTTTCATTTTGTCACTTCCGTTCCGATTCCGCTGTCGGTGAAAAGCTCCAACAGCAGAGCATGTCGTTTGGTGCCGTTGATCAACTGGACTTTTTCCACCCGGTGGTTCAAGGCATCCAGGGCATATTCGATTTTCGGGATCATGCCGCCGGTGATCACCTTGTCTTCAATCATCTGCTGAATATGATCCGTTTGAATGGAACTCACCAGATTCTTTTGATCATCCAGCACCCCGTCCACGTCGGTCATGAAAATCAGCCGGCGGGCCGAAAGGGCGATGGCCATTTTCCCGGCCACAAGATCCGCATTGATGTTGAAGGTCTCCCCGTTTTCCCCCATGCCCACCGGGGCGATCACCGGGATGAACCCTTTTTCCGTGAGGGTATGAATGATGTCTGCATTGATGCTCACCACTTCCCCCACCAGGCCCGGATCAATGATCTCCGGGGGTGTATTTTTGGTTTCCTGGTAAACGATTTGCATTTTTTTGGCCAGAATCAGCCCGGCGTCTTTTCCCGAGAGGCCCACGGCCTTTCCCCCCTGGCGGTTGATTCGCGCCACAATGTCCTTGTTGACCTTGCCCCCCAGGACCATTTCCACCACATCCATGGTTTCCTCGTCCGTGAGGCGCATGCCCCGGACGAACTGGGGACGAATACCCATGCGGTCCAAGGTGGCGTTGATTTGGGGCCCTCCCCCGTGAACCACCACCGGGTTGAGTCCCACGAATTTCATCAGGGTGATGTCCCGGGCAAAATCCCTTTTAAGATCTTCATCCACCATGGCGTGTCCGCCGTATTTGATCACGATGGTCATGCCGTAGAATTTTCGAATATACGGCAGAGATTCAATGAGAATGTCTGCAACACTCGGATTGTTCATGATTTCATCCTGTCTTGTTTATCGGGCGAATACAAGATTCGCCCCTACCCCCCGTTCACGGTTCACCGTTCACCGTTCACGCCTTTTCGTCCTTACAAAATATACCGGCTCAAGTCTTCATTGCTCTTGATGTCCTTGAATTTTTCCCGCACATGTTCGCCATCAATGACAACGGTTTTATTTTCCACGTCCGGCGCGCTGAAAAGGATATCCTCCAGAAGATATTCCAGCAGGGTGTGCAGTCTTCTGGCACCGATATTTTCGGTTAACGTGTTCACTTCCTGGGCGGTTTTTGCAATCTCGTCAATGGCATCTTCCCTGAACACGATCTCAACCCCTTCGGTTCTCAAAAGGGCCTGATACTGAAGGAGCAGGGCGTTTCGGGGTTCCACCAGTATCCGTTTAAACTCCTTTTCCCCCAGGGAGTCCAACTCCACCCGAATGGGGAAACGACCCTGAAGCTCGGGGATCAAATCCGACGGTTTCACCGCGTGAAAGGCTCCCGATGCGATAAAGAGTATATGGTCCGTCTTCAGTGATCCGTATTTGGTGGACACCACACATCCTTCCACCAGGGGCAGAAGATCCCTTTGGACCCCTTCCCTGGATACATCCGGCCCGTGGCCTCCATCCTTGCCCACGATCTTGTCGATTTCATCCAGGAAGATAATTCCGGACTGTTCCACCTTTTCCAGTGCGGTTTTCACCACCTTGTCCATATCCACCAGACTGCTGGCTTCTTCCTGGGTGATGATTTCTCTGGCTTCGGCCACGGTGAGTTTCTTTTTCCGGGTGTTTTTGGGCATCAGTCCGCCCAGCATGTCTTTGAAATTGACCCCCATCTCTTCCATGCCCACATTGGAGAATATCTCCACCACCGGCATGGACCTTTCCTGAACCTCCATCTCCACGAAGCGGTGATCCAGCTTTCCGTCCAGAAGCAACAATCTTAGCTTCTCCCGGGTGGAGGAGATGGGTTCTTTCTCTTCCTCAAGCAAATAAACATCCGAATCGGACTCCTCTGTTTCCATGGGCTTTGCCGGCAAGTTCTGCTTGGGGAGCAAAAGATCCAGGAGTTTTTCTTCGGCCAGGGCGTGGGCCTTTTCCTTCACGGCTTCCTGTTCTTCGGATTTCACCGCCGCCACCGTCAGTTCCACCAGATCCCTCACCATGGATTCCACATCCCGGCCCACATACCCCACCTCGGTGAATTTCGAGGCTTCTACCTTGTTGAACGGGGAATCGGTGAGTTTTGAAAGCCGCCTTGCAATTTCCGTTTTCCCCACCCCGGTGGAGCCGATGAGAATAATGTTTTTGGGTGCGATTTCATCCCGGAGGGATTCCTCCACATGACGCCTGCGCCAGCGATTTCTCAAGGCAATGGCCACAAATCGCTTGGCCTTTTCCTGGCCGATGATGTATTTATCCAATTCCCGGACGATTTCAAAAGGTTTTAAATCACTCATATCACTGCTTCCAGATTCCGTTGAACCCTTTTTAAAGTTCCTCCAGGGTCACTGAAGGATTGGTGTATATACATAGGGAGGAGGTAATTTCCATGGCTGCTTTCACAATGTCTGAGGCCGAGAGATCCGTATGCCGGACCAAAGCCATGGCCGCAGCCTGGGCCATGGTTCCCCCGGACCCGATGCCCATCACGCCCTCGTCGGGCTCGATCACATCCCCGCTGCCTGAAATCAAATACATGCTGGTTTTATCCGCTGCGATCATGATGGCTTCCAGGCGCCTTAAAAATTTATCCGTGCGCCAGTCCCTGGCCAGTTCAACCGCAGCCCGGGTGAGATTGCCGTTATGGCGCTCGAGCTTGGCCTCCAGGCGTTCCGAAAGGTGCATGGCATCCGCCGTGGCCCCGGCAAAACCCACGATGATTTTTTCATTGTAGATTTTTCTGACTTTTCTGGCCTTGTGCTTCACCACCGTGTTATTCAGAGTGACCTGGCCGTCTCCGGCCACAGCCAATCGATCCTTGTGCCGGACCGCCAGAATGGTGGTTCCATGGAACTTCATTGAATCGTCTTTATTCATTCATTCACCGCCTGGGGTGTGTTTTATCATAGATTTCCATAAGCTTATCCATGCTCACATGGGTATATTTCTGGGTGGTGGAAAGGCTTTTATGTCCCAGAAGTTCCTGAACCGCCCTTAAATCCGCTCCGGCATCCAGCAGATGGGTCGCAAAGGAATGCCGGACCGCGTGGGGAAACATGGGAATGGGAATGCCGCAGGCCACAGCCAGTCGATCCAGAATTCTGGCGATGGATCTTGACGTGATCCGACCCCCGTTCCGGTTTAAAAACATGGGCTCAAGCCGTTCCGCTCCATCTTTTTTGGCTTTGGCAAGCGCCAAACGATAGTCCCCCATGGCACGCAAAGCTTTTTCACCCACGGGAACCACCCTTTCCTTGTTCCCCTTTCCCCGAACCCTGATGGTTTTTCCGCTCCTGTCCACATCGGCCACGTTCATCCCCGAAAGTTCGGAAACCCTCAATCCTGCAGAATACAGGGTCTCGAACATGGCCCGGTTCCGAAGACCAAGCAGCGAATCCTTTTCAATGGAATCCAGAAGCCTGAACATATCATCCACGGAAAAAACCGTGGGGATCTTATGACCCTGCTTGGGGGTGTGGATAAAATCAGCCGGATTTTCGCCGATCACACCCCGCTTCACCAGGTGCCTGAAAAACGTTCTCAGGGCGGATAATTTCCTGGCGATGCTGGCCTTGTCGTTCCTCTTGTGCAGAACCCCCAGAAAACCCCGGATCACAAGAGTATCCGGCAGGACCTCTTCTTCCTTGTCAGATCTTTCCGGGCTTTCAACACCTCTGATATAGGCAAAGAATTCTCTGAGATCATGGTCATAGGCCCTGCAGGTATTAGGAGAATACCCTTTTTCCGAGGCCAGGGATTCCACAAAACGCGCGATATGCTCTCCCAGGACAAGCATGGGTAAGCCCCCTCTTTTTTTTCTGCATCAGGAAGCAGGTCCTTCAATTCCCCGCCTATTTTCAGGTAGCAAGCCTTCTGGTTCTCTTCTTTAATCGAACCACCCTTTTTTTATAGATGGCGGCCATTTTTTCATCGCTGGCTTCCACCGCTTTGGTAAGGGCCACTTTAACCTGGCGCATCTTCTGTTTAATTTCACGTCCGGTGGCCTTGTCATTGCTTGGTGCCTCCACAATACCCCTGGCTTTTTTAACCCCGGAAATCAACTCAACCTTGTTCATTCCGTGAACGCCTGTAATTTCAGGAAGGGTCAGGGCCACAACCCTGAGTTCCTTGGAAGTCATCTTCTCCAGCGGTTTTTCTTTGGTGTCCTGCTTTTTCTTTCCCATGGTAAATCCTCTCCTTTCAAATGTCGAAAACGATAAGCGGAGGCCTTTGAGCCTCCGCTTTATTTTTGCTTAAACCCGTGGTTGGATTCAGCGTTTATAAAAACAATCGAGCCCCTTGGAATCAAGGGAAATGAAATTAATATATTTCCAACTATTATGTCAATAGTTTGCCGGAATTTGCACAACCTTTTTTCAGGATCAGCCTTCCTTGGTTTTTAAAAACGGTGCAAACAGGTCAAGGGGAACCGGAAAAATTGTGGTGGTATTGTTCTCTGCGGACATTTCCCGCATGGTCTGGAGGTACCGGAGTTGAAGGGCCATGGGATGGTCGCCGATGATGGAGGCCGCTTCCGCAAGCTTGGCCGCAGCCTGAAATTCGCCTTCGGCATTGATGATCTTCGCCCGCCGCTCCCTTTCGGCTTCCGCCTGTTTTGCCATGGCCCTTTGCATTTCTTGGGGAAGATCAATGTGTTTGAGCTCAACATTGGACACCTTCACACCCCATGAATCCGTATGGGTATCCAGGATTTCTTGAAGTTCCATGTTGATTTTATCCCTTTCCGACAGCAGATCGTCGAGTTCAGCCTGGCCGCAGACGCTCCGAATCGTGGTTTGGGCGAGCTGGGACATGGCATAGGTGTAATTTTCAACCTCCACAATGGCTTTGGTAGGGTCGATCACCCGGAAATAAATCACCGCATTGACTTTCACCGAAACATTGTCCCTTGTGATCACATCCTGGGGGTCCACATCCATGACCACCAGCCGAAGGCTCACCCGCACCATGCGGTCGATTACGGGGATGAGGATGATGATTCCCGGGCCTTTGGCTTTCATCACACGGCCCAACCTGAAAATAACCCCCCGTTCGTATTCATTCAGAATCTTGATGGCTGCGATGAGAAAGAAAATGACAATAACAATTATTGCGATGAGCTGAGGTAACATTCGAGACTCCTTTTTTTGGGTTAACCTGCGATGAGCCAAACGCTTTTATAGGACGCCGATTGAAACCTAAATTAGGTGAAAATCCCTTCTCAATTCATTTCCTCAACCACAATCACCAGGTTTTCCACCCGGACGACTCTCACTCGCTTTCCTTCTTCAATTTCCCGGTCCGCTGTGGCCTGCCAGATCTCGCCATGGACCGCAACTTTACCGTTTGGGGCGATCCTTCGTTTCACCACGCCGATTTCCCCCACCAGGCCCTTTTCTCCGGTCATGGGTTTGGATACCTGGGCCTTGAACACAAGCGCCGCCACCGTCGCAAAAAAGCCCGACACAAGAACAAGGGTTGGAATCAGCACCTGCCAGGAAATCCGCATTTCAGTATTATCCCGGTCAAATAGCATCAGGGACCCCAGCAACAAGGAAACCACGCCGGCCATGCTCAATAGACCGAAACTGGCGACCTTCATCTCCATAATGAAAAAGATGATGGCGAGCACGATAAGCAGGATTCCCGCATAGTTCACCTCAAGGTTCTGGAAGGAATAAAACGCAAGAATGATGGCGATTCCGCCGACGACCCCGGGGAATATAGCACCGGGATGGGAGAGCTCGAAATAAAGTCCGGCAAAGCCGATCATCATGAGAATATAGGCGATATTGGGGTCGCTGATGGCTTTGAGTATCCGGGTTCTAATCCCTTCCTCAATCACGATTCTTTCAGCATCTTTCACATTCAGGGTTCCCTTGCCTTGCACCTCTCTGCCATGGATTTTCACGATAAGATCGTCAAGGTTGTCGGCAATGACTTCAATGACCTTTTTTTCAAGGGCTTCCTTCTCCGTTACGGAAACGCTCTCCCGAATGGCCTTTTCCACCCAGTCCGCGTTTCTTCCCCGTTTTTCCGCAACGCTTCTGGCCTGGGCCACCATGTCGTTCACCACCTTGTCCGAAATGTGCCCCTCAATGCTTTTCCCACCGATCCCCACCGGATGGGCGGCACCGATATTGGTTCCCGGCGCCATGGCCGCAATGTCCGCCGCCATGGTGATCATTACCCCGGCGGAAGCGGCTCTGGCCCCGGATGGAGATACATAGACCACCACCGGGACGTCACTGGCGAGAAGATTAATGACGATATCCCGCATGGATTCGGAAAGTCCGCCGGGGGTATCCAGCAGAATCACAAAACAGGCCGCGTGGGCCTTTTGGGCCTTTACAATTCCGGTTTGAATAAAATCCGCCGTGGCCGGGCTGATGGCACTGGAAACTTTGATGATATAAATTGCTTTTTCATCGGCATCCCCTTTCAAAGGAAAGCCTATGCACAAAATAAACAATAATATCATTAAGATTTTATGCTTCATTTTGTTTACCCTTTCGGTGGAAAAACCGGTTCTTGGGAACCTTCGGCCCCCATGGTTTTCATCAGCAGCTGCATATCCTTCCAGACCTCCCTTTTCTTATCGGGATTCCGGAGAAGGTAGGCCGGATGGAAGGTGGGCAGAACCCGAATTCCTTCAAAATCGAAAAAGCGGCCTCTTAAACCGGAAATGGGCGCTTGGCTGTGAAGAAGGGCCCGGGCCGCTACGGTTCCCAAGGCACAGATATACTCCGGTTGGATGGCCCGGATCTGTCTTTTTAACCAGGGCAGACACGCGTTGATCTCGTCCGGCTCAGGGTTCCTGTTTTCAGGGGGCCGGCATTTGACGATGTTGCAGATGTACACCTGATCCCGGCTCAGTTGAATGGCCTCAATGATTTTGGTGAGAAGCTGGCCGGCTTTGCCCACAAAAGGCTCGCCTGCCATGTCCTCGTCATTTCCGGGCCCCTCCCCCACAAAAACCAGCTTTGCATCGGGGTTTCCCGATCCGAAAACGATATTTCGCCTGGTCCCGCAAAGCTTGCAGCCCCGGCAATCCGAAAGGTCGGCAAGGATTTGGGCCAGGCTTTCGGAATCCCCCGGTTCAACCGGTGGGGTCGGGTTTTTCTGTTGCGAGGTTCCCCAGGTGCTAATCGTCTTCAGGGTTTGTTCCGAACAATCAAACCCGGAAACCCCCGCTTCCTTGAGAAACTGAAGGTAATCGGAAATGTCGGTTATGATGTTCCGGTCAGTTGCCATTTTTCTCTAGTATCCTGTCTAAAAGGATATGGGCTACTTCATCCTTGCCCAGAAGGGGCAATGCCTCGCTGGACCCGTCCTTGAAAAACAGGGTCACCTTGTTGGTATCTGCCTGAAAACCCGAATCCGGGCTGCCCACAAGATTGCCCACAATGATATCCAGGTTCTTTTTTTTCAGTTTCTCACCGGCATTGGCTGCAAGATCCCGAGTTTCCGCGGCGAATCCCACCAGGAACTGCCTTGTTTTCCTGGCTCCCAATTCCTTAAGAATATCCTGATTTTGGACCAGTTCAAGGACCAGTTCTTCATTTTGCTTTTTTATTTTTTGATCGGCTTGGGTTTTGGCCCGGTAATCTCCCACGGCCGCAGTTTTGATAATTACATCCGCACGGTCCATGTTTTCAAACACGGCTTTGGCCATGTCCCGGGCGCTATCCACCGGAAGGGCTTCCACATGATAAGGGGCCTCCAACGCGGTTGGACCGGTCACCAGAATCACACAGGCGCCCCGTTGTTCCGCAGCCCTTGCGATGGCATAGCCCATTTTCCCGGAGGAAGGGTTGCTGATGAACCGAACCGGGTCTATGAATTCCCGGGTGGGCCCTGCGGACACCAGAACGGTTTTTCCTTCATAATCCTTAGAGAACAAACAAGCTTTCAACCGATCCAGGATATATTCCGCATCCGGCAGCCTTCCGGGTCCGGTGGTTCCGCAGGCCATTTTCCCGAAATCGGTTTCCAGAACCTCGAATCCATCCGAGCGGAGGGTCTCAAGATTGCGCTGGGTGGCGGGATGCAGAAGCATATTGGTGTTCATGGCAGGGCACACCAGAACCGGGGTGGTGACCGCCAACAGGAAAGTGCTTAATGCGTCGTCCGCCAGGCCGTTTGCCATCTTGGCAATCATGTTGGCCGTGGCAGGAGCCACCACCACGGCATCCGCCTCATCTGCCCATTTAATATGGCTGATGGCGGCATCATCGGTTTTTTCAAACAGATCCATGCACACGGGTTTTTCAGACAGGGCTTCAAAGGTTGTGGGACCCACAAAATACCCGGCGTTTTTTGTCATGATCACCCGGACATGGGCCCCTTCCTTTTTCAAAAGCCTCAGCAGCAGAATGCTTTTATAGGCCGCAATTCCACCGCAGACCCCCAGTACGATTCGTTTATTTTTCAATGTCATGGAAACCGCCGTTTCTGTTTTTGAAGTGCAGGGTTCAGTTTTATCGATTCAAAGAACCTTCCTGGCCGCGTTGATCCATATCCTGTAAAGCTCGTTCAACCTCTCCCGGGGATTGGAATTTTTCGGGTTCATCCTCATGCCCAGAAGATCAAGCTCAACCTCAAGGTCAGGCTGATGGGGATTTTGTTCCAGCAAATGGGTGATAATTTCTTCAGCCTTTTTCAACTGTCCCTGGGAAGTAAGGATTCCGGCCATGGTTCTGGTTTTAAAAACATCATCCATGCTCATGGCGACCCCTCCCCGCCGGGATTCAGCTTCACCACGATTTCATCCACGCCCACCATGCCGTAATCTTTTCTGGCAACACTTTCAATATAGGCCGGATCTTTTTTCAGACGTTCGATATGACGGTACATGATGAGATTTTTCTGGTTCAGGTCTTTATTATTCTGAATGATCAGGCCCTTTTCCTGTTTCAGGTGATTAAATTCCATGAGGCCCTTATCGCCGAATAAGATAAACAAAAGCATGAAAAACATCAACAAAATAGCCGAGGAATAAATGATTTTTTCTTTATATGAATTCATCTTGATATCCTTTTCCGAATGGAAGCGCAAACCGCCATGAATTCCGGCTGCCTCACAAACAAAGAGAATAAGCCATAGGAAATCACGCCTGTAAAAATACCAGCGGCCAAATCCATGGTTTTGGAAAGATTGGATTCTTCCCCGGAAGAAACAAGAAAACGGAAAAACCCATGGACCGTAAGACCCATGACCAGAGATCCGAGAATGGTTTTCCCCGCGGACGTCACCATGCCCTTCAATTCAATGCCCCCAAGCTTGATGTTTAGCCGGTTGAAAAGCAGAATAAAATTCAGGGTCGAGGCCAGGGATGCGGCCAGGGCGATGCCGCAAAATCCCATGGGAATCATGAGCAGGCAGGCGGCTCCGATGTTCACCACCACGGAGATGAGCGCCACACGGACCGGGGTTCGGGCATCCTGCAGTGCGTAAAAGGTGGAAACCAGAATCCTCTCGGAAGCAAAAGCCCAAATGCCGATTCCGTAGTATTTCAAGGCATCCGCTGTAAATTTAACTGCGGCCTGGTTGAATTCACCTCTTTCAAGCAGTATCGAAACAATGGGTTCCCTTAACACCAGAAGCCCAACCATGGCCGGTATGGTAACATAAAGAAGGAGTTGAAGGGAAGCACAAAATGTATCTTTAATGGCCGAGAGATCCCCGCTTGCGGCCTGGCGCGACATGACCGGCAGGATGGTGGCGGTGGCTGTGGCGGCAAAAATTCCCAGGGGAAATTCGATCAACTTCTCCGCATAATAAAGATAGGATATGCTTCCTTCATCCAGAAAAGATGCGAGGAAGGTTCCCGTGAGCATATTCACATGGTAGGCCGCGGCCCCGAATATGGTTGGAATCAAAAGGAAGGCGGCTTTTTTAATACCCGGATGATACAGGCTGACTTTCCTGAAAACCCTCAACCCTTTTTTTACCAGGAAGGGAACCTGAAGCGCGAGCTGAAGCGCTCCCCCGAAAACCACCCCGAAACAAAGCCCCAAAACAGGCTCGTCCATTCGCGGGGACACCCAGAGCATGGATCCGATCATGGCAAGATTCAACAATACCGGGGCCAGGGCCGGGGCGGCAAAATGCCCGAGCACATTCAAAATCCCCATGCATACCGCCACGAGTCCGATGAAAAACACATAGGGAAACATGATTCGGGTCATGAGTACCGTCAGGGCGAATTTGGTCGGATCCTGGGTAAAACCCGGCGCCAGAATTCCGATGATCCAGGGAGCCAAAAGAATGCCTCCGAGGGTTACCCCGGTCAGAACCAGGGACAGCCATTTCAACGCGGACCCTGCAAATCCATACGCATCCTCTTTGCCGTTTTTCACCAGGGTTTCGGTGAAAACCGCAACAAAAGCCATGCTCAGGGACCCTTCGGCAAAGAGCCTTCGAAGCAGATTCGGAATCCGGAATGCCACGAAAAAGGCGTCGGAAGAAACGCCTGCTCCGAAAAACCAGGCAATACAAGCATCCCTTGCGAACCCGAGCACCCGGCTGACGAACGTCAGCGCCCCCACAACTCCGGCTGTTCTTGTCATGTTCCCCATGTTCCGGTTATTAGCCGTCTTTTAAAATGAATTCAACCCAATCCTCTAAAATCTTTTATAGAAAGATCGTTTAAAATCCCTTGACAAGACCGGGGCAAATATATATATGAACGATTCTCTGATAGATTTAAACAGTTTGAAAGGAGATCGGCATTTGGCAAACCATAAATCGGAAATAAAACGCGCAACCCAGAATGAAGTTCGACGATTGAGAAACAAAACCGTCAAAACCAGAATTAAAAGTGTGGTCAAAGAAATTCGGCAGGCCATAGAAAACAATGTCACCGAAGAGGTTTCAAAAATGCTTGATGGAGCCAAATCAGCTATTCAGAAGGCAGCCAAAAAAGGCGTCATCAAAAAAAATACGGCTTCAAGAAAAATCTCCAGGCTCACTAAACAGCTCAATAAGGCAAAAGTCCAGTAATTTTTGCAGGCATGCCGTCAAGGCCCTGTTTTCAAATATGGAAAAGGCATTTTTCAATGGGTTCTTTGAAAAATGCCTTTTCCTTTCTGCCCCATCAACGGAATTAAAAGTTCCAGTTCAACTGCTGAAACACCTTCTGCGCAATCTTTTTGGAAACCTTTGCCACGGCGATTTTTCTGTTATATTCAGTGCCCGGTTTTTCAGGGACCACCAGATAGGTCTCGGATGCCGTGATATTTTTTCCCACCCACAAAATCCTTCCCGCCGGGTCTTTCAATTCCATATCCACGGTGAGCTTTACCCTTCTTTCCGTAGCGGCATAACCGTCTTTCCTGGCCACGGTTTCGATATCCATGAGTTTTATGACACCGGTAAAAAGGCC
>VMSV01000242.1 GCA_013791935.1 Desulfobacteraceae bacterium | reverse complement strand
ATCGAAACAATATTTTATTTCTCTTGGACTTTTCCTGCCGGGAAATTAACCTTCCTGATCAGCCGAACCGCCTTGGTACGTGATCCGTATGCCGGGTGGCGTGGGAGGGGGTGGCCGTGAGGTCACTCCCTATCCCGATAGTTCTTTTTTCCGAATATAATAAAGACCATTAGTCATTTAAACCAAAACTTAGAGAGGAGTTTATCATGTCAAACGACAAGTACACATCAATCGTAAACCTTGACTTCCAGTACGCACATAGGTTTATGAAATGGCCGAAAGAAGCAAAGCACCTTCACGGGCACTCAGGTCTTTTAACAATTGAACTTGAAGACACCGTAGATCCGGAAACGGGATTTGCACACGCTTGTAAAGAAGGATTCAAAAAAGCATGGGAAGTTTGTGACCATTTTCACCACGCAACATTGTTTCAAGAAGGCGACCCGCTTCTTGACGCTGTTCTTGCTGTATACAAAAAGGAAGGCATCAATAACGACCCAGAGCATTGTGTTCCCCTTAAAAAGATAGACCATGCACTTGCTTGGTCATACCCGGAATACAGAATAGTTGTGACCAAAAAAGTTTCTACTTGTGAGAATCTTTGCGAGCTTTTTTACGAGCTACTTAAAAACAAGATGCCAATCAAAAAAATTACTTTTCGCTCATCTTCTATGAACGCAGCATCGAAAGAGTTTAAGTAAGAAAAGCCGTGTTAGTAAATTAGCCGGTCGATAATTTTATGGCTCTCCGCACTGGCTAATGTGCGACTTGGTGGGGGCATGGGCTGTGGTTGGCTCACGCCCAAATTTCATGCCTTGTTTCAGCATGATAATATCTTTGCGGCAAAGCGGAAATAATGTGCCAACAAGAGGGTGCAGGCGACGGGCTACCCGCCCGCGCATGACCCTCGACGCAAGGGGCTATAAAAATAATGAGTAAATTAAAATGAAAGAGGAGATTATGTACAACCAAAACAGCATTTTAATTGTAGCCTTACTATTTATAGCCATTCTTATTGCGTATGAAATATTTTTTCGTATAGGAAAGTTGTATCAAAATAAAACTGATCACGAAGTTAAGTCTCAGACTACAGCTATTCAAGCCGGTATTCTTGGTCTTTTAGCTCTTCTATTGGGATTTACATTTAACATGGCATTGCAGCGATTTGACAACAGGAGTCACGCAGTAATTAAAGAAGCTAACGCAATTGGGACTGCATTATTAAGGACAAAGTTATTACCTAAACCATACGACTCAACAACATACAGCTTATTACAAAAATATATCGATTTGAGAATAGAAATTAGTTCTGTGGATTTAACGATGAAAACTCAACGTAAATCGATAAATGATAAGACCGATGAAATTCAAAATCAAATATGGGATCAATCAATAAAAGCGGTGGAAATTGACCCAAGACCAGTAACTACAGGATACCTTATTTCATCCCTGAATGATTTAATTGATGCTAGAGGTGAAAGAAATGCCCTTTTACAAAGGCATGTTCCAGAAGTAATTCTCTTCATACTATTTATTATTTTTATAATTAGTGGAGCCTTGATGGGCTATACTAGCGGACTGTGTCTAAAGCGAGCCTATATACCAACAGTAATCTTTACCTTATTGATAGTTTTAGTTGTATTCATCATTCTCGATTTAGACCGCCCTAAAAGAGGTTTGATAATGGTTAAACAAGACAGCCTGATAGAATTAAAAAGTATAAGACCCTAACAACTTGCTACAGCTGTGTTATGAGCAGGAAATAGTAATTCATGAGAATTATCGTGTTAATATTTATATCACTAATTGGCTTTCACACCTTCGGCAGAAACAATTTAGTTGTGCTGCCTGGCCAAGTAATGTGGATTTCGAACCCTGATTTATTATATAAGGTCTTTCTTCCATTATTAATGTTTGTGGTTGGAATCGCGGCCATACTTAAGAAAGATAAAAAGAATTATTTCTATTTGTCTGTTTTTGCGATGATTATAGATGCTATCAATCGTTTGTCCCTATTAATCAGTCACTATTATGTTTATTTAACCTTCGATCAACCATCAGTGATGGAGGCATCGCCAGATTCAATTATTGTAAAAACAAACTACTTGCCTTCACATATCATGCTGGGGGTTGAGGTCGTTTTAATTTTTATAGTGTTTAAGTATATTTACAATTTACGAAATTTGAGATTGTCATCGGGCTCATAACATGCGCATTTACAAAGGACCGCAAAAGGCGGGCCGCCATGGTTTTGGCATAGTCATCATTTAACTTAACTTTTTCAAAGCCCGCATTACTTTTGCGGCCTGTAATGCGCGGCGTTATAAATTCAAGAAGGCTCGGACAAACAGGATTAAGGAGATGAGTAATCAATCTATACAGAAATTCATTGAGAATAATAAATTAAAGACCCCCGAGATCATTCCTGGAAAGTCTGCACTACTTATAATCGACATGCAGGAATACCAAGTAAGAAAAAAATGGGCTTCATACAAGCTAACTAATGCTGGGATTCCCGGGGTACTTGACTACTTTATGGAGCAATCCGTTTCGGTGGTGGAGCCCAATATCAGAAAGCTTATCGATTTTTATCGGGAAAACGGCCTACAGATAATATACACTATGTTCTCTTCCTTAGATATAGATGGGAAAGATTTGAATCGGGGTTTAAGGGATGTCAATAAAACAGCCAGACAGTTTGTAGGTGATCCAATTTTTCCTCATAAGGATCATCCTGGGTCTAAGATTGTTGATTCGTTAAAGCCAGATGAACACGACCTTATCGTGCATAAAAGCACGAGCAACGTATTTGTGTCTACCAAGATAGAGTTAATTCTGAAAAATATGGGCATTGAGCAGCTTTTCATTACAGGTGTTGTCACCAATGGCTGTGTGGAAGGTGCGGCGCGGACTGCTGCTGATTTGGGGTTCGATGTATTTCTTGTTGATGACGCATGTGGCGCTTGGAGCCCGGAAATTCACAAAAATAGCCTCCAATCAATATCTCTCTGGTATGGTTTTGTCATGAGAACCGATGAAGCGTTGAGCGGATTGCGTGAAAAAATATCATCATAGAATCGATTTGATGTAATGAACTTTATTGGAAAAAGATATGAATCGATATTATCGAATTAGGACTTTACAAATCCTTGTCGGACCAAGCTATTAAACTGTTATTTAAAGTGAAACGTGCCAAAAATAGGCGTTATTTGGGCTAAGCGGTGCCTTTTCGGGGTCAAAAACAGACATGTAAGGTTCTTGGGGCCCCTTGAGTTCAAATCCAATATCGTTTTCAATTACTTTACGCCCAATTCCTTTTGCGCCAAGTTTTGCTTTCGTTGTGAGCACAAAATCCATATCACCGACTGAATGAATTGAAGAGCCAGGACTTGGATTTCAATTCGGTGCTTGAAAAGGCATCCTCCTTGTTCAGTCTTGAAAAGGACTACATGCTTGGAAGAGGCAGGCAGACAGACCGTTACATGCTATAAAAGGCAAAAAGGAGGAGCGAAACAATGGTGAAAATCACAAAGGTGTCCGTTGTAAAAAATTATCGACTTGAACTGGTATTTGACGACGGTGTGCGGGGGGAAGTTGACCTATCCGACCTGGTCGGCAATGGTGTTTTTGCTTTATGGCGTGACCCACATATTTTTGAACAGGTTCAAATCGGTTCATTCGGCGAGCTTGTCTGGCTCGATAAAATTGATCTCTGTCCCGACTCCATGCACCTAAAAGTTACGGGTAAAAAACCGGAAGACGTTTTTCCCTCCTTACGTTGTGAGTCTATTTATGCCTGAAATCAGCCGCTTTTTCGGGGGTCCGCCTCTTTGGATCGCGGTATCCCGCAGACAACCATAAGTCTGCTCAAGGAAATTAGCTCCCTATGATCAAACCATGGGGGTCGCACACTTCACGTAAAATTCTGAGCTCTTCGATGGAAGGATGGGGAATTTCTTTGGCGTCGGACACATCCAGGTCAAAGCCGGTGTTCCGGGAGATCTGATCAAGGGAAATGCCGGGGTAGTATCCTGCTAAAACCATTTCATGGGTCTTCGGGTGGAATTCCATCACACCCAGGTTGGTGATCACGGCCAGGGGGCCGCCCCGGGACAATCCCTCTTTTGTCCTTGAATTTCCACCACTCAGCCAGCCCGGACTGGAAACATAATCCAGTTTTTCCACGAATTTTCTTTTCTCGTGCTGCATGAAAATCAGGGTTCGGCCCACAAAGGACATGACATCGCTGGCCCCGCCGTTTCCTGCAAATCGGATTTGCGGATTTTCATAGGGCCCGATTACCATGGAATTCAAATTGCCATACCGGTCAATCTGAGCAGCCCCCAGAATGGCGATGATATGAGGGCCGGTAAATGGATTCTGCATAAAGGCAAAGGCATCGGCCAGGCCGCCGTTTACAGAAGTCCGGAACATGGCCCTGGGATCCCCAACAGCCAGAGGGATTTCCTCCAGCTTTGAATCAATGGCGCCGGTTTCAAAAAAGATAACACTGTCCGGGGCGCTGATGTGCTTTGCCGCCATGGCCGCAAGCATGGATATGCCGGTTCCACAGAAGACGATATCCCCGTCTTGTATGAATTTGGCGGCCTGAATGGCCATGATTTCCTTTAATGAATAGCCTGTCATTTCCGTTTCTTTTTACTTTGATCGATTCATTCCCGTGGCGTATCCGGTTCTCTGGTCAGCCTTGATTTTATCCAGGGTCGCAGGACCGATGAGATCTAAAAATTCCTTATGGTTCTCTGTTCCCCGGATATACTTCTGAAGATAGGCTTCATACTGCGCATCATCCTTGGCGAACATCTCATGCCGGGTGAGAAAGTTCGCGTCATAGTCATAATAATGGTAGCAGGCGGTGGGGAAAGCGCCAAAAGGAACCCGGCAGACGGCATCGGTGAGGAAATGGGGCAGGGTATTGGCATCCGGTTCTTTCCGGAGTTCATCCGTTTCCACAATGTCCTCGCAGGTGACAATGAGGTGTTTTGCGGATTTGGCCTGCTCGATGTCAGCATAGGTCAGGCCCTGAATTCTGACCGTGCCTTGGGCGTCGGCCTTCTGGGCGTGGATCAAGGTCACGTCCGGGTGGATGGCGGGCAAAGCCACCAGTTTAT
Organism: Desulfobacteraceae bacterium; assembly: GCA_013791935.1. Classification (GTDB taxonomy): domain Bacteria; phylum Desulfobacterota; class Desulfobacteria; order Desulfobacterales; family UBA5616; genus VMSV01. The sequence goes on along the minus strand of VMSV01000242.1, from coordinate 21,018 downwards.
CCACCCCGCACCAGTCCGGAAAGGGGTTCTCAATCACTTTAAGTTTGTCATCCGGAATCTTGGGGTCAGCCGCCCTTAATTCCTTCGGGAATCCCCATTTTTCAAGAATATCGGTTCCGAACCCGGATTTGACGGGTAAGAATGGCAACCCCATGGCCCCGGCCATGAATCTTAAGGTCATCTGGTAGTTGGAATAATCCTCCACCAGTATCTCCTTGTTCTGTACGGCCTTTTTAAATCGTATGCCTGTTGGGGCGAACCGCCCGTTTCCTGAATAGGCCAGTTCGATTTTATCCACACAGCCTGCGCCAATGAGATCATCAATGGCCGGGCCTGCAGAATGAACATAAATATGAAGGTGTTTTATTTTCTGCCGGATGATTTCAAAAACAGCCGCCATGGGGGCCCGGCTCACGGTAAATCCGCCGATGGAAATATGAGAGCCTTCTTTGACAAAGGCCCCTATGGCTTCTTTCAGATCCATGACCTTGTTTCGGGAAATCTTCAACGCCGCCTACACCCTTTCAAAAATGGTGGCCGGGGCCATGGCCCCGCCGGTGCAAAGGGTCACCAGGGCATATCTTGCATTCCTTCTGATGAGCTCGTAGATAGCGGTCACGCTCAATCGGCAGCCTGAATTCCCCACGGGATGGCCCAGGGCAATGGCACCGCCGTTCACGTTGAGCCGATCCATGGGTGCATTCAATTCCTTTGCCCAGGCCAGGGGAATGGGGGCAAAGGCTTCGTTCACTTCAAAAATGTCGATATCTGCCATGGAAAGCCCGGCTTTGCTCAGAACCTTGGGGGTTGCATAGACGGGGCCGGTGAGCATCAATTCGGGCTCGCATCCCACCACGGCATTGGCCCGGATGCGGGCAAGGGGTTTCAGGTTCAGGGCTTTCAATTTGTTCTCACCCACCAGGAGCATGGCAGAGGCACCGTCTGTTACCGGGCTTGAGATTCCTGCAGTGATCATTTCCGTACCCAAAGCGGACTTCAGGGTGGCCAGCTTTTCCAGGCTGGTGTCGGGCCGGATGGGCTCATCTTTATCCACCATGATTTCTTTGCCTTCAGCATCCAGGCCTTTGGTGGGAAGAATTTCCTTTTTAAAATATCCCCCTTGGGTGGCCTGGTGGGCCTTGGCATGGCTGGATACGGCAAACTGCTCACATTCCAGCCGGGTGATATTCCATTTTTTGGCAATGGCCTGTGCTGCTTGTCCCTGGTTGTAGAATTCTTTGCCTGCCAGTCTTTTCATGTAGAACTCTCCGAAGGCCTGACCCTGGGGCCGCCCGTCCGGAAGGGTTCCTCCCACATCGGAACCAATGGGGAATTTACTCATGATTTCAATTCCGCTGGCAATGGCGATGTCAAAGGTTCCCGAAGCGATCATACCATAAGCCATCTGAATGGCGGTTAAAGAACTGCCGCACTGGCGGTTCACCGAAGTTCCCGGCACCGTGTCAGGCAGTTTGGAAGCAAAAACAGCATTTCGTCCAAGGGTAAACCCCTGCTCCCCTACCTGGTAAACCGTTCCGTTGATCACATCCTCCACAAGGCCTGGATCAATGCCTGCCCGATCCACAACCTCATCCAACACCGAACCCAGCAATTCTGCCGGGACTTTTGCCCTGAGATAGCCGTTTCTTTTTCCCACAGGGGTTCTGGCCGCGCTCACGATAAATACATCTTGCATAAGTCACATTCCCTTCCATTTCATAATGTTAAACAATTAAACTTCAAGAATAAATTTAAAGGGCTTAAATGGTTTTACCATCCTTCCCCCAATACTTTTCTTTCAAAAGACGTTTGATCAGTTTGCCGGTAGGCGTTCTGGGAAGGTCATTTGTAAAATCAATGGATCTCGGGCATTTGATATCCGAAAGCCGCTCCTTGCAATAGGCGATCAACTCCCTTTCCAGTTCAGGACCCGCCTCATCCGGGTCCATCAACTGGACAACGGCTTTGACTTCTTCTCCGAAATCTTCATTGGGAACCCCGATAACAGCCACATCCATGATCTTATGATGCAGGGTCAGAACATTTTCTGCTTCCTGGGGATAAATATTAACGCCGCCGGATATGATCATGTTGGACTTGCGATCCGTGAGGTATAAATATTCCTCCTGGTCCAGGTAGCCAATATCTCCCAGAGTAGACCAGCCATGGGAACTTCTGGATTCCGCGGTTTTTTTCGGCTCCTTGTGATATTCGAAGGTATTCCCTTCTTCAACGAAAATCAAACCCGGCTGACCGGAAGGCAATTCTTTTTCTTCATCATCCAGGATGTGGATTTTCCCGATATAGGCTTTACCCACGGAGCCTTTGTGCTGAAGCCATTCCGCAGAAGAAATCATGACCATGGTGTTGCCTTCGGTTCCGGCATAATATTCCAAAAAAACAGGCCCCCACCATTGAATCATCTGCTCCTTGATTTCAATAGGGCAGGGGGCGGCTGCGTGTATGGCCATTTTCATGCTGGAAATATCATACTGTTTCCTCACCGGTTCAGGAAGTTTCAGCATTCGGATGAACATGGTGGGAACCCACTGGCTGTGGGTGGCTTTGTATTTTTCAATCAGGGCCAGGGATGCTTCGGCGTCAAATCTTTCCATGACAATCACCGTGCCCCCCATGGAGAGGGTCATGGCGCAAAACGCCAGGGGGGCGGCATGGTAGAGGGGGGCAGGGGAGAGATAAATGCTGTTTTCGTTCATCTGGTAAAGCTGTGCCATGATCTGGGCCGTGGGGCCAAGTTCCCCCACGGGTGTGGCCTGTACTGTGGAGAGGACACCTTTGGGAAGGCCCGTGGTGCCGGAAGAATAGAGCATGGCCTGCCCCGCCATTCCAAGGGGAATGGGATCAACGGAATACCCGGCCAGGATTTCTTCGTAGGAATCATACCCCGTGATCTTGCCCCCCACCATCAACCGGTGGGTGACCCTGGGCATGCGATCCAGAAGGACTTTTGCGTCCTCTCTTTTCTGATCGGAAGTGATGAAGCATTTGGCCTCGCAATTGTTGATGATATATTCCATTTCAGAAATTTTCAGGTGGGTGCTGACGCAGGTGAAAATAAGGCCGCAATCCCCGGAGGCACTCATGATCTCAAAATACTTCGCGTTGTTTTCCATGCAAAGGGCGATGTGATCACCGGGCATTAAACCGATCTCTCTGAAATACCTTGCCAACTGATTTATGCGCCGGTCGTAGTCCCGCCAGGTAATCTTCTCACCATCTCTGGCCATGATGTAGGCAAGACCGTCCGGTTTGGTTTTGGCGTAAGTGCTGTGGTGATAAAGCATTTCAACCTCCTTCCATTTTATGATCTTGATAATAGACCTGGATTCGATGGAAATGTTCCTCAATGGGTGATCGTCGGTTTTTTAAAGCAAAATAAACCCCCTTGGGCAACGGTTCCGAAATCTTAATCGGAAGAGGTAAAAAAAAAGATTGGCAAACAGGGAATGATTGAATAATTATATTGAAATCATTATCAAATAAGGGTTAGAGAAGTCAATGGAAAACCTGTTTCACCTGCGTGCGTCAAACCCTTCATAACCAAACGAATCAAAAAAGGAGAATTCTCATGGATCTTATCCAAGCCATTCAGACCCGGAAAAGCATCAGGGGGTACAAACCCGATCCTGTTCCCAAGGAAATCTTAAGGGAGATTCTGGAAATTGCCGGAAGAGCCCCATCCGCCATGAATACGCAACCCTGGGAATTCTTTGTGCTGGGGGGCGAGGTGCTTAAAAAAGTGGTTGGAGGCAATGTCCGGAACATGAAAGCCGGTGTTTTGCCCAAAGGAGAGCATTCGGTTGTGGGATGGACCGTGGACAGTGTTTACAGAACCCGTCAGGTGGAACTGGCCAAGGAATTGTTCAGACTCATGGACATTGAAAGGGGGGATAATGATAAAAGAGGGGAATGGATGGAAAGAGGATTCCGGTTTTTTGATGCTCCGGTGGCCATTATTCTCACGGCGGATAAATCCCTGGCTGAAAGCACACCCTTGATTGATGTGGGGATCGTCATCCAGAACATCTGTTTGGCTGCCTTAAATTTCGGCCTGGGAACCTGTATTGAGGACCAGGGGGTCCTTTATCCCGATGTTCTTCGTCAATATGCTGATATTCCCGATTCAAAGCGCCTGCTCATGGCCATTGCCCTGGGATACCCGGATTGGGATTTTCCCGCCAACCAAATCCAAAGCAGCCGTGTTCCCCTGGACTCCAATACGTACTGGAGAGGATTATGAATATTCCCGGTTATTCTGTGGGGGAAAAAAGCCCGGGTCAAAAAATCGGTCTGATCATAGGGCCGATCTTATTTATCGCATTGATCCTGTTTATGAAAAGCGTTTCGGGATATCCCAAGGTGGTTCCGATGGCTGCTGTGGCCGCACTCATGGCCATCTGGTGGATTACGGACGCCATTCCGCTTTTTGCAACAGCCCTTTTGCCCATTGTCCTGTTTCCCGTATTGGGGATTATGGATGGAAAAACCACGGCACCGGTCTATTTCAACAGCACCATCCTTCTTTTTCTGGGTGGATTCATGATCGCCCTGGCCATGGAAAAATGGAATCTGCATAAACGCATGGCCCTTTTTATCATCCGCATCATTGGTGGCGGGCCTTCAAGGATCATATTGGGATTCATGGCAGCCTCCGCATTTTTATCCATGTGGATTTCCAATACGGCCACAGCGATTATGATGGTGCCCATTGGAATGGCCATTGTTCTGCAAATGGAGGAAAACATTCAATCAAAGGACAGCCGGAAATTCACCGTCGGTCTGATGCTCGGGATTGCCTATTCATGCTCAATCGGGGGTATTGCAACACTTGTGGGGACGCCCCCGAATCTTTCTTTTGCGAGAATTTTTCAAATCACTTTTCCCGAGGCAGAGCCCATAAGCTTCGGGGTTTGGATTTTAATGGGTCTGCCGTTTTCATTGATCATGCTGGTTTTGGTCTGGGGGATCATCACCAAAATATTTTTCAGGATTCCGGCTCACGTGAAAGTCGACCCGTCCATCATAGAAAATGAGTACAGGGCATTGGGGTCCATGGGCTTTGAAGAAAAAACCGTGCTTTGGGTTTTTTCAATAACGGCATTTCTATGGGTCTTCAGAAGTGATTTGAACCTGGTTTGTTTTTCAATACCAGGATGGTCAAGCCTGCTCGCCTATCCGAAAATGATCGATGACGGAACCGTGGCCATTTTTATGGCTATGACGCTATTCCTATTGCCGGCCCGTGATAAGGCCTCCGCCTCTTTGTGTATCCTGGATTCAGGCGTCATTAGAAAACTGCCCTGGGATATTGTGCTTCTCTTTGGAGGGGGGTTTGCCCTGGCAAAAGGGTTTCAGGATTCCGGACTCTCCTTTTTTATCGGGCAGAAATTCGCAGGCTTGGCCGGGATTTCCCCTTTCCCTATGATTTTAATCACCTGTTTAGGGATGACCTTTTTAACCGAACTGACATCCAATACCGCAACAACGGAAATGATTCTGCCGATCCTGGCATCCGTGGGTGTGGCCATGAAAACCAACCCCCTTGTCTTAATGATACCTGCCACCATTTCTGCTTCCTGCGCGTTTATGATGCCCGTCGCTACCCCGCCAAACGCTATCATCTTCGGCAGCGGCCGTGTAAAAATTGCTGAAATGGCCAGAGCCGGTCTACTCATCAATATTATCGCCGCTGTTGTTCTCTCGGTGATGTTCTATTTTTTAGGATCTATTATATTTTCAATTGATATGAGCGGGCTTCCCCAATGGGCGATGCATCTTTCACCGGGAATGCATTGATAGACCCCGGGATATGGATCGAGCCTTAATTTAAATTGAATTCCAAATAGTTAACGCAACCAATTTGATTTAAAAAAAGCTTAACTATATTTTAGATCAAAATAACATAGTCTGAGTATGATTATTCTATTGAAATAAAAGTCAAGCTCTGGTAAATCTTATAACAAGATGTGAAGACACACTCACCGAGTGATGGTAATGACCAATAGAATCAATAAAAAAGAACGAAAGAAACACATCATGAATGCCGCACTGGGAATCTTTTCCGAGAAGGGCTTTCAGAATGCCACCATTTCCGAAATCAGCAAAGCCGCAGGGGTTTCCGATGCAACGGTTTATGAATATTTCGGCACCAAGGAAAAACTGCTTTTTTCCATCCCTGAACAGATTTCGGATGAAAACACGGAGGATCTCCAGAGGGTTTTGCCCTATATCAAAGGCGTTGAGGGAAAATTAAGAGCCTTTCTTATTATGTTTATGCGGCTTTATGAAACCAACCCCCATTATTCCAACCTGGTTCTTCTCCAGCTCATGTCCAGCAGGGAGTTTCGAAATACAGCAGCCCACGCCGCCATTCGAAAATCCGCCCATATGCTTCTCGATTGTATCAAACAGGGTATTGATGAAGGTACTTTTCGAAAAGACGCAGACCCTTACCTGATCCGATCCATGCTCATGGGAACGGTGGAACATCTTTTTATTCACTGGCACATGCAGGGAATGCCGAAAAGAGAAAATCCCATCCAGGATTATCTGGACCCGTTTCTTGAAATCGTGCTTGACGGTATCCGGGCCAAAACGCGAACAAACACGATTACCCTTAATGTTAAAATGGAGGATGGTGAAGTTGTAAAGTCAATATTCATTGAGCCCTCTCCTTTAATTAAAGAAGCAGCAGAATAAAATTAAAAGCATAGCGTCACGGTCATAAAAAAACATAAACCATAGAAAGGAAAACGGTCATGAGAACCAAGGAGCAATATATCAACGGTTTGGGAAAAATGAAGCGCAATATTTATTTTGACGGAAACAAGATCGACAGGACGGATGAACTCCAGATGGATTGCCTGAACACCATCGGCACGACCTTTGACGAGGCACAAAAGCCAGAAAATGCCGGGTTGCTGACCGCAACCTCCCATTTGACGGGAAACACCATCAACCGGTTCACCCATATTCATCAAAACAAAGAAGATCTGCATAAAAAACAGGACATGACCCGCCATCTCTGCGGTATTGTGGGCGGTTGTATTCAACGTTGCATGGGCATCGACGCCACCAATGCCATTTACAACGTATCCTACGAAGCGGACAAAATGAACAACGGCAAAACCCAGTACCATGAAAATTTCAAGAAATGGCTGACCCGTTTTCAGAATGAAGATCTCGTGGGATGCTGCGCACAAACCGATGTGAAAGGCGATCGCATGCTTCGACCGGCAGATCAGCCCAACCAAGATGCTTACGTCAGGATTAAAGAAAGAACCAAGGACGGCATCATCGTGAGTGGCTGCAAGGTCCACATCTCGGAAGCGTCCGTTGCAGACGAAGTTCTGGTGGTGCCCACCCGGTCTTTACGGGAGAAGGATAAGGATTATGCCGTGGCCTTTGCCGTCCCGGGGGACTGGGATGGATTAAAACAGGTGGTCACCATACATAATCTTCGGAAGCGGGAACATTTTCCCAGGGGCTTTGTTCCGGGTTCCACTGACTCCTACATGATTTTTGACAACTGCTTTATTCCCTGGGAAAGGGTTTTTCTCTGTGGCGAATATCAGCATGGCGGAGTTCTGGCTCTTTTGTTCGCTCTTTTTCACCGCCACAGCTATTCCGGATGCAAACCGGCCATCGGAGACGTATTGCTTGGAACCGCGGCCCTGGCTGCGGAAGTGAATAACATTCAGAAAGCCGAGCATGTCCGGGAAAAGCTGGCCGAAATCATCATGGTCACCGAGCTGGGGTATGCCGCAGGCTATACGGCATCCGATCTGGGTAAACCTGAAGTATACATGCCCGGTATGGGATTTGTGCCCTATGGCCCGGGAAGTTATATCCCTCATTCCATTTATTGCAATGTGGGCCGATGCCTTACCGGAGAAGCGGTTTACCGGGAACAGGAAATCCTATGCGATATCGCCGGAGGGATACCGGCCACCTTCCCCCACGAGAAGGACTTCACCAATCCCGAAACCAAGGATCTGCTGTTGAAATACACCCAGCGTAACCCGAACATGCCGGTGGAAGACCAGGCCCAGTTCTGGCGGTACCTCGGGGATATTCTGTGCTCAGCCTCAGGAGGCATTACAAACATCGGGAACTTTCATGGCGGCGGATCACCCATCATGGAACAGATCGCCATCACAAGCCAGTATGACATCGAAAGCCGAAAAGAGCTGGTTCGGTTTCTTGCAGGCATGACCACCAAAAACAAGAAATAAAAAAAATAAAAGGCCTGAAAGGGGAGGGTGGGTTAACCGCTCTCCCCTTTTTTTATTGACCGTTGACATGAAATGCCCGGGTTGATATGGATTTCAATTTCCAAAGTCAATATTCAAAATCCAAATCAGAGGTGGAATAATGATCGATAAAAATACATTTGAAGAAATTGCGCCCAATTTCAGGAACGCTCTGTTGAACAAAGGCCATATAAACCACCGATTCTGGCAACTTATAGGCATGGAGCTGACGGATGTGAAAAAAGGCTGGGCCAGCGTTCGCCTGCCCTTTGATCCAAAACTGACCCAGGCAGACGGTCTTGCCCATGGAGGGGCCATTTTTTCCGCAGCCGATGCCGCAGTGGCCATGGCCCTGATCGGCATGATCGACAGGAATTCCACCATGGTGACCCTTGAAATGAAAATCAACTATATCAAGCCCTTCACCCAAGGAGAAATTCTGGCTGAGGCAGCCATTGTAAACAAAGGTTCAAGAACCGCAGTGGGCGAGGTGGACGTTACCAACCAAGAGGGCCAACTCATCGCCAAATGCATTGCAACCTACATGATTATCAGCAAATAATTGGCCCAAGGTTTCCATATTCTTATTCCAACTTCAACCCCTATTTCTTTCAAAAGAGGAGAATCCATTTAATGGCCTTTGAAAAACCATTGACCGGCATCCGCGTGCTTGACTTGACAAGAGTTCTGGCCGGACCCTATTGCACCATGATTTTGCGCAATTTAGGCGCAGAAATTATCAAAATTGAAGCACCATCCGGAGATGATTCCAGGGGATTCGGCCCCTTTATTGATGGAGATTTACAGAAATCCGCCTATTTTTACAGTATCAATTGCGGAAAAAAATCATTGGCCATGGATTTAAAGCAGGATCAAGGCAAGCAAGTTCTTGCGGATCTGATCAAGGCCTCCCATGTGCTGGTGGATAATTTCCGGCCCGGCACCATGGCCCGACTGGGTTTTACCGATGAACGAATCAAGCAAATCAATCCCGAAATCATCTATGCCACGGCCAGCGGATTCGGATACAGCGGCCCGGACCAGGAAAAAGCAGCCTATGATTCCATTATCCAAGCCTTATCCGGTCTCATTTCCATAACCGGAACGGAAAGCGGAGAAACCGTGCGGGTTGGCACCTCCATCTCCGATATTATCACGGGTTGCTTTACGGCCATTGGAATTGTTTCAGCCCTGTTCCGAGGAGAAATTTACGGGAAAGGGGCGCGAATCGACATCTCCATGCTGGATTGCGCTGTATCGGTTCTTGAAAACGCCATTGCAAGATTCCAGGTCAGCGGTGAGGCACCCAAACCCCTTGGCTCCAGACATCCGTCCATTACGCCTTTTGAAACCTTCAAAGCCAAGGACGCAGATATCATGATCGCTGCTGGAAATGACAAATTGTTTGTCGCATTATGCGACACCTTGGGAAGGGCCGAACTTGCTTCAGACCCGCATTTTTCAGACAATCTTTCCCGCACGGAAAACTGCCGGATTTTAAGGGATATATTAAACAAAGAATTGGGAACTCAAACCGTAGCGGTTTGGTTGGACCGCCTGAATCAGGCAAAAATACCCTGCGCAAAAATAAACACGGTGGAAGACCTGTTCCAGTCCGAGCAGCTGAAATCGCGGAATATGCTCATCCCCATTGAAGGCGAAGACCATTTTAAAATTGCCGGCAACCCCATAAAATTCATAGATATCCCGGAAGCGGGAAACGCCGGCAAACCGCCGGTCCTTGGGGAACATACTCGGGAAGTCCTTACAGATATTTTGGGATATTCATCCGATGTCATTGAGAAACTTTATGGGTCACAAGTCCTGAAATAGAACGATGTGAGAGTGGAGACGAAGAAAGTAACCTTAATCAATCATGGCTTTAAAATCCATTAAAAATCCATCAACAGCCTCCTCCTGTGTAGCCCAGGAGGTCACCAAACGGATGGCGGAGGATTCATGGCCCATCTTTTTCCAGACATGGAAGCCGTATAATTCCTGCAACCGCATTATCATGGCATTGGGCAGAATGGGAAAAATCTGGTTGGTAGAGGGCGTCGTAAGGAAAGAAAAACCCCATTTGCCCAGGTGTGCTGAAATTTTATCTGCCATGGCATTGGCGTGACGGGCCAAAGAAAAATAAAGGTCGTTCTGGAAAAGGCCCGCAAACTGTGCCCCAAGAAACCTGCTTTTAGCTACCAGGGCGCCCCTTTGTTTCAGATGATATCGAAAATCCCGAGCAAGCTCCGAGTTGTTAATCACGATGGCTTCGCCCATCAATGCACCATTTTTAGTGCCGCCGATATAATAAATGTCTACCCATCGGTTCAGGTCGGAAAAAGACAGATCCGATGCTTGGCTCATCAGAGCTGAGCCAAGTCTGGCCCCATCCATATAAAGAAAAAGACCATGGGATTTGCATACCTTTGAAATATTTTCCAGCTCGTTTATGGTGTATACCGTTCCCAGTTCTGTGGAATTGGAAATAAAAACGACTCGGGGCTTCACCATATGTTCATCCGTGTGGGTTTCCATGATGAAACGGATTTGATCCGGGAGAATTTTGCCATTTTCCGATGAAATGGTATTGATTTTGTGGCCCGTGGTTTCAATGGCTCCGGCCTCATGCGTATGGATATGGGCTGATTCAGCGGCCATGAGGGATTCGTGGGGTTTCAACATGGAGGCCAGCACAACCAGGTTAGCCTGGGTTCCTCCTGAAACAAAATGGATATGGGCTTTTGGATTTCCAACGGACTGCCGGATCAGATCCCTTGCTTTCATGGAAACACGGTCGTTTCCATACCCTTCCTCCTGGGATAGATTGGATTCAGTTATGAATTCCAGCAGGGCAGGGTGAGCGCCTTCGGAATAGTCATTAAAAAAATGGTATTTCAACATGGACCGAAATTCCTTCCGGGTTAAGGGGTTAGAGGAAAACTTTTAACATAAAAAGCTTCCTATTGCATGAATTATGTCATGAATTCCTGTTGCTCCTTTTTCCATGTCGTGGTAAGCATCCCATACTTTTTCAAGGATTGAATCCTTTTATAAGGAAAACATAAAGCGAAGAACATTATATAATGAAGGAGAAACAGGGATATGGCCTCAAAAACAGTTAAACTCAAAATAGTTAGAAAAAGAAAACAGAAATCCAACAAAACCAATCAAAAAGTCCGTCAGAGAATCATCGACAGGAACAATGATATTGCCAATAAGGATTAAACTGTTTTACCTGCTTGCTGCGGCGGCTTTTGCATAAGAATAAAGCCGCCGCCTGAATTTCTTCGCGATTTTCACCCTGCCTTTTCAGCATTTCAAAGACACGCCTCATCATGCCCTTGCTTCAACGACAAACGGGAATTCCCGGAAAAGATTCTTGATGAATGAATTTACAGGCAACGTCGATTTCAAAAATAAACGGATTGCGGCAAACATAGCTGAATATGCAGGGACAAGCCATGGCCTGAATTTTATGACCCCTGAGAAGGCCATGGCCGCTGATTTGCTGCGGGAAAATCTTATCAAGGGAATCGGCCAAAAACTTCAATGGGCGTATTCCCGGACCAAGCCGTTTTTAAGAGATTTGTCGCCGGGCTGCCGAATTTGCGGAAGTGGGTCATGGTCCTGCCTGTTCATCAATGGAAAATGCAATTGCCGGTGTTTCTACTGTCCAACATCCCAGGACGAGATCAGTATCCCCACCACCAACCGGCTTTTATTTGAAAAATCCACAGACTATTCGGATTATGTGCGGAATTTTGATTTTCAAGGGATAAGTATCAGCGGCGGAGAGCCCCTGATGACTTTTGACCGAACTCTGGAATACATCACCAAGGCAAGAAAAAAGGGTCCTGAAAACCTGCATATCTGGATGTATACCAACGGTAGCCTTTTGACCGTTGACCATCTCTTGAAGTTAAAGGATGCCGGATTGAACGAAATCCGTTTTGACATCGGAGCAACCGGTTATGATTTGAAAAAGCTATTCATGGCCGTGGGCAAGATTCCCGTGGTTACGGTGGAGATTCCGGCTGTCCCCGAGGATGTGGAAAAACTTTCGGAGTTGATTCCCATCATGACGGATGCCGGGGTGAATTACCTCAATCTTCACCAGCTTCGAATGACCCCTCACAACAGCCAATTCATGAGCAGCCGTCCCAATAACTACACTTTTCTGCATGGAGATAAAGTCACTGTTCTGGAATCAGAGCTTGCGGTTCTTTCTCTCCTTGCCAGGGCCATTGAAAAAGGCTGGAATCTTCCCATCCATTATTGTTCTTTTACCTATAAAAACCAGTTTCAGAAGGCAGGTACCCGGAAACGCTTTGCAGGTTTTGTCATCAAGCCTTTTGAATCCGTCACCGAAAGCGGGTTTATTCGGTCCATCTGCCTAAAAGGGGAGAGTGATATTATCCAGTTTCTCTGTCAACAGTTGAAACATCAAAATATTTCCCCGGATTTATACCAGATCAGCGGGAACAAAACCCGGATGACCGTTCACGAAAGTCTCTGGTCGATCTTTGAAAAATCCCGTCTGGATATTCAATTGAATTATCATGAGGCTGTGCTCAGCCAGGGGTTGTCCTACCACCATGCATTTAAGGAAATCCGACTGGACGGCGGCATGAATCTTTTCGTGGAAAAGCAGCCCCGGCTCATGGGGTCAAAGCTTACCCCTGGTGAAATCCGCGGCTTTGAAAACCGTGTCCTTCAGAAAAACCACCTCCCGGACTCCCACGGACCTGTTTATCCATGGGAGGAATATGAAAGGATACAAGAAGGCCTTCAGGGATATTATTGATCCTTTACTGCTGGCTGGGTGATCCGGAAGGAACAGGCCCTATGAAGACATCCGCCAGTTTTGCCCTGTGATATCGGCCATCCCCGTACAACACCTGGCTGTGGATCTGACGTTTGAAATACAGCTGAACAAAGCATTCCCAGGTGAACCCCATTCCCCCGTGGTATTGAACGGACCGGCCGGAGCAGAACCCCGCCATATCGCTTGCCGAAGCTTTGGCCATTCTGGCAAATACGGGTGCCTGGTCCGGTTCATGGTCCAGAGCGCAAGCTGCGTTAAACATGTGGGAACGGGCGCAATCGATCATGATCATCATGTTCACGATGGGATGTTTGACGGCCTGGAAAAAGCCGATGGGTCGATCAAATTGAACCCTGGTTCTGGCGTATTCTGCCGTGGTCTGGAGCTGCCATTCCCCCGCGCCGCACATGTCCGCAGACAGCATGGTGAGGATGGCAGGCATTGCACCATCCAGCACCATATCTCCTTTGCCGGGTTCAGCAAGAATGGCTTCTTTTGTGATTTTCACGTCCTTAAAAAGGATATGGGCCTGATCACGGGTCAGGTCCAGAATGGAATCCGGCACAATCGTTACGCCCGGTGCATCGGCCAATACCGCATACAACCCCGGGCCTTTTTCAGTGCTTGCGGATACGATGAAGAAATCAGACTTTCCGGGATCCTGAACATACCAAGCTGACCCGTTTAATATTGCATCCTGACCGGAGAAAACCGCGGTAACATCCGTATCTTTGGATTCCCAGGATCCTTTCCGGTTGGTGACAGCCAGGGTTGCGGTTTGATTTTCGGCGATTTTCTTTAGAAATTCCATGGCTCGGGGCGTTTTACAGGCGCAAAGCACATAGGTTGAATTCACCGTTGATAGCAACGGAGAAGGCAACCCGGCTCTTCCGGCTTCTTCCATCAAAGCAGCCACAGTAACTGCCTGCATGCCCTCACCACCAGCCTCTCTCGGGACAGCCAAGGTGGACCACCCCAGTTCCGTCATCTTTTTCCAGGTGTTCCTATCCCACAGGCATTCGGGTTTTCTGTGGGGGTCCGGGTTTGAACCCACCAGTTCCATGAGCTTGAGTTCATCATTGTATTTTTTGAAGAATTTCTTCGCCTCGGTTACCAGAAGCTGTTCTTCCATACCATATCCGAAATCTTTGGGTTGGGCCATGTTTTTGCCTCCTCTTTACTTAGACTTGGGCATTCCCAGCACACGTTCGCCCAGAATGTTACGAAGCACCTCACTGGTCCCGGCGGCAATGGTCATACCATAGGAATTGAGATAGCCCAAGGGCCATTGCCCTGCATCCGGTGCATGATCGTCTGCCACAAAAAGGGTGCTTGCGGCCCCTTCAATTTCCAAACCAAGGGCTGAAATTTCCTGCATGAGCTCGGTCATGAGGAGCTTTCCCTGCTGGGGAATCCGCATGGGATGATCCATCAAACCCTTTACCCGGGCACGCCGGGCGGATTGGGCATACCCCATCTGACGGATGATACAATCCATAATCCGGTCCCGGATTACCGGATCATCTGCCGCGGTTTTGCCCATGCGAAATGATTTTTTGGCGAGACCGATCAAAGCCATGGCATTGCCGGATATATTGGCAGTTTCGGAGGTTCGTCCTCCCGAAGCCGGTGTTACCAAAGGACCTGCTCCCCTTTCATGGAGCAGGGTGGTCATGGCCACTTTCCACCCATTGCCCACTTCATCCAGTCTGTAGGAATCGGGTATTTCAAGGTTGGTGAAGAACACTTCATTGAACCCAGCCTCTCCGGTCATCTTGATCAGGGGCCTCACATCCACCCCTTTTCCGAAGGCAGCCTTCATGGGAACCACGAAATACGTAAGGCCGCCGTGCTTATGGCTACGTTCATGGCGACAGAGGATGATCATCCAGGAGGCGAACTGGGCAAGAGATGTCCATATTTTCTGACCATTGATGACCCAGGAATCCCCTTTTTTTTCTGCAAAGGTCTGAACATTGGCCAGATCTGAACCTGCATCGGGCTCACTGAATCCCTGGCACCAGATTTCCTCCCCGCTGAATATTTTTGGGATGAATTGTCTTTTAAGTTCTTCCGAAGCATGGTGATAGAGGGTGGGCGCAGCCATTCCAAGAGCGATGATATTGGGGAAATAGGGCTTGCCAGTCTTTTGCATCTCCTCATTGGCAATCCGCTGGCAATCGTTTCTACCGCCACCGCCATATTCCACGGGATAGTCGCACCCCACAAGGCCACCGTCGTAGGCCATCTTCTGCCAGGAACAGAGATATTCAAGCTGTTCGGTGGTGGTGAGTTCAATGGCAGATTGGGGCAGCCGAACCGGTGAAGGCCCGGGGTCATTTCGGGAGAGCCAGTCCCTGCAATATTCCCTGTATTCCGCTTGTTCGGGAGAGTCTTTTCTTTCTTTTTCAGTCATATGCATTGCCTCCTTGATGGTTTTTGGTGTAAAGGGAAAGCAAAGATGAATTGAAATCCATATCCTTTTCTGTTTTGCGAGAGAAATAATCCAGGTATTCTTGATGTGCGTGACTTGTGACAGGTAAAAAAACCTTAGCAGGAATAAAATTTTGGTGTCAAACGAAAAAAACAGGCGGATGAACTTACAGCCATGATATCAGAGTTTTTTATGAAAACCATCTATCCGTTGGAAAATACAATTCAGGAATATGCCTGGGGATCAACTTCTGCGCTTTCAAATTTAACAGGAAAACCCAACAAGGAGAACAAACCCCAGGCGGAATTGTGGATGGGCGCGCACCCCAAAGCCCCTTCAAAGGCTTTATGCGATGGCCAGTGGTTTTCTCTCATGGAATTGATTGAAAAATATCCAGAGGAGATGCTGGGGAATAAAACCGCTACCCTCTTTGGCCGTCAACTCCCTTTTCTCTTTAAAGTGCTGGCTGCAGGGAAACCCTTATCCATCCAAGCTCACCCCAGCCCTCAACAGGCAAGAGAGGGTTTTGAAAGGGAGAACAGGCTCAATATCCCCATGGATGCCTATAATCGAAACTACAAGGACGAGAGTCATAAGCCTGAATGCATTTGCGCTTTAAGCCCATTCTGGGCACTGAATGGTTTCAGGCCGATTGCCGGAATTTTAAACTACTTTAAAGCCCTGTGCCCCCATCTTCTCACTCAAGAGCGTAGAATACTCAAAACCAAACCCGACCCACAGGGATTGCGGGAATTTTTCAAAGCCTTGTTGACCCTTTCGCCTGGTCAAATAAAAGACGTTATCGAGATGGCGGTGAAACATGCAAAAGAACTAAGGGACAGGGACCCGGTTTATGAATGGATATTAAAATTATACGAGGAATACCATCTGGACGTGGGGGTATTGTCACCAGCCGTGCTGAATCTGGTTTGCCTGAAACCCGGACAAGCCATGTATCTTCCCGCCGGCAGACTCCATGCCTATCTGGAAGGCTTGGGGATTGAGCTCATGGCCAATTCAGACAATGTATTAAGGGGAGGCTGCACACCCAAGCATATGGATGTGCCCGAACTTCTCAAGGTGGTGGATTTTGGATCGAATGATGTTGGAATTTTGACTCCGACTCATGGAACTTCTGGGTCCGAGTCCGAGGGTTTTTACTTCACACCGGCTGCGGAATTCGTGCTTTCCGTCATCACAGTCTCCCAAAACATATCCCATGATTCGGCCCTGGAAAGAAGTCTTGAAATCCTATTCTGTACCCGGGGAAGGGCCAAAATAGATCAATTCATTGATAATCACACCCTCCTGATTTCAAAGGGAGAGTCCGTGGTGATACCGGCAGCCGCAATCCCCTATCGAATAGAGGGGAACGCGGTATTCTACAAAGCCTCAGTTCCTTTAAAATCCGATTAAAAAAGATACTTAAAACCAAAGGAAAAAACGGATGCGTTTAATCCGACGTTTTTCCCGGACGCAGTTCCATCCTCAAAAATTACATCGAAACTGGGTTCTGAAAAAATGGTTTTCAGGTCCACAAAAAGGGCATAATTTTTCTTAATTCGCATTTCAGCACCCACGTTCAGTGCCCAGATGATGCAATCGTCCATCTGTTTTGTTTCCAGATTCACAGCAAAAAAATCGTCCAAGTCCGAATGGTTCACCTGTTTAAAATCATTGAATGCATATCCAACCCCTGCGCCCAGGTAAATATCGGCATTGCTTTTGCGGATGGGGAATTGAAAGCGTCCTGTAAGCAAAATCGGGGTCTGGTCCAGTTCTCCCAGTTTTGCGTTCTTGTCGTCAAAAGACAGGCTCATATCCGTGGTATATTTTGTGGTCCACAATTCGATGGAATATCGGGGCGTAAAATGATAGCTCACAGCCCCTCCAAAAACCATGGCCGTTTCAAAAGAGGCGTCCACATCATTGAAATTGGATGAGGAGGTGTTGTAATAGCCTGCAAATAGGCCAGCACTGTATTTTATTTGTTCATCAGCGAAAACAGGCTGAAGAAAGTTTATTGCCAGAACAGCCATCAATCCGATAAGAAGATTTATCTTTTTCATTTTCCATTCCATTGTTATTATTCAGTATAATCCGGGACGATGTAGTAGCAGGGCCCTTCAGTTTCCTCATCGCCGTCCGCCAGTTGATCTCCACCAATATAAAACGGCAGGATGGTTTCATCCGTGTCGTTACAGTCGATCCATCCGCCTGTAACCACTGCGTCGTAGCCGTGAATGTTGATCTCGCCCTCAACCCCGTAATTGGCATAGCCGGGAGATCCCACAAAGTGGTCTCCATCCTGGTCAAATCCATAGGGATCTATCAGAAGGAAATTGGTAATTTCCAGGTCATAGGCCGGGTAGGTTTTACGGTCAAAATCATTCACATAGGTGGCCTCCAAATCAAAACCAATGCCAGCGTCTTGAATTTTATTCATAAATAAAAAGCTGATGCACGCATAACCTGTGTGCCCCGGATGGTACCCGTCATGGCTGAAAAAACCGCCTCCCATGGTTTTGTCCAAATACAGGTCCAGATTCAGCTCTTCGGCCAGATCTTCGTCAATAATATTGTCGTCCTTGGGACGGAAGGATGAAATATTCAGGCCAAAATTTCCCTCACTATCCTCATCATCCAGTTTCTGGTAAATTTCAGTATCCACATCCACCAGATAAATATTATCATCCGGGTCGGCATTGGCCAGGGATTTGATATGGTTGTTGATTGCGTCAATCCTATCATTGATAAGATTCTTTTCGTTTTCGCTCAACCAATTCCCATCTTCCGATTTCACCTGGGCAATTCTGTTGTTCAGGGTGTCGTTATCATCATTCAAGGCCATGGAAATGCTGGTGTCCGGATCCGGGTGGGCAAAATCCCCGATGAACGGTTGATAGCCTATGAATTCATTGGCCCCCATAGCGGTGATATTCGCTCCATCAAATCGGGCCATTCTTTCAATATCATTTTTGCCGAACATCATACCCAGGGTTTCCACATGGGGCAGAGTAGCTATGAAGACCTGACCATATTCAACACCTTTCTCTTCAGGATTGCTCAATTGATTCACAATAGATGTAATATTGTTTATGACTGCATCACATTCCTCTGGCGTGGGGATATTGGCGGCGGTTAAACCAGCACCTGAATCTTTAAAGACTTTGCCAAAAATGTCTTCCATCCCGATCCATAATGTGAAAATCTTGAGCACATTTTTGTTTTCATCCAGATTGGCCACATATAACGCGGCATCCAACTGTGACATTTCTTTGCGTTCCACTTCTTCCGTGGCCGGATCATCGCCCACCAACTCGGGAATGGGCCGCAGCAACTCATCCAATGGATTGAATTCAGTGCCCGAAGTTTTTTCGTTGATCAAGGATGCTGTTGTTGCTCCCGGCACCCCCACATTATAGGGGACCAGATATTTGTCGGCTTCAGATTCAGTTTCTTGATCCCCGTCTATGGCTCTGAAATATCTCCTGTTAAAATTATTGGCCAGATTGTATTCCTCAGAATTAACATTCAACAGGGGATTCTGCCAGAAAAAATAATAGGTTAATGCAGATAGCTGATAGGTAAGGCCGGTCGTGAACCCATTATTTTGGGTGCCTGCATAGGTGTTGTAGAATCCGCTTTCGGCTCCGGTGGTGAGGCTGTCCCCCAAATTGATCATAATGGCCGGTGTGGACAATCGTTTGGCCAGGCTCTTGAAAAAATGTTTGTTCGCAGTGATTTTATTTACCAGCCCGGAAATGCCAGCCGCATCCAGCAGATCCTCCATGTGGTCTTGATTTGAAAACTCCTCATCAGTTAAATCAAATTGAATCTGAATTCCTGTTGCTTGAATGGCATCCCTTGTCACCTTGGAAATTCGAATGCCATTATCCGGGTTACCGTCTTCATCCAGGGTTTGAAGAAACCGGCATATATTCGAGACCGTGTGGTGAAGCACAAATGAATTGGGTTCATCCACCAGATCGATGGGGGTGGTCATGGGTTTTGCTTCGGAGGTTTCGCCGATTTTAACCCCTCCAACATAAAAACCAACCGTTTCCGTTTTCCGGTAATAGAATTTACCTTCGCTATCGGTATATCCCACCCGATCTCCGGCTCGAAATTCCAGACCTTCCACCACATCATCCACAAAAATTCCTGAAAGTAGCGGCTCTTCCTTATAGGTACTGCCGCAGCCAACAAGAAAGAACGCCATCAAGATTGCACCGATAATTCCGGTTGCAGCGATGATGGGCAAGGCTTTTATTAGCAAACTTCTGTTTTTCATCAGAACGTGTATCTCCTTTCAGGATCTTCGGACGGCTTACGCACTTTTCCTGATGGAATGGGTGGTATTGTCGTCTGGGCAAACAAACAGGCATATGGAATAATGAGGATGAATGACATGATTAAAGTTTAGTGGCCGGGTGGGGCAATTCATACTTTGATGAGTCCTGAACATAGGATTCAAAGTCGTTATCCACCAAGAAGCTTGAAATCATACGGCTCACAAGATCGGCTGAATCGATTCGATAATATCCCTTGCTGTTGCGCCCCGTCATTTTTTTTGCGGTATCAACGATGGTTTCAAGGGCTTGGCCGGATATCTCAATATTGGTATTAATGATAACGGAATTTCTTTCCACCATGGAATACTCAATCGATCTTTTATGATTATTAACAAAAAGCAACCCCGCTATATCAGTTCCCATGGAACGGGTCAACAAGCAATGATCACAAAGGAATAGAACCTTGTTCATTTAGATGAAACCTTTGTACAGATAACCTGAGGGATGACTCAAGACCTTCCATGGCCTTTCGAGGGAGGGCCCGGTGTTTTAAAGATTTCCCACTGATTTCCGTGCAATCAACACCGAGCATGGTGCTTTGTTTACAATACTTTTTGCAACGCTTCCGAAAAAGACCAGTTCAACTCCGGATAACCCGTAGGAGCCCACTACCACCATATCGGTATGGTCATCTTCAAGAAATTTGACAATTTCTGTGGATACATGGCCATCCAAAACCACGATGTTCAGGGGAGTTTGATTCGGAACAGAGGCGGCGAATTTGTCATGCATTCTTTGTTCAAGCTTGGAAACCAGGCCTTCACGGTTTTCTTCGGGCATGGGCCATTCCGATTCCGTTAAAAGCGGATTCACCAACGGCGGTACGACGTGGATAAGGGAAAGAGATGCCCCGTATTTTGCGGCCATTTCAACGGCCATATGAAATGCGGCTTCGGCATTTTCTGAAAAGTCGGTACAACAAGCGATTTTTTTGATGGTCATGGTGACTCCTTTTGTGGAAGATTGATGCCCATGGGCTTTGGAACAAAATTGAAGTATTGAACATTTAACATTTTTATAAGAAATTTTCCAAACATTTAATGACGTTGATCCTTTTTCCTGAATCCCGACAATATCATTGCCCTTGATGTTCATATTTGTTAATAAACACCAGATGTTTCAATTTTATTT
>VMSV01000237.1 GCA_013791935.1 Desulfobacteraceae bacterium | reverse complement strand
TCCGCAGCCAGCCGTGTAGTAAATTCCATGAGAATACGGATTCAAAATGAGCCTGAGGTGGCAAAAAAATACAATCAAATTAAATCAATAATCAAGATCTGACACCGATCCCCCTTCTATTTCATAATGATAAGCTTCACGTGAGAAAAATAAAGAAAATAAAGAAAGTGAAAGGGGTCAGAAAGGGGTCGATAAAATGAGAATAACAGGAACCATAGAACATAGAACCGGGGGGCCGCCCTTCGAAGGTATCGGTGTCAGACTTTGATGGAGGCAGCTGTCAAATATTGATTTTTGATTAAATAAAAAACGATTAATCACTATTCAAGATCTGACATGTCCTTCTCACGGGGAAGGGGATGACGGTATCGTGCAGCCCGCAAAGGAAACATATACAGATAAGGCAGGCTGATAAACATATGCAAACCTCACTGTGGGAAATAGCATAGAGAGTATTTCCAATATTTTTGTACGAAGCGAACAATACTGAAGATTCTTGTGCGGGAAAACCGCACGCAGGGATCTGTGAGGGGGCTGTCTGGTAACTGGCAAACCTACCTCGATGCTTAATTTAAAATAGTGTTGTTTTTTAACAGAAGAAATAGGATTAATCTTATGAAAAAATATGTTATTATATGTGCTGTTTCGGTATGTTATCTAATAGCTTGTTCCCACCAAATCAAAAGCGATCAAATTTTTAAAAAAGAAGTTTTAGAGCTGCTCCAGAAAGCCGACCTTTCGCCTTTTATTGATAATAAATCGGCGACATTTTCATTAAATGATAATTTGCGGTTCATAACGCAGCCGAAATATGTGGCTGGTGGTTCAATAAGCTTTCCATTTCGTCAGGTATCGGTTTACCTGTTCGAATCAAATAGGGCAGCAATAAAAGCGGTAAATGCAAAGAATAATATTAATCAAGCTACAGTTCATCGTGGTAATCCTGAGAGAACAGGAATTGATGAATGGTGGATTTCTGAGGGCACATCACTTTTATCTGTAAATACGGTTTGTCTATCAATAGTAAAAGGGAACATGGTTTTACAGGTCTCTGATGGCACAAAACGCTATTCTGAGATAGAAAATGAACTATGGGATACAGCCACAAAGTTTCTTAATATGCTTGATCAATTTGAGGAAGGTAGCGGTGCCACCCAATAAAGGTCATCGGGGTCACACCTTGAGTGCGGCCGGGCAAGGTCGTAGTAGTCCAGCGGGTGAGACGCCCGCTCTGGAATGAAGACGGTGTCAAATGAAGACGGTGTCAGATCTTGAATGAAGACGGTGTCAGATCTTGAATATTGATTAAAATGATTGACAAAATAATACTTTTTTCATATTGAAGAATCATGGGCAGACCCTGGAGAATAGAATATGAGGGCGGGCTTTATCATATATTGTCCCGCGGGAATGAAAGGAAGGATATCTTTCAGGATGATCGGGATCGCCTGAGTTTTCTGGAAGCCCTTGGGGAAATGGCGGAGCGGTACGGGGTTGATGTTTTCGCCTATGTATTAATGGACAACCACTATCATCTGCTATTAAGAACCAACCATGCCAATCTATCCAAAGCCATGCAATGGCTGACCTTAACCCATACCCGGCGGTTCAACAACCGGCATCATCGTTCCGGGCATTTGTTTCAGGGCCGCTTTAAAAGTATTATTGTTGAAAACGACGCGTATCTCATGCGCCTTTCCTGCTATATCCACCGCAATCCCTTGAGGGCAGGTATCGTTTCCCGGCTTTCCGATTATCCCTGGAGCAGTTACAAAACCTATGCCTATGGGTCAAAAGCCCCGGACTGGCTTTTGACCCAACCGATATTATCCTATTTCAAGGCCCGGGATAAACATAAGGCTTACAGGATCAAAGCTCAGAACTATGCGAAGGAGGAAAAGAGCCTTTGGGAGGATTTCCGGCACGGATTGGTATTGGGGACAAAGGAATTTGTGGATAGAATCCGTTCAAAATATATGCCGGATGAACTTCACAGGGATGTTCCTCTTCATCGGGCATTGGGAAGAAGCACCGATCCGCAAAGGGTGTTGAACAAGGCCATATCGGTTTTAAAATGTGATCTTGACGCTATCCGGAATTCCAGAAGGATCCCCAAGGGGTTGAAGAAAAATCGGGATTTGCTTGTGTATCTGGTTTGGCAAATGTGTATGCTCACCAATGAGGAAACCGGGAGATTGTTCGGTATGACATATTCCGCAGCCAGCCGTGTAGTAAATTCCATGAGAATACGGATTCAAAATGAGCCTGAGGTGGCAAAAAAATACAAGCAAATTAAATCAATAATCAAGATCTGACAACGATCCCCTGACACCGATCCCCGATCCCCCTGCGGATACACCGATCCCTTGAATGTTATGACTCTGTGATATTATCTTGATAGAACCCCGCAATGTGTGCGATATTGTGTGAAAAAGGAGGTGATCCCCATGGCGACAAATCTACAGATTGACGACAATCTAATCCAAAAGGCGGTTAAGCTTGGAGGCCATAAAACCAAAAAAGCAGCGGTTTCAAAAGCATTGATAGAATACATACAAAATCTGGAACAGGAAAAAATTATTACAATGTTTGGTACCGTGGATTATGACCCCGAATATGATTACAAAAAGCAGAGGTCCCAGGGATGAAAATCATCGTTGATACCAGCGTGTGCTCTTTGGCTTGAAGACGCCAAGCGCCTAAACTCGATGGTTTTATTATTGAATTTCAAAGGATTATTCTTGATCATCGGGTGGTCATGATTGGCCCGATACGTCAGGAAATTTTGTCCGGCATTCGTGACGAATCCCAGTTCAGGAAAATTGAGAAGAACCTTGAAAGCTTTCCTGATTTTCCAGTCCACACAGAAGATTATGTCAATGCAGCAAAGCTCTATAACACCTGCCGTTCGAAGGGCATACAAGGTTCAAACACTGATTTCCTGATTTGTGGAATTGCTAACCGGAATAACTTTTCAATTTATACGACGGACAAAGATTTTGACCTTTTTTCTAAGCACATACCCATTACGCTTCATCAAGCAAATTAATTTCCAATTTTGAGTGGGATATCGGTTTTAGATTTTGATTATTGATTAAAAAACGATTATTCACTATTCAAAATCTCATACCAGCTTCCCTTGTTGGGATTTGTACCTGTTTTAAAGGCTCCTTTTTTTGTTTTATCAGTTTCCCCCTGTGTCAGGATAGATGTCGCCTCTGATGTTCCGAGTTGAGAGATTGTTCGCGCCAGGAGGAGGCCAGGAGCCCCCGGGGGCTCCTGGCCTCCTCCTGGCGC
>VMSV01000256.1 GCA_013791935.1 Desulfobacteraceae bacterium | reverse complement strand
GAGCTTGACAGGCATCCCTCCCTCTCCTATAATTGCGACATAACTCCTTATTCACGAGGTACACCCTGATGAAAAAATTAATGTTCTCCGTTTTGGTGGCTTGTTCCATACTTGCGGGATGTGCCACGAATCCCGTGACCGGCAGAAATGAACTGTCCCTGGTGTCCGAAGCCCAGGAGCTTCAAGTGGGCCGGGAACAATATGTGCCCAGCCGGCAGATGCAGGGGGGCGATTATGTGGCCGATCCCCAGGTGGGTCTTTATGTGAGTGAGGTGGGCCGAAAACTTTCGGCCGTGAGCGACCGGAATCTTCCCTATGAATTCAAGGTATTGAACAGTTCCAGCCCCAACGCCTGGGCCTTGCCCGGCGGAAAAATCGCCGTGAACCGGGGCCTGCTGACGGAACTAAAAAATGAGGCTGAGCTTTCGGCGGTTCTGAGCCATGAAATGGTGCATGCCGCAGCCCGGCATGGGGCCAAAGCCATGGAGCGTGGCATGCTGATGCAAGGCGCTGTGGCAGTCACCGGTATTGCCATGAGCGACTCCGCCTATGGAGACCTGGGCATTCTGGGAGCCCAGCTTGCGGCCTCCCTGGTGGGCCAGAAATACAGCCGGGATGCAGAGAGAGAATCGGACATGTACGGCATGGAATACATGGCCAAAGCCGGTTATGATCCCTCGGCCGCAGTCAGTCTTCAGGAAGTTTTTGTCAAATTGTCCGAAAGCAAACAACAGGACTGGCTTGGCGGCATGTTTTCCAGTCACCCCCCTTCCCTGGAAAGGGTGGAAGCCAATCGGAACAAAGCGCAAACCCTGGCCACCGGCGGAATGTTGAATGCGGAAAAATACAAACAGATGACGGCCCATCTGCAAAAAACCAAGGACGCCTACAAGGCCCATGACGAAGGAAGACAAGCCCTGGACAAAGGCGATCTGAACCGGGCGCTGGCTTTGGCGGAAAAAGCCCTGAAGGTCGAACCCAAGGAAGGATTGTTCCATGGCTTGCGGGGGGATGTTCGCTTTGATCAGGAGAGGTACAAGGATGCCCTGGAAAACTATGACCGGGCCGTTGCCCTGAATCCCGAGTTCTTTCAGTTTCTGGTTCAAAGGGGAATGACCCGGCAGAAACTAAACGATGCCCAGGGAGCAAAGGCGGATCTTGAAGCCAGCATGCGAATCCTGCCCACGGCAACAGCCCAGAAGGCCCTGGGAGACATTGCTTTTACCAAAAATGATTTTCAGGCGGCAAAAAGCTACTACCAGGCCGCTGCCGGGTCCCGGGGTCCGGCCGGAATGCAGGCTTTGGGAGCCCTGGTTCGAATGGACCTTCCCAACAATCCGAATCAATATGTCCAGGCCAAAATCGGTTTGAACAAAACCAATGTCCCCATGCTTCAACTCGCCAACCCCACGCCGGTTTCCATTCGAAACATTCAGTATGCCGTGCGGTTTGTGGATGGGTCCGGGAAAATCAGGCAATTGGACCAGATCTATCAAGGCACTTTAGAGCCTGGAAAATCGGTCATCATTTCCCTTGGGTTGGGTCCGGTGAGTGATACAGCGGCCCTGCGCAATTATTCAGCCAGTGTGGTTGCAGCCAGTATTGCGAAATAAAAATTGAACTCGATCCGACTCTCTTCAAATTCAATCAACATGACCCTGGCCGCAGCAAGCGGCCTGATGCTCACCTGTTCCTTCCCGAAAATCGGTTGGCACTATATGGCTTGGGTTTCTCTGGTCCCCCTGCTGGTTTGCCTGAAAGACACCTCGCCTTTTAATGGATTCCGTCTGGGTCTGGTTTCCGGGCTGGTTCACCAGGTCACCCTCATCTATTGGATGACCATCACCATGCACCAATACGGCCAGTTGCCCTGGGCGGTGAGTATTCCGGTGATGCTTCTCATGGCTTTTTACCTGGCCCTGTACGTGGCGGTGTTTTCATGGCTACTGGTCAGATATATTCATAAACCTTTGCTGAGGATGATCAGCATCCCTATTCTCTGGGTGGCCCTGGAATACCTCCGGGCCAACCTGCTGACGGGATTTCCCTGGGAGCTATTGGGATATTCCCAGTATGCGAACCTTCATTGGATTCAACTGGCTGATTTATCAGGGGTCTATGGCGTTTCCTTTCTCATCGTCCTGGTCAATGCCATCCTGTTTTTTACCCTTCAGGAGGTATTAAATACAAAAAACGCTCCCCGGGTTTCCTGGCCATTTGTCCTTGGAGTTCCAGCATCGGGATTGGCCATTCTGATGCTGGTTTGGCTTTACGGGGATTATCGAATCCAACAGACGGATGAACAAATCAAGAACAGCCCGTCCTCCAGGATTGGGATTGTTCAGGGCAATATCGAGCAAAGCATGAAATGGGACCCCTCCTTCCAGGAAGCCACGGTTCGAAAATATGTGGAACTTTCCCTGGGCATCAAAACCCGGCTTCCGGAGCTTATCGTATGGCCTGAAACCGCCACCCCGTTTTACTTTCTCTATGATGATGCCCTGTCGAAAATGGTCGTGAACGGCATTCAACAGGCTGGAACGGATTTTCTCTTTGGTGCGCCTTCGTTTTTCATGAAGGACAATGACCTTCATTATTTCAACTCCGCCTATCTGGTGGATGCCGAAGGGTCTGTGAAGGGAAAATACGACAAGGTCCACCTGGTGCCTTTCGGGGAATATGTGCCCCTGAAAAAATGGCTGCCCTTCATCGGGAAAATGGTGGAACAGGTGGGAGACTTTCAGGCGGGAGCCAAAGGGTCGGTTATTCCCTGGAAAGATTTCCGCCTGGGGATTCTGATCTGCTATGAAGGTATTTTCCCGGATTTGGCCAGAGAGGCTGTAAAAAACGGGGCTTCGGTGCTCATCAACATCACCAACGACGCCTGGTACGGCAGAACCAGCGCTCCCTATCAGCATTTTTCCATGGCGGTGTTCCGGGCGGTGGAAAACCACAGATCCCTGGTTCGATCCGCCAACACGGGATTCAGCGGATTCATCGATCCCGGAGGCAGAATCCTAAGCTCCACGGAATTGTTTGAGGATGCGGCCATCACCCGAAAGATTCCCCTGCTTTCAGGCCTGACGGTCTATGCCCGAATGGGCGATGCTTTTGCCCTTCTATGCCTGGTTCTGTCCCCGGTGCTGGTTTTGGCGGGGGGGTTACGGCCAAAGCCTTGATCCTGAAAACCAAGTCTTGATCTTTTACCCTGCAAATCGTATATCGTTTGAACACAAAACAATGACCAACCGCTTCATAAGGAGGCCTTAAAATGATTACAGACATAAAACAAGCCATCAAAACCCTTGCCGCTGAATTGGAACAGATGAAAGGCTATCTTTGACTTAGCTGAAAAAGAAAGACGGCTCCAGGAGATCGAAGCCACCATCTCCCAAAAGGGCTTCTGGGATAATCCCGAAGCCGCCAAGCCCCTGCTTCAGGAAAGAACCCAGCTCTCCAATAAAATCGACATTTTCAAAAAGCTTTCTGACGGCCTTGAAGAAAGCCGCCTGTTTTACGAGATGGCCGAAGAGGAGCATGATGGCGAGGCCATCAAAGAGGCAACCCTCCAGGTGGAATCCGTGAAAGAACATGCGAAGAGCCTTTCCCTGGAACTTATGCTGGACGGCCCGGAGGACGGGAACAATGCCATTGTCTCCATCAATGCCGGGGCCGGCGGGACTGAAGCCCAGGACTGGGCTGAAATCCTGTTCCGAATGTATGTAAGATGGGTGGAACGAAAAGGATTCAAGATCGAAATGATCGATTTTCAGCCCGGGGATGAGGCGGGGATCAAAGGCGTTACCTTTATGGCTTCCGGAGAAAATGCCTACGGTTATCTCAAATCCGAAAAAGGGGTTCACCGGCTGGTTCGAATTTCTCCTTTTAATGCCAACGGCAAGCGGCACACCTCCTTTGCTTCCGTGTTTGTGTACCCGGAGGTAGACAACGAGATTGTGGTGGAAATCGACGACAAGGATCTCCGGATTGATGTATTCAGGGCCAGCGGCGCCGGTGGACAGCATGTAAACAAAACCAGCAGCGCGGTTCGTATCACCCATCTGCCCACGGGAATCAGCGTCCAGTGCCAGCAGGAAAAATCCCAGCACCGGAATAAAGACCTGGCCATGAAGGTCCTGAAATCCCGTTTGTACGATGCGGAAAAGCAGAAGCAGGATGAGAAGCTTCAGGAAATGCACGACGCCAAGGAAGACATCGCCTGGGGAAACCAGATCCGATCCTATGTGCTTCACCCCTACCAGTTGATCAAGGATCATCGAACCGGCCTGGACATCGGGAATGTGAATGCGGTTCTGGACGGGGATCTGGACCCCTTTATTCAGGAATATCTTTTGTCCAGGAAGAAGAAATGATCGATCCTATTGCCGTGATTGAAAAATTTTATACCCCCGGAACCCAAGGCTATGATATTTTCATGGCCCATGGAGAAGCGGTCAGAGAAAAAGCCCTTAGCCTGGCACGGCGCCTGGATCACCTGAACCCGGATTATGAATTCATTGCTTCCGCCGCCATGCTTCATGATATCGGGATCTTTCAAACCAACGCGCCGATTTTAAAATGCCATGGCAAGCATCCCTATGTGTGTCATGGGTTTATTGGAAAAGACCTTTTGGAGAAACTGGGTTTGCCCCGGCATGCCCTGGTTTGCGAACGCCATGTGGGGCTGGGAATCAGTGAAGAGGATGTGATTGCGGGAAAACTGCCCCTGCCCAAACGGGACATGCGGCCCCAAACCCTGGAAGAAGAACTGATCTGCTATGCCGACAAGTTTTATTCCAAGCTTCCCTTGCCTCCCCTGGAAAAATCCATGGAAGACGTGATGGAAGATGTGAAAAAAAACCGGTATGGGGAAAACAAAATGGCGGTCTTCATGGAATGGACAAAACGGTTCGGATGCTGAAAAATACCCATTTACTCAGATTCTATTTCATCACCGATCATGCCGTGCCGGGGTTATCCGCCCTGGATCAGGTTAAAGCCGCTGTTTCCGGGGGCGCCACCCTGGTGCAATACCGAAACAAGGCTTTTTCAGCGGCATCTTACCAGGAAGTGCTGGAGATTCGAAATCTCTGCAAAAGCAACGGGGTGGCGTTTATCATCAACGATGACATGGTTCTGGCCAAGGCTGTGGGGGCCGACGGGGTTCACCTGGGCCAGTCCGATGACCTTCCGGCCCTGGCCAGGGAGATCCTGGGTCCGGCCGCCATTCTCGGGGTTTCGGTTTCCACCCTGGATGAACTGAAGAAAACCGACCTCACTCCCTGCGACTACCTGGGAGCCGGGCCGGTTTTTCCCACCGGAACCAAGCCCGACGCCAAATCCGTCATCGGGCTTCAAGGCTTGAAAGCGGTGGTTAAAGCGTCTTCCCTTCCGGTGGTGGCCATCGGGGGGATTGACCGCACCAACGCCCGGGACTGCTTCTTGAACGGGGCTTCAGGGATCTCTTTGATCAGTGCTGTATCCCGTTCCAAAAACCCGGTGCAAGCGGCAAAAGAACTCGGCGTCCTCTGTGGCTGCACGGAACGGTTACGTTTGAACAGCCCTTGGTCGGATGAATTTCTGCTCATTGGCAAACTCCTCCAAAGGGTTTCAGACCCGAAGCTGTCCCGATCCCGACTGGTGATTCCTCCGGGAGATGATGCAGCCTTGCTGCAAACCCTGTCCCGGCCGGTCATCACCACGGATACCCAGCGGGAGAACGTTCATTTCAGTTTCTCCTGGCAGACTCCGGAAGAAGTCGGAGAAAAAGCCGTTACCATCACGTTAAGTGATCTGGCCGCCTCCTATGCCGATCCGGTTTGTCTTTTTGTCAATCTGGGGCTTCCGCCTTCTGTTTCCGATGAAACGGTTGAAGCCCTGTATGCAGGCATGGAAAATGCCCTTTTGCAGTATGATTGCGAGCTGGGAGGGGGAAATATTTCCGGGGCTGATCAGCTGTCCCTGGATCTGTTTGCCGTGGGCCAGGCAAGATCGGATTCCATGCCTTTGCGCGCAAACGCCAAACCCGGCTATGGATTGTATTGCACGGGTCCTCTGGGCCTGGCCAGGGCCGGGCTGGAATCACTTCTGGCCGGGAAAAGAATTATTCCGGAGCTGGTTGGCCGTTTCAAGAGCCCGAAAGCCCGGTTTGATGCGGCAAGAATTCTGGAAGGCTTTAACGTGGCCTGCGTCATGGATATCTCGGACGGTTTGGCCGGGGACGCGACCCGCATGGCCGAAGCTTCGGGGGTTTCCATTTTCCTTGAGCTGGACCCGAAATACCTGCATCCGGATCTCCTCGCCTGGTGTGATTCCGACCTCGGGAAAGCCATGGATATGGCCCTGTCCGGGGGGGAAGACTACGAACTCCTGTTTTCCTGTCTTCCAGAAACCTTTGAGAAAATCTACAACCGGATTCCCGAGGCTTATTCGGTTGGCAAATGTATTGCTTTTTCCGGGAACCGAATTATCAATCCACCCAAAGCCCTTTCCTTCCAGCATGGAAGAAAGTAATGACGAATGTTTGATCCCATTTTTTTAATCCAGGCAATATCCTCGATGCCCCTTCCCCTTTGACGGGGGAGGTCGGGATGGGGGTGATAAAAATGGATTGTTGCCTACCGGGTTAATAACAATCAAGAGAACTTAGGAGAAGACTATGGATTACCAACGCATTACCCTTGAAGTAAAAAACGCTGTGGGGATTTTAACCCTGAACCATCCGGAAGTATTAAACGCCATCTCTCCCTTGATGATTGACGAGCTCAGGGATGCCCTGGGCAGGCTGGAAGAACCCGATCATGGCATACGCTGCCTGCTGATCACAGGGGCCGGAAGGGGGTTCTGTTCCGGTGCGAACCTCGGAGGCATGGGGGTCAGGAAATCGGGGAGTACTATGGACGACAGTTACAACCCCTTGTTTTTAAGACTCAGGGATCTGCCCTTCCCGATCGTCACTGCCGTAAACGGGGCTGCAGCGGGCATCGGCATGAGCCTGGCCCTGATGGGGGATCTGGTGGTTGCCGCCCGATCGGCGTTTTTCCTTCAGGCTTTTCGACGGATCGGCCTGATCCCGGATGGCGGGGCCACGTATATGCTTCCGCGTCTCATCGGACACAAGCGGGCCCTTGAGCTGTCCTTGCTCGGAGAACGTTTGCCTGCCCCAAAGGCCCTGGAATGGGGATTGATCAACCGGGTGGTGGACGATGACCAGTTAAGGGAAGAAGCCCTTCATCTCGCCGAAGAACTGGCCAAAGGACCGACGGTTGCCCTCAGCCTCATGCGAAAGGCCTATTGGGAAAGCCTGGATAATACGTTTGCCCAGCAACTGCGACTGGAATCCGTGCTTCAAAAACTGGCGGGCGTGACGGAAGACAACAAAGAAGGGGTTGCATCCTTCCGGGAGAAAAGGCCCGCTGTGTTTAAAGGAAAATGATTCTCCGTCTTCTGTGAAACCTTTAACCCATCCAAAGGGAGGAAGAAAATGAAATACCGAAAATTCGGAAATACCGGTGCCAATGTTTCCATTCTGGGATTCGGGGCCATGCGCCTGCCCATGACCGGTGAAGGGGAAAATCTTCAGGTGGATATGGAAAAAAGTGTGCCCATGATTCAAAAAGGCCTGGATGCGGGCATCAATTATATCGACACGGCCTGGGCCTATCTCAATGAAACCAGCGAAAAGGTGGTGGGGGAAGCCATTGCCGGAAGGGATCGGAGCAAGCTCTACGTCTCCACCAAAAACCCCATGAACACGGAGCCCGGCGAATACCGAAAACGCCTGGATGTTCAGCTGAAAAAACTGAAAACTGACTATATCGACTTCTACCACATCCACGGGTTGAGCTGGAATGTTTACCAGTACAAGGCCAAGCCCAAAGGCTACATGGACGATCTTAGAAAGGCCAAGGAGGAAGGGCTCATTCGCCACATCAGCTTCTCCTCCCATGACACTCCGGCCAACATCATGAAAATCATCGATACCGGGGAATTTGAATCCATGCTGGTCCAGTACAATCTTCTCCACCGCTACAATGAGGCGGCCATGGCCAACGCAGCGGAAAAAGGCATGGGGGTCACCATCATGGGGCCTGTGGGGGGAGGCAGGATCACTTTTTTAAGCGAACTCAAACCCCGGGAAGGCAGAAGCCTTGCGGAACTTACCCTGAGATTCGTTTTTGCCAATC
Organism: Desulfobacteraceae bacterium; assembly: GCA_013791935.1. Classification (GTDB taxonomy): domain Bacteria; phylum Desulfobacterota; class Desulfobacteria; order Desulfobacterales; family UBA5616; genus VMSV01. The sequence continues at coordinate 5,795 of VMSV01000256.1, read as the reverse complement.
CCCATGTGGGGGTGGCCCTCTCGGGAATGAACACCCTGGAAATGATCGTAGAAAACGCAAAAACCGCCGATCACGACGAGCCTTTGTCCCAAATCGAAAAAGAAGACGTCAACGCCATGCTGGGCCAGATCAAGGGCTTGGAAGATCTTTACTGCACCGGCTGCGGTTACTGCATGCCCTGCCCGAACAAGGTGGATATTCCCACCAATCTTCTTCTGCTCAACTATATCCGGGTGTACGGGTCCCAGAAGAATTTCAAGGACGGCAACATTCAGCTCTACCATAAACGCATGGTCCCCAATGGAGAAGCGGCGGAATTCTGCATTGAATGCGGGGAATGCCTGGACAAATGCCCCCAGAACATTCCGATATCCGATCGCATGAAGGATGTGGCGGCGGAGCTGGCGATGTTCAAGCCAGCAGGATAGTTCGAACAGCTGCCACGAGTTTGGCGTCGGAATTTCATTCATCATACAGAAAAAAGGCTGAAAAATTTATGCACACAAAGATTTTGATGATTGAGTTGACATGATCAAACTTGAATCGGTTTCAAAACATTTCGGTGCCTATACTGCCGTGGATAATGTTTCCTACACGGTTAGCCAGGGGGAGTCGTTTGCATTGCTCGGTCCCAACGGTGCCGGAAAGACGACCATCGTTCGAATGCTTCTGGATTTCATCCCTCCCTCCGAAGGCGCTCTGACCATTCATGATGTGCCGGTATCCAACCCGGAATCCAGAAAGACCGTGGGGTATGTTGCTGAACAGCACAGGATCCCACCGCATCTTTCCGGCCGGGAATACCTGTTGCGGCATGCTTCTTTGATGGGATTGACCGGAGCGGACGCAAAGAGTGAAAGCCTGCGGGTTCTTGAAATGGTTTCCATGACCGGGCAGGAAAAGAAAAAAGCCTCGGCGTATTCAAAGGGGATGAAACAGCGAATCGGTTTGGCAGCCGCCCTGATGGGAGAGCCCGAGTTGCTTATCCTGGATGAGCCCATCGCAGGTCTTGATCCCATCGGCATTCGGGATGTCCGAAAAATTATTGAGCATTTTCGTGAACAAGGGGGGACGGTGGTCCTGAATTCCCATCTGCTTTCAGAGGTTGAAAAAACCTGTGAAACAGCCGCCATCCTGTATAAAGGCAAAATCCTGATCAAGGATTCCATTCACGCCATCGTCAAGGAAAACGAAACCTTGGAAGATGTTTTTATTCGATATGTAGAGCGGGAAAATGAATAACATTCTAAAAATTGCGGCCTATACCCTATGGGACCAGATGCGGCATAAAAGCTTTTATGTACTTTTGGCGGTTTCCATCCTGTTTATTCTCATGATCCGGGGATGCTACGACGGCGGATATTCGGTGAACGGCAAAATGCTGGATAGCACAACGGTAGCTTGGGTTGTTTCAAAAGTTGTTTTCCACCTGATTGCTGTTGCCATGTTTCTCATGGTTGCCCTGCTTTCCATGAAAATATTCTCCCGTGACCAGGAGGATGGAAGCATGGTCTTGTTTCTTTCCGGCCCGGTTTTCCGATGGCACTATGTTCTCGGCCGGATGCTGGGGACCTGGGGCCTTGGTTTTGTTTTCATGTTCATTCTTCACCTGACGATTTTCTTAACCGTGTGGGCAAAAACAGGAGGGGTTATTCCGGGATATCTCACCGCGTCCCTGGTCTGTTCCGTCAACCTTCTTTTTGTCATTGCATGCGTCTGCTTTTTATCTCTTTTTATGCCGGATTTCATCAGTGCTCTGTTTACCCTGGGGATGCTCTTTGTCGGATTTATCTCCGATGGCGGGTATCAGATTTTCACCAGTGATCTTGCAAGATCCGTGGCCCCTTCGGCAAGCTCCATGGAACCCGCCCTATGGCGAATTTTATTTCCCAAGGTATTTATGGTGCAGGCCTATGCAGATTCCATTCTCGGCCAAAGCCAATTCCATAACATGGGCTCCATTCCCCCGCTATTAAATGTTTCCTTTTTTATTCTTTTGATCGTGACGTTAACGGTGGCGGGTTTTCATCGAAAAGAGATTGGATCGTGATCCCTGAATTCAGGAGCGGCAATGACAACTTTGGAAGAATTGAAAGAACAGCTTCAAATTCTTGAAAAAGAAATTGCTGAAACCAAAAAACGGCTTCCGGCCCATTCCGTAAAACCTCCGGTGATGATGGATCTTCTGGCTCTTGAAGATCAATATGACGAGCTCTTGAAACAGATCGAAAAACTGAGAAGCGAAGTCGATGGATAACCCCGATGAAATAAAGGAGGAAGGATGAATGTATTGAAAGGGCTTTTGGTAGGGTGTGTCATTATCCTTTCCGGCTGTGCGTCCTATTATACCACGCCGGGGGGGAGCGTTCATATCAGCAATCTTGCGGATGCGAACATCAATGAGCTGATGTCGAAGGAGCCCGCAGCCTCTTTTCCCGCAAACATTTCCGTGGCACGAATACAGGCTTCGGGATATCAATCCCAAAGAGTTGAAAGTTTCGGGTCGGGCCGCTACAGTGTGGTGACCACGCGGGAAGTGGAATCGGAACAAGACTTCGAGAGGCTGGCTAAATTGCCTGAAGTTACCGGAATTGCCCCTTTAAACCGCATTCTGCTTCCTGCCAATCTGGGGTCACTCAAGGAGTTGCGGGAGGCCTCGGCAAGACTGAAGGCCGATATCCTGCTTGTTTACACTTTTGACACCTCCTTTCATGCAGGCGAACAAAAGTTCGCGCCTCTCAATGTGATTTCCTTGGGCTTTCTGAAAAACAAAACGGTCACGGTCACGACCACGGTTTCAGCCGCTTATTTTGATGTCCGTACGGAATATCTTTTCGGAGTTGCCGAAGCCACCACCTCGGCCAGCAAAAAAGCAAGCGTATGGAGCAGCTCGGATGCTGTGGATGATTTAAGGGTATCCACGGAAAAGGAGGCGTTTCAAAAACTGTTGCCGGAAATAGAAAAAACTTGGGCCGGTATTGTTTCAGAGTATGCCGAATAGGTGATTCAGGCCCAAACCCAGGGGCTTGTTTGTGAAGAATATACAGTAGGAAATGAGATTTGTTTAATAAATTGTTCATATTGTTTTTTCTCATTTTTCAGACCTTTTGTTACGGCCTTGAGCCCGGCGAAATTCTGGTGATCGCAAACCGCAATGCGGCCAAAAGCGTGGGCCTGGCGAAGTATTACATGGATAAGCGGAACATTCCGGATTCCAACCTTTTGCATTTGTGGGTAACCGACAAGGAGGAGTGTTCCCGTGGAGATTATCACGACAAAATTGTTCCCATGGTTCGGAAATACCTTAGGGAAAAAGATCCGGGGAAAAAAATTCGCTGCCTGGTCACCCTATACGGCGTGCCTCTAAAAATAAAACCCTCTGAAATGAACGGGAAAGAGAAAAAAGAGCATGAAGATCTGGTTGGGCGGAGCCAGGCACTGAAGCATCGTTTCAAGGCTGCAAAAGACGACCCTGCTGAATCCAAAAAAGCGCTTGAGGGTGAATTGGAAAACCTTCAGAAACAACTGGCTGCTCTCTCCAGAGAAGATCAGGAATCCGCTCTGGATTCCGAGCTTGCCCTGGTGAAAAAGGAAGGTTATCCTCTGGAAGGATGGATTCCCAATCCCCATTTTATAGATTTTAAGCTGGAGAAGCTGCCCGTTTCATCCGATGAAGTTCTGATGGTGAGTCGCCTGGATGGACCCACCCCCGAGATGGTCCGACGCATGATAGACGATAGCCTGGAAACGGAAACCAAAGGGCTTTCGGGTACCGCCTATTTCGATGCCCGATGGCCGAAGCCCGAGCCGGGGAAAAAGGTGGATGGGTATGCCTTTTATGACCGGGCCCTTCACCTGGCAGCGGACTACCTTCGCGGAAAAAACGGAATGAACGTTGTTCTGGATGATGGACAGGCTTTGTTTGCCCCCGGGCAATGCCCCAACGCCGCCCTGTATTGCGGCTGGTACAGCCTGGGAAAGTATGTGGACGCCTTTCAATGGCAAAAAGGTGCGGTTGCGTATCACATCGCAAGCGCAGAATGCTCCACCCTGCGAAATCCTGGAAGTCAGGTCTGGTGCAAGCGCATGCTGGAAGAGGGTGTTGCTGCCTGCGTGGGGCCCACCAGCGAACCCTATGTCCAGGCGTTTCCCGTGCCCGATATTTTTTTCGGGCTTCTTGCGGACGGGCATCTGAGCCTTGTTGAATGTTATTTTGCCGCCACACCCTATTTGTCCTGGCGAATGGTGCTCATCGGAGATCCCCTGTACAATCCCTTTCATTCCCGCTCATCCTTGTTATTTCATATCAACCAAAAGCACAGGTTGCCCACTGCAAACCAAAAGGTTGCCAAAACCCATGGAGGTAATGCTTGACGAATTCGAAACCGTCAACTAAATTGACACATGAGCCCCGGCCTGATCTGATGATGGATCTGCAGGCCTTGTTGTACTATCGGTTCAATCTCTTTGAAAGACGCTTGCTCAAAAAGATCAAACAAACCGAGTATCATTTTCTCACCATTCCCCAATTGAGAATATTCGGGTTGATGCGAGGGAATGTGATCACCATTTCAAGCTTGGCCAAATGGCTGGATATCAGCCGGCAGGCCGTTCAGAAAACCGTGTCTTCCCTGGTGAAACACGGCATGCTGAAACTGGTGGAATCCCCAAGCAACCGGAGTGCAAAAGAGATCGAAATGACCGAAAAGGGAAAAAAGCTCTGGTCGGAAATCAAAGGAATACGCCTGAAAATGGAAAGCGACCTGTCGAATAAAATCGGACCGGAACGGATTGCGCTCCTTCAGGAGATTTTAAGGGAAAACTGGGGGTAGTTGCTTTGTGCAGGAAAAAATTCACACTATTTTAAGGAGGCTAAATTGGCAAAACGACTTGAAGGAAAAATTGCTGTGATCATCGGCGCCGGCCAGACCCCTGGTGAAACCATTGGAAACGGCCGGGCCATGTCTGTTCTTTTCGCCCGGGAGGGCGCAAAAGTCATGCTGGTGGACCGATCTTTTGAGGCTGCCGAAGAAACTCGGGCACAGATTGAAAAAGAGGGGGGTGAGGCGGTTTCCTTTAAAGCCGACGCCACCCATATCGAAGATTGCGAGAAAGTGGTGGAAAAATGCATGGCGCTTTTCGGCCGGATGGATGTGTTTGTTTACAATATCGGCACAGGGGATGCCAGCAATTCCCTGGGCATGCCCCCGAAGCGGTGGGACACGGTTTTTGATATCAACCTTAAGGGCCTTTACTATATGTATCGTTTTGTCATTCCCGTGATGAAGGAACAGGGGGGCGGAGCCTTGATCAATACGTCTTCCATTGCCGCCATCTCTTCCACGCCCATGCTGGCCTACAGGGCGTCAAAGGCAGGGATGAACGCCTTGACCCAGTCTGTTGCCGTCAACTATGCGCGCCACGGCATTCGGGCCAATGCCATCATGCCGGGGCTGATGAACACCCCCATGGCCATTGACGGTATTTCCAAAGCCACCGGTGTGGATAAAAACGAGTTGATCAAGCAGAGGGAAGGCCGGGTGCCCTTGAAGGGCGGTATGGGAAGCGCATGGGATGTGGCCTATGCGGCCCTGTTTCTGGCATCGGATGAAGCCAAGTTCATTTCAGGAGTACTTCTGCCCGTGGACGGTGCGCAAAGCGCGCGGGTGGGATAAGGGAGGTAACCAGAAGCCAGTATTCAGGAGTCAACGGGATTTGCCCCAACGTAGTGAACAGGCATGCCTGTTCACTACCATCCCCTGCCACTCACACCCTTTCCCTGATATTCCCCCTGG
>VMSV01000099.1 GCA_013791935.1 Desulfobacteraceae bacterium | reverse complement strand
GCCCCGGCTCCCACGATGAGGGGAGCGAGGGGAACGCATCCTGCAGAGAAAACCATAACAGCCATTGCCAAACCCATGATCATGTGTTTCATATATCGCCTCCTGTGAACCAATCGTTTTTCAACTGGGTTTATAATATTTCTTTAAAATGCTTCTTATGGATTCAAGACCGATTTCAGAAAGATCGAGTTTGCCTTTATCAACAAACCGATAATCCGCAACATCGCTATTGGCTTTGATCCGGCGGAAATTGTTTACACGGCAATGAAAAATCATATTTAAAATTTCATAGCGCCATCCATTGTAAACATAATTTCCCGGCATGGAACCCATGTATACCAGGTCCTCAATATCGAGGTTCAATTCCTCCTTAACCTCCCGGCGTACTGCCTCTTCGGCGGTTTCGTTGAATTCAATGAAGCCTCCGGGCAGATCCAGCAATCCTTTGCCGGGTTCTTCAGCGCGACTGCACAAAAGCAGCGCTCCATTTTTATCTTCAATCAGAGCTGCTACTGTTGCCGCGGTATTCAAAAAATAACGGAATCCGCAGGTTTTGCATGAAATGGACCGGTCTGCATGAAAGTCCGGGTTTTTCTGTCCGCAATCCGGACAGAATTGGAATGGATGGTTGTTTGTTGGTTCCATGATGTTTTCTATCCGGCAGGCCCATGGGTCTTACGCAAAAGCCCGGTTCATGCTTCCCTGAAAATAACCCCCGAGGTCCAAGGCAATATACAGGTATCCGATTTCCCTGAATTTGTCCAATATTAAACGCCGGGCTTCCTCCTTCATGATCTCCTGAAAAACCTCCGCAGGCACCTCGATTCTGGCGAGATCACCATGATGCCGAACCCTGGAGACGGGAATTCCAAGGCTTGAAAGGACTTCTTCGGCCCGGGCTACCTTGAGCAGAACATCTTCGGTGATGGGTGTGCCGTAAGGCAGCCGGGTGGCCAGACAGGGCTGGGAAGGTTGATCCCAGGTTTCAAGGCCCATGTCCTTGGATAGATTCCGAATATCCTTTTTTGTCAGCCCGGCCTCCACCAAAGGGGAGACGATCCCCAGTTCCTTGGCAGCTTTGAAACCGGGCCGATAATCTTTTAAATCATCAAGATTTGAACCATCGGCGATATGGGGGATGCTGTTTGCCTCGGCGATTTTTTGCAAATCAAGTACAAGGCTTTTCTTGCAGAAATAACACCTTTCGGGGTTGTTTTCCAGAAAGTCGGCAAGGTCCATTTCATGGGAAGGCAAGACCCTGTGGCTAACCCCGAGGCTTTTTGCAAACCGTATGGCTTTTTCAATTTCACTTTTCGGATGGATGGGAGAAACACCCGTGACCGCCAAAACATTATCCTTCAAGACCTCCCATGCCACTGCCAGAAGCAGGGAACTGTCCACCCCTCCTGAGAAAGCAATGAGCATTTTCCCGTATTTACGGATCACTTCTTGAAGTCTCGCTATTTTTTGTGAATTTTCCAATATCCAACCCCTGTGTGTCATTCGGAAAAAATTATTTACAAATACCCGTGTATCTTCTATATGTTTTTTAATATTTTTGAAAACAATGGCTTGTAACAAAACATATCATAATTAGCATGAGGTTCAAATGGGGAAAAAAAGTTTAATCCAATCCACTTCCAAAAAGAAAAAAACTGGCGACAAGGAAACCGTTGAAGAAAAGCCGGTTGTAAAGGCAAAAGCACCTGCAAAAACAACCCCTGATAAAAAAACATCCCAAAAGGTTAAGCCTGCAGAAAAAGAAAAAGAGGCTTCTCCACCAAAAAAAATAACCCTTAAGGAACTTATTTTTAAAAAATTTGAATCCCTGGACAAGGGAAGGGGGATTGCGGAACCTGTTGCTGAAAAGACCTATGCCAATTACGTGTCGCCGCCTTTTTTTACCGGTAAATCTTCGGAAGAAATCGAGAAAATACAAACCATTCTGTTCAGGAAATTCAGCATGGCGGACGTAATCGCCGCCGCCGAGAAAGCCGCCGCCGAGCAAGCCGCCGCCGAGAAAGCCGCCGCCGAGAAAGCCGCCGCCGAGAAAGCCGCCGCCGAGAAAGCCGCCGCCGAGAAGGCCGCTGTCGAGAAGGCCGCCGCTGAGAAGGCCGCCGCTGAGAAAGCTGCCGCCGAGAAGGCTACTGCCGAGAAAGCCGCTTCAGCTCAAAAAAAGGCGCCAACACCGGCACCGAAAAAAAATCCGGACCCCCAGGAGAAAGTTATGAAAATTGCCTTGGGAGCCTTTGTAATGGTTATTCTTTATCTGGTGATGGTGAGCTATTCCAATATGAACACTTTCCATTTGAAAGCCAAAGGTAATAATGCGGAGCTTTGGCAGGGAAAATTCTCACCCAATGGAGAGAATAAGCTCATGGTCCTTCCGGGGGCTCAATTGCCTGAAGGAATCAAAAGCGCCGGATCCCGGGAGGATATTTTTCCTTTTGTGGCCAAATACTTTCTTAATCAGGCGGACAGGTTCTATAATGTTCCCGGAATACCGGACTTTAATAGCATCGAATCCAGTCTAACCCTGGCAAAAGCTTACGCGGTTACCCCGGAACTGGAAAAAGAGGTTCTCGCAAGATTGACGGCCATTGATTTTACGGTGCTGCTGAATAAGGCCGAAATCGCTATAAAAAATGGAACCCCTGAAAACCTTGAAGCCGCCCTAAGTTATCTCAGTGATGCAAAGAGGCTTGACTTGGATGAGGCAAAAATCCAGTTGATCGATAGCAAGCTGGACGGCGTAAAGTCGATGATCGCAAAGATGAATCCTGAGGAGGAAACTCCCTCTGTGGAACCCGAAACCGTGGATGAAAAGTTATCCCATTGATATTGATTCCATAGAATACGATAGAAAAAAATATACGACCAACCTCCCTGGCTTTTCCAAGCTCGGGAGGTTTTTTATTATTTTATAGCGGGCCTTCTTCTTCCGCCCGGTGACAGGCCACCAGGTGGGAATCCTGCCCCTTGAAAAGTTCCAAGGCAGGCTCTTGTTCTTTGCACAATTCAATGGTCAAAGGGCACCGGGTATGGAACCGGCATCCGGAAGGGGGATTGGCAGGGGAGGGCGGATCTCCCTTCAGAATGATCCTCTGCTGTTTGGCCGAAGGATCAGGGATGGGAATGGCGGATATGAGCGCCCGGGTGTAGGGGTGCAGAGGCCGGGCATAGATATCGTCGGCATGGGCGTATTCCACTATTTTGCCCAGGTACATCACCATGATCCGGTCCGACACGTGTTTGACCACCGAAAGATCATGGGCGATGAAAAGATAGGTCAGGGTCAATTCCTTCTGAAGATCCATGAGCAGGTTCAGGATCTGGGACTGGATGGATACATCCAGAGCGGAAACCGGCTCATCGCAGATCACCAGCTCGGGATTCAGGGCAATGGCCCTTGCGATACCGATTCTCTGGCGCTGGCCCCCGCTGAATTCGTGGGGAAAACGATTCAGCACCCGGGGGGTCATTCCCACCCTTTCCAGCAGATGAGCGATTTTATCCCGTCGTTCCGTGGCCGTTCCGGTTTTGTGAATAATAAACGGTTCTTCCAGGATTTCTCCGATGGTATGGCGCGAATTCAGGGACTCAAAGGGGTCCTGGAAAATCATCTGAAGATTTTTTCGGATTTCACGGATTTCCTTTCCCCGCAAACCGGAGATGTCTCTGCCCTTGAATGTCACGCTGCCTTCCGTTGGCCGGTAGAGCCGAAGGATGGCTCTACCCAGGGTGGTTTTTCCGCAGCCCGATTCCCCCACCACCCCCAGGGTTTCACCAGGCCGGACGTGGAAAGACACACCGTCCACTGCGAAAACATTTCCGATTTTGCGTTGAAAAATTCCTCCAAGGACCGGAAAATGGATTTTCAGGTTTTCCACCTCAAGCAAGAACTCATTCATTCCGGTTTCCCTTTTCAAATAAATAACAGCTCACCCAATGGGAATCGCCGATCTGCAGGATGTCCGGCGGTTCGGACTTGCACAGGCCCATGGCCATGGGGCATCGGTTCTCAAACCGGCATCCTTTTGGTAGATCCGCAAGATTGGGTACCATGCCCTGAATAATGCTCAACTTGGACTTTCTCTTGGAATCCAGCCTTGGAATGGAGGACAGCAGGCCTTGGGTATAGGGGTGTGCCGGGTTGTAAAAAAGATCCTTCACCCTGGCTTTTTCGGCAATTTTACCGGCATACATCACCACAACCTCATCACAGACCTCGGCGATAACGCCCAGATCATGGGTGATGAAAATCACGGCCATGCCGGTTTCTTCCTGAAGGGATTTGATGAGTTCCAAGATTTGGGCTTGAATGGTGACATCCAGGGCCGTGGTGGGCTCGTCGGCAATGAGAATTTCCGGTTTCCCCGCCAGGGCCATGGCAATCATCACTCGTTGGCGCATGCCTCCTGAAATCTGGTGGGGATAGGCTTTTGCGCACCCTTCGGGATTGGGAATGCCCACCCTGTTGAGCAGGGAAAGAACTTCCTCCGCTTTCTGCTTTTTCCCCATTTCCGGAAAATGGATTTGGAACACTTCCCCCAGTTGTTTTTCGATGCGATGCACAGGGTTCAAAGCCGTCATGGGTTCCTGAAAAATCATGGCGATGCGTTTTCCCCGAATGCTTTGCATCTCCCGGGCCGGAAGAACGGCAAGGTCCATTCCCTGGAACAGAATCCGTCCCGAATCGATGATCCCCGAAGGCTTGGGCAAAAGTCGCATGATGGACAGGGCCGTAACACTTTTTCCGCACCCCGATTCCCCCACCAGGCCCAAGGTTTTTCCTTTATGAACCTCAAAGCTCACATTGGAGACCGCCTGAATTCTTCCCTCATCCGTATGGAAGGAGGTGGCCAGGTTTTCAATGGATAGAATGGGATTCACAATTCAATTCCTCAGGGCTTCATGCGATAGGTTTCGTCCGTTCGGGTCACTGGATCAAAGGTCTGTCCGGATTCCATGGCGGACAGGGTTTGGTCATGAAGGTCTTTATCGTACCAGAACAAGCCTCCTGTGCTGCTGCTGAATGCATCAAAAAGGCTTTCCGTCTGTTTGGTCCCCGGGACATCGGGCAGGCGCCACCATCTCCAATATCCCTCCCGGACATAGGGGACCATGAAGGTGGGAACAAAGCACCCGATTTCATGAATTTTCTCCTGGATTTTGAGAGAAAGGGTGATCCGTTCTTTTTCATCCAGAGAATTGCGGTGGGCGTCGATGAGCTTGTCCATTTCCGGATCATCCGTATTTGTGATGTTGTTGGTCTGGGGTTTGTGGGCATTGATGGAATGAAAATGTTCCCAGAACTGGGGCCTCAGGGACGTGCTCCAACCCATCCAGGCCACGTCATGTTTTTTTTCAAGAACCTTTTTAAACGAGGCAGAGGCATCCAGCTTCTGGAGGTTCAACTCCACCCCGGCCTTCTTGGCCTCTTCCTTCAAGACCACAAGCCTTGCCGTATGTTCATCCACCGTATAAACCACCTCCACACTGAACCTTTGATCCCCTTTTTCCCATATGCCGTCATTTCCCCTGTGCCAGCCCGAGGCGGTCATTAATTCCTTGACCTTTTCCAGGTCATAGCGTCTGGCCCGGATGGTATTGTTTGAATAGGGGCCATATCCCACAAAACCGCTTTCCAGGCGTTCGTAGTCGTTTCTCAGAACCTGTTCAATGACTTTTTCAATATTCATGGCGTGGGCGAATGCATAGCGCACGTCGGGGTCTTTAAAGATCTCCCGGTCCTGATTCAGCCACAGGCCCTGGGCCGAGCGTTGGGTATCGTTATAAAACCAGATCTTATGCACATAACCCTTGTTCACCACACCGGTATCGGACTTCTCATGCCAGTACTGGGGAATGGTCATTCCAAAGGAGTCCAGCCTGGCCTTCTTGAAATACTCCCACTGGATATTGGTGTCCCTCACCACTTCAAAAATGACTTCATCCACGTTGAAACGATTTTTAAAATAGGTGAGGTCTGCGGCCCACCAGTCCTGTTTCCGTTTCAGCCGGAGGTTCTTTCCTTTCTCGAACTTCTCAATCTGATAGGGCCCGGTGTTGGGTTCAATTTCCCAATTGTATTTCTTGACAAAATCCGCGTTGAGTTCACCGAAAAAATGCCGGGGCGTAGGAGCCATGCCCAGTTTTAAATATAGATCGGGTTCAGCCTTGGTGCCCACTACGGCAAGGGTGTAATCATCATACACGATAACCCGGTCGATTTCCTTGGTATAATAATCGTTATACCAGGGGGCCACGATGTATTTGGATCGCATGAATTCCAGGGTGTAGGCATAATCATTCGCGGTGACGGGCTGGCCGTCGGACCACCGGGCTTTTTCATTGAGCTTGAAATACATGGTTTTCTTATCTTTGCCATAAGCCCAGTGGGTGGCCAGCTCCGGGACAATGTTCAAGGTGTTGGGATGAATTCCGATGAGGCTCAGTTGATTGCTTCGAAGAACCCCTGCAAAACTGCCGTTGGAATCCGGTCCCACCAGCCGAAGGGTCATGGGAAAGCTTAATACGGTTTCATGAAGGGTTCCCCCTTTGATCGCCTTTGGAGAACCAAACACCGGGTCCGAATCATTGGTGAGCCATTCAATCTCTTCGGGCAGTTTGGCCGTGGGACTCTTCTCCATGCTTGTCGTTTTCGCAGGGGCTTTGGAAGCAAGAGGTGCATCGCTCTTTTCTTTTGTTTTATTCTCCTGCTCCTTTCCGCAGGAGAAAAGAAAGACAGATCCCCCAAGGATCAGCAGGGTCAGGAGTAGAATGCCAAATATTCGTCTTGAACCATTTTTCGTTTTCATAGGATATCACCTTGTTTTGAATCGTCTTTGTCAGTGCGTTTCTTTACTCATAGGTGGTGTGCAGTTTCGGGTCGAAGGCCTCTCGTACCGCTTCCCCGATGAATGTGACCAAGAGCAGGGTGAGGGTCATGGCGAAGATCACAGACCCCACAATCCAGTAAGCACCCATGTTCGCCCATCCCTGGGAAAGCAACTCCCCCCAACTCGGTGTGGGGGGCGGCAGGCCGAACCCCAAAAAGTCCAGGGAGGTCAGGGCGATGATGCCGCTGGACACGGAAAACGGAGCAAAGGTCACGATCACCGAAAGGGTATTGGGAAGAATGTGTTTGAAGATGATTCTGGTATCCGTAGCCCCCAGAGCTCTTGCCGCCAGGGCATATTCTCTGGCTTTTTCCTTGTAGGTCAGGGTACGCATGGTCCAGGTCATGCCCATCCATCCGAAAAACGCCATGATACCGATGAGCATGGAAAAATTGGGAATCATGATGGAGGACAGGATGATCACAATGTATAAAAAAGGAACGTTGGACCAGATTTCAATAATCCTCTGGAAAAAAAGATCGAATTTGCCGCCGAAATACCCCATTGCGCAGCCGATGCTCACCCCGACGGCGTAGTTGACCACCAGAAGAACCAGGGAAAAGAAAATGGCCGTTCGGAATCCATAGGCCAGTCTGGCCAGCACATCCCTTCCCACATTGTCCGTGCCCAAGAAATGGCGGTTCTTGAAATCCGGGGCAAAGGGAGGGTATTGCCCATCTTTCAAATCATTTTCGTAGGGGTTGAAAGGTACAAGGGGCATCAAAACCCAGTTCCCGTTGTCTTGCGCCTTGAATATTTTTGAAAGCTCCCGGTATTGGGTCTCGTAATCGTAATCCAGTCCGAAGGTTGCCCCCGGGATCATATTCCCCGGGATTGGAAAATAGAAACGGCCTTCATATTTCACCAGCATGGCACGGCTGTTGATAAAAGCTTCTGAAAATAGAGAAATCAAAATCATCAGGAAAAGAAGCAGAAAGGCATAATATCCGCGTTTGATGGATCTGAAGCGTCGAATCTTTTTTATGGTTAAGGGGTTTAGGCGCATCAGGAAAACTGAACCCTCGGGTCAACAATGGCGACACAGATATCGGAAAGAATATTGCCGATGAGAAGCAGAAGGGAGGAAATCACCAGAATCCCCAGAACCACCGGATAATCCCTTTCCACGATGGACTCATATCCCAACAGCCCCATCCCATTGATATTGAAAATTTTTTCTATCAGAAACGACCCCGTGAGAAGAATGGAAACATTGTTGCCGAAATGGGTGGCCACGGGAATGAGGCTGTTTCTCAGCGCATGGCCGAAGACCGCATTTTTAAAGGATAAGCCCTTGGCTATGGCGGTGCGAACATAGTCTGCGGCCAGGTTGTCCATGAGGGTGTTCTTCACCAAAAAGGTCATCACGGTAAAAGCCCCGGCAACATCGGCGATCACCGGAAGCACGGTATGCCGGACAAGATCCCAGATTTTACCGGAAAATGAAAGGCTGGAGAAATCATCACTCACAAACCCCCCCAGGGGAAAAACCTCCCAGTGGAAAGCCAGGAGAACCAGAAGAAAAAGCCCCACCACCCATCCGGGTATGGCATAACCCACAAACAGGATCACCGAGGAAATATTGTCCAATGCCATTTTGTGCTTTATGGCTTTCAGGATGCCCAGGGGGATGCACACCCCATAGATCAGGATCATGGAAATGACCCCGAAATAGAGGGAAATGGGGAAACGCTCCCGGATCATGTTCCAAACCGGATCATAATACCGGGTGGAAACCCCCAGATCACCGGTGAGCACCTTGCCCAGCCACAAGAAATAACTGACCAGGATCGGCTTGTCAAAGCCATAGTAGCGCTTTAATTCCTCAACCTGATCTTCCGATAGAGGCTGGCCCCGGTTTTCTGAAATGGATTTTGCGGTAAGACCCCCTGACCCGCTCTGCATTTGCTGGGCCTGCATGATAATCCGCTCCACGGGTCCGCCGGGAACAAATCGGGTAATGGCAAATACCATGAGGGTCACCCCGAGGAAGGTGGGAATCATCAGAAAAAATCGGCGGATGAAATAGGCGGTCATTTTTTTTCCGTAATCATTAAAGCCGGTTCTTCAGCGGCTCATTCCACGTTGCATTCAAAAAGATACCGAGGCGGCCAATCCCGTCTTTACCGGGAGAAGTTTTGAATAGGTCTTGGAATTAAAATATCGGAATTGGAGTTGTTGCTCAAGGGAAAAAATAAAAAAACAAGGGAATGGTGAAAAACACCCATTCCCTTGAATAAAAAAAGCAAATTGAAAGGATTAACGCTTCGAGAACTGGAAACGTGCTCTTGCGCCGCGCTGCCCGTATTTCTTTCTTTCTTTCTGCCTGGGGTCTCGTCTTACAAAACCTACCCGCTTCAATGACTGTCTTAGTTCAGGATCAGCCAGAATCAATGCCTTTGTGATACCGTGACGAGCCGCTCCGGCTTGTCCGCTGATGCCTCCACCGGTCACTCGAAGGATGACATCGAATGTTCCCAGCGTGTTGGTAAGCACCAAGGGAGCCATGAGCATGGTTTTGGCAGCTGGCACCTTGAAATATTCATCCACCGGGTGACCATTGACAGTAATTTCTCCGGTTCCGGGTTTAAGCCAGGTCCTTGCAATCGCTGTTTTTCGCTTGCCGGTTGCGTATAACGTCTTTTCTTTTTCCATGGGGTTCCTCAGTTATAAAAAAATATGAGCCTGAAACGCAAAATCTGCTAAATATTCATGTCTTCCGGATTCTGGGCTTCGTGGGGATGCTGGTTGCCTGCATAAACTTTGAGTTTGCCGAAGATCTTGCTTCCCAGCTTATTTTTCGGCAGCATTCCTTTGACCGCAAACCGAATCAGATCTTCCGGTTTCTTTTCCAGAAGTTTTCCGGCTGTGATGGTTTTCAAGCCACCGTTAAACCCGCTGTACCGATAATATTTTTTATCTTCGAGTTTATTTCCGGTCAACATGATTTTCTCGGCATTGATCACCACAACGGAATCGCCGGTATCTGCATGGGGGGTGAAAAGCGGGTTATGTTTTCCTCTCAACACAGAGGCAATGGTCGTGGCAAGCCTTCCCAGAACCTTTCCCTCTGCATTGACGACCCACCATTTCCCCTTGTTGTCTGAATCTTTTGCATTATATGTATATTTTTTCAAAGCTTTATACTCCTGTCTGTTAAATAATCTGTGTTTACTAATGAAAAATTGCCCGAGTGTCAAGGGAAAAATCGAAAAAATTGATTGCGGATCAAGAATAGGGTCAAGAAAAAATGATTTCATATTGCCTAAGGGGAAGGTTCCATATTAATAAACACAGTACGGATCAATGAAGGAAAGTTTTGCGCTCCAGGCGGTGATAGGGAGAAGAAATCATGAGGAACATGGAGGAGACCCATCAAATGGATAACCATCTTGAAACAGAGGTGAAATTTTATATTGAAGAGATGGGCCCCCTGAGGGAGAGGCTTTTTAAGTTGGGGGCCATCCATCAGGGGCGGGTTTTTGAAAAGAACCTGCGGTTGGATACGTTGGATCAGAAGCTTTTGAAACAAAATGCCCTTCTGAGGCTCCGGCAGGCCGACAAGGCCACCCTGACCTTTAAATCAAAGCCTCCGATTGAGGATACCCAATTCAAGACCCTCACGGAATATGAAGTTGAAGTGAGCGGTTTTGAATCCATGAAAACGATTCTGGAAGCCCTTGACTTTCATCCGATCCAAACCTATGAAAAATGGCGGGAGACCTTTGTGATGGGCGATACCCTGGTTCTGATGGATGCCATGCCCTATGGGAATTTCCTGGAATTGGAAGGAACCAAAGCCGGGATCTTGGACCTTGTGGAAGAACTCGGTTTGGACTGGAACCGGCGGATCCTGTTAAACTATCTTGCCATGTTTGAAATTTTGAAAAAAACACTGAACCTGCCTTTTGAGGATGTCACTTTTTCCCATTTTTCAGGCCTTCAAATCGATCTGACGAATTTTCTTCCTGGCTTTTATCCAGGGGATCAGGCTCGATCTTCATCTTTTCCAGTTCACGACTCACGGCCCTAAAACAACCTGGCCTGGATTTTTTTGCCCAGGTGTCTGTAAGCGGCTTCCGAGGCTTTTCGACCCGAGGAGGTTCGAATGATGAATCCGATTTTCAGGAGGTAGGGCTCCACCATGTCCACCAAGGTGTCTGTTTCTTCCTGGAGGGTGGCGGAAATCGCTTCAATCCCCACGGGACCCCCGTGGTAATAGTCAATCACGGTGGCCAGATACCGCCGGTCCAGAGGGGTCAGTCCTTCCTGGTCTACTCCCTCCAGCTTTAGTCCTTCTTCCACAGCTTTCTGATTCACCTTGCCGTCGGACCGGACCTGGGCGAAATCCCTCACACGCTTCAACAAGCGGTTCACAATCCGGGGGGTACCCCTGGACCTTCTGGCCAGTTCATGGGCTCCATCCCTGTCGATTTCCAAATTCATCAACTGGGCAGATCGGATGACGATTTTAACCAAGTCTTCGTGTTTGTAAAACTCCAGGCTTCGAATGATGCCGAACCGATCCCTAAGGGGTGAAGAGAGCAACCCCACCCGGGTGGTGGCCCCCACCATGACAAAGTGGTTCAGCTTGTAACGATGGCTTCTGGCATGGATCCCTTTGTCGAAAACAAAGTCAATGGCAAAATCTTCCATGGCCGGATAGAGAAATTCCTCCACCATTTTCGGGGTCCGGTGGATTTCATCCACAAAGAGGATGTCTCCGGTTTCAAGATGGGTTAAAATCCCGATGAGGTCGCCGCCTTTTTCAAGGGCCGGGCCTGAAGTGACCGTGAGTTCCGTACCCATTTCATTGGCGATGATATGGGCCAGAGTGGTTTTCCCCAAACCGGGCGGTCCGTGAAAGAGCACATGGTCGATGGGTTCCTGTCTCTGTTTTGCAGCCTCTATGGCAATCAAAAGGGTTTCCACCACTTCATCCTGGCCCACGTAGTCCATGAGCTTTTCAGGACGCAGGGACAGAATCTCGGGTGCATCGTCTTCCTGGAGGCATTCGCCCGTGACCAGGGAATCTCCGGTTGAAAAATGTTTCAGCAGATCATCCGTCATTTGTTTCGCTCACCCCGGTAAACTTCGTCAAACAGGGCCTCAGGGGATGATATATCCGGCCTGCGGCCCATGGCTTCTTCAATCATTCGATTGGCAACCTTGGTGGAATGCCCCAGTTGACTCACCAGAAGTTCGAACACCTGCTTGGTAAATTCTATCTCAGGAAGCTTTTCTTCCAGGGGCTTATCCTCTTTGCGGATCAGGGCGAATTTATCCATCTTCCCCTGGAGAGAGGCCACGATTTTCTGGGCCGTGCGCTCTCCAATCCCGCTGAGGGTTTTTAGCGTCTTAACGTCTTTGGTCTCAATGGCTCTTGCGATATCCCTCACGGGCATATTCAAGGCTTTGATGGCTTTAATGGGGCCGATGGCTTCCACCGTTATGAAATGCAGGAAAAACTCTTTTTCCGCCTCCAGGTTGAATCCGATAAGAACCGGCTTGGGTTGCCTTTCCGTTTGGTGATAATAGATGTTGACAGCCACATGTCCGCCGATCTCCTTGTCCTGGAAGGTTTCCATTACAAAGGCCGGGAGCAGCACCTCATATCCCACTTGACCGGCCAGGATCATGATCCGGTCATTTTCTTTCTTTAGCAATGTGCCTTCCAGATAACCGATCACTTTATTTTCTCTTTAAAGCGGTACAAACCCACCAGGGCAAGGCCCAGGGCGTCTGACGCATGGAAAGGCCGAATGGCCTTGGATTGGTTGAGCACGTTCCGGACGGCTGCTTCCAGCTGTGCTTTTGTAGCTTTGCCGTTTCCGGTGATGATCCGTTTGGCTTCCCTCACCTGGATTTCCATCACCGGTAACCCTGCCTGGCAACCGGCAAGCAGGACAACTCCCATGACTTTTCCTAAATTGATGCCGGATTTGGGGTATTTTTCAAGGGAGAAAGCATCTTCAATGACCATGAGATCGGGTTTTTCAGCCTGAAGCACCTGGACAAGCTTGGAATAAATCAGATTCAATCTTTGAGCCGAAGGGGTTTTGCTCGTGGTGTAAATTGCGCCGTATGAAAAGGCTTTGACCCGAGTACTCATCCCCGTTATAATCCCGACCCCCGTAGCTGCGAGCCCGGGATCTATTCCGATGATTTTTACCATGGGCTCATTTTTTTGGTTTACAGGTTTTTCAGTTTCGCTCTGGCAATTTCAGCTTCTGAGGATTTGGGATATTGGTCCGTTAGCTGTTTCAGGATAATTTTTGCATTTTGCTTGTCCCCCATGTTGAGAAAAGAAAGCCCCTGTTTTAAGAGAGCCGCCTGAATTTTGTTTCCCTTGGGGTAATTTTCGATGACTTTCTGATATTCCAGGGCTGATTTTTCAAACCAGGCCTGTTTGTAGAAGCTTTCCGCGATCCAGAATTGTGCGTTATCCGCATTCTCCGACTTGGGATACTGTTTTAACAATCTTTCAAACAAATTCCTTGCAGCTTCAAAATTTCCCTGGTCAAAGGCCTGTTTTCCCGATTCATAGAGTTTGTTTTCGGACAATTGTTCCGGGCCAGCAGGTGGAGTGGCGATATTACCGGGGGGTGGAATGGCGCTGCCCGGTGGGTTTAGCATTGTTCCTTTTGAGAGGGGTTGGAGCTTCAGGTGATCTTCCAGCCTTGCGATTCGCTGTTCATTAAAGGCAGTCATCTCATCGGTTTTGGCGATTTTGCTTTCCGTGTTCGCCAGCTTCTGATCCACCTGGAAACCAATTTCTTCCAGTTTGCCGTTTAAGGCCTGGATTCTTCCATTGAGCTCATCAAACTTCACCCTGTTTTCAGCAAATCTACTTTGCATGCTGACCCGGCCCGGGTCCTGCTCAAGGCCCGAAGGGTTACCGCCGCCCAGTTCTTTTTCCAGTTGGGCCATTCTTTTTTCAACGGAGACGATGTGTCTTTCCAGCACCGCCGTACGGTCCTGGCCAGTGACGCAGCCTGATGCCAGGACTCCAAACCCAAGAAGAAATATCCGTATCCTATTTATTTTACGCATATTTGTTGTATCCGGTTTCAGATTTCAGCAGACATTAAAAGAATTTTCGCCTGCCCGGCGGAGCTTAACCTCGCCGGACAGGTTTGAAACTCAAATTAGGTTGAAATATAAACGGTATAGAAAAAATAAACAGGTCTTCTATTCTATTATTCTATGACCACAAAATGAGCGCGCCTGTTTTTTATCCAGGCTGCTTCGCTGCTGTCCGGGTCGATCGGTCTTTCTTCGCCGTAGCTTACGGTTCTAACTCTGGCCGCTGAAATTCCCAAATCAACCAGGAAGGTTTTTGCGCTCATGGCACGACGGTCACCCAGGGCCAAGTTGTATTCGTTGGTTCCTCTTTCATCGCAATGCCCTTCGATAATGATGTCACCCTCATTCTGACGAAGCCATTCCGCTTTGGTTTGTAAAACGGCAATGGCATCCTGATTCAGAATGGCGCTGTCAAAATCAAACAAAATGTCATTGGCTGAAAAACCTTCCCTTGCGGCTCTCATCATTTCCGCCTGCTGGGAGGACAAGTTCTGTTCCGCAAGAGCCGCATCCCTTGCAGCCTGTTCCGCTCTTTGCCTGTCGAGATCTTCCTGGGACAGGCCCTGGTTGACTGACGGTATGGTTGTTGATTTCTTTGTGCAGCCAAAAGAAAAGACCATCATTGAAGCCACCAAACATAACATGATTCCGGTCCACACTCTTCCTTTCATAACTCCTCCTTCTTCTCATTCATTCCCTTTAAATTGTTTTTTCTAATCGTTATTTATCCGGGGTGACCATTTCGGGTTGGATTGATCACCGGGGATATCCAGTAAACGCCTCTGGTCCGTACCAAAAGCGGTCATCACATATATTTTTGTGGCTCCTCCACGGCTTGAAGAAAAAACAATCAGGCTTCCATCCGGTGACCAGGACGGGGACTCGTTGCTTCCGGCATTCCGGGTGAGTGGTTTCTGCCCTGATCCATCGGCATTGATCACCATGATGTCGTTTCCCCCACCTTCCATGGATGAAAAGCAGATTTTGTCCCCTTCAGGCGACCAGTCCGGTTGGGTGTTGTAGCTGCCGGAAAAGGTCAGTCTTCTGGATTCACCGGAATTGAGGTCCATGATATGAATTTGTGGGCTCCCTGATCTCTTTGAAACAAAAGCCATCCTGTTTCCATCCGGAGAAAAGGTTGGAGATGTATCAATATCATTGCTGTAGGTTAATCTTTTAATGATATTACCCTTTCCGGTCAACATATAAATTTCCTGATCCCCTGAAAAAGACAGGGTCGCGGCCAGTTCAAACCTTCCCGGAACCCATGCCGGCGTACTATTCATGCCTTCATTGGAAAGAACCGCCCCCCGGTTATCCTTTACATGCCGGATATAGAGGTTCCAGTTGTTTTTTTTAAGGGAGGTGTAGGCCAGCCATTGCCCGTCGGACGACCAGGCAGGGAACAACGACAGGCTCTGATTGTGGGTAAACTCCTGGACATTGTACCCGTCGAAATCGCAGGTGTAGATCTCCTTGTTCCCCCCCCGTCCTCCGGCCCTGGAGACGAAAGCAATTTTTGTATTGAAAATCGGCTCCTTGTTGGTGAGGTACTGAATGATATGGCTGCAGAAGAGACGGACCATCTGACGATACTGGCTTTCTGTGCCGGCATATCGTTTACTGATAAGGTTTTCTCCTTTCACCGTATCGAAAAGCCTTAACTCCATCTGAAGGGCGCCATCCGTATATTCAATATAGCCGGTGATCAGAAGATCGGCTCCCACAACCCGCCAGTTGCCGTAATTGATGCGATTCGGAAGCAGATCCTGTCCATTGGGATCCATCAGGAAGGATCTCCTGTCCAGGATATTAAAATAACTTGTAAAATCCAGAGTGGATTCCAAAAGATCAGCGGATTTTATGCAGTACTCGGTTGCTTTGGGCGTGTTGTTCACCGGTTGAAACTTGGGGATAGCCAGGGGTATTTTTTTCATATTAGGGTTGGTGATATAAATATAATCATAGCCGTAGGCAGAGCTTAAAAACCCTGCCGAGAAAATGACCAGGCCACCGATGATGCTAATTAAGCAACGCACTGTTTTCATTCTTATAGTTCCTTTATTCATATCGCAAGTATTCACGAATGGTTCGTATTTTTATTGGATTCCGGAGGGTGTAAACACATACCCTGCCGTGTAGGCCTGGGTGATACCGGGTGGAAGCGGAGGCAGCGGGCCTGATTTTAAAACAGCCTTGTAGGCAGAATCGTCCAGATACGTATTTCCTGATCTTTTTTCAAACCAGACATCCCCGATGTTTCCGTTTGGCATGATGGTACAAACCACAATGGCTTCTATGTTCTCGAACCGACCCGCCAATTGATCGGAGAAGATCCAGTTTCTGTTGAAAATCTCCTTGACCTGGAGCAGATAAATTTCCATGGCCTCAAGGGCAACGGTGCCTGATCCTCCTCCGGGGCCGGTCCCGGCATAGGGCGTGTCTTGGCCCCCATCGTCCGGTTGTGTGTCGCCCAGATTCTGCTTGATCCTTTCCAGGGCCTTGGCCACGGAATCGGCCTGATTTTCCTTTTGAGGGGCTTTTTCCTCCTTTGTCGGCTTCTTGGAGGGTTCCTCCTGCTTTTTCGCAACTTCCTTTTCGGGCTTTTTAACCACCTCTCCGGTCTTGAAGGTCTTCTTTTTCAGGGATACCTTTTCTTTTACCGGCTCCTCCGGAACCTCCTCCGGTTTTGGAGGGGCGACAACAGGAGCTGTCTTCACTTTCTCCACGGGCTGTTTGTCATCTTGCTTGGTTTTCTCTTTTAAAGAGCTTTTCGCCTTGGGCAAACTGGGCTCTGAAAAATGCTGGGGCAGAGAAACCAAGTTTACGTTGATGGCTGCCAAGTTGATTTTCTTTTTAAAAAAGCTGCCGGGGGACCAAAGAAACGCCGAAAATAAAACAATGTGCAAAACAAAAGACACCATCAGGCTGGGTAAAATCACCTGAAATTGACTGCTCGGCTGTATGGATAAATAGCTGCCGACATTTAGATTGTCATTCATGGACTTTCTCTATTTTTGCCTGTCTGAAGTGGGTTCCGATTCCTCGGGCATTGTGACCATGCCCAGTTTTTCAACCCCTGCGTTTTTTATTTCAGACATGACGCGCATCACAGCCCCGTAAGGAACGCCTTTATCCGCCTTCAGATAGACCTCACGGTTCTTTTGATTCACGAGGATACTTTCCAGCTTTCCCTTGAGGATTTCAACGGAAACCGCAATATCATTGATATAGACCTGGTTGTCCTTGTTGATGGAAACCATAAGCTGTTCATTTTCAGATTCCAGAGGATCCGAACTGGCCTGGGGCAGGTCGATATTTATACCCTGGGTCATCATGGGCGCCGTTACCATGAATATGATGAGCAACACCAGCATTACGTCGACAAAAGGCGTAACATTGATTTCCGACATTAAGCCGTCTTTATCTCCGGAAGTCATCATTTATTATTTTTCCTCCACGGGCAATATGTCTCTGTCTACGATATTCATCAGATCCGCCGCAAAGCTTCGCAGGTCCGATTCCACCAACCTGATTTTCTGGGTGAAATAATTGTAGGCCATGACCGAAGGAATTGCCGCAGCAAGGCCTGTGGCGGTTGCAATCAAGGCCTCGGAAATTCCGGGGGCCACAACGGCCAAGCTTGCCGATCCTCGAAGCCCGATGCCGTGAAAGGAGTTCATGATCCCCCAGACCGTACCGAAAAGTCCGATGAAAGGAGCGGCGTTGCCGGTGGTGGCCAGAAACGGCACCATCTGGGCCAGTCTGTTGATTTCCATGTTGATGGCCCTTTCCATCGCCCTTTTGACATTGCCTGAGCTGGTCTGTCTCATGTTCATGGAAACGATCTCTGACACCGTCTGGGAATTCGTCATGGAGAGACCGGCCTTGCTCAATTTTTTCAATTCCATATACGCCACACGGAACAGCCTGGAAACCGGGCTGTTGGTTAATTCCTTGGCTTTGGCGAAAGCTTCGGAGAAATCCTTGCTTTTCCAGAAAAAATCCGTAAATAAAACAGACTCTTTGATGGCCTTTGACAACAGCCGGTATTTCAAAATAATAATCGACCACGACACGACGGAAAAACCCAGCAGTATAAAAAGAACCATCTGGACCATCAATCCGGCGCTCAAAATCATATGAATTATATCAAAATTTTGCGATCCCATTTACCATTCCATTTTTTTAATATTAAAATACGGTTTCAATCATCCTCTAACACGGAAATTCAAGAGTATTAAAGCCCCGGAGGGGCTTTTTTGGGGTCAAATTATATGAAGTCTTCAAGCATGTCAAGGGGATTGCCCTGAAGAAACGATGTTGTTGCGGTTAGATTTCGAGTTTTTGGCCGATTGATTTTTATTACGGTTTCAAATTGTTACCACGTATTAAAATAAATACATGATTTTCATTGAAAATATCACCAGATTTAGGTAATTGACCAAAACATCTATTCAAATGGTTCCATCCTTTAAACAACGGTTTCTAAACCGGAGAACAGG
>VMSV01000241.1 GCA_013791935.1 Desulfobacteraceae bacterium | reverse complement strand
ACTATTTTTCCCGTTTGGGTTACTTTTTTCTGAAGGGCATGGTTGTGGGATTTGGCTACGATATCGTCTTGAGCGATCATGGAGTATGCAATAACCATTTCTCCAACCATATCCACCAGTTTATCCAGACGATGGGTACCCACTCTGACTGTTGATTCAACCTGTTGTTTGTTGACGCTTTTTAATTTGGCTTGTGTCCGAAGGGCCTGTCCAACATCCTGAAGATTTGAAACCCTGGCATGAACCAATGCTTCTCCCAAAGGTTTATTTGGCTGCTGGAAAACCGTTTCTTCAATTTCTTCCCGACTGACCTTTCCCCTGGCAACAAGGATATCTCCAACTCTGGGTGATTCTTCTTCATCAAATTCTTCTGATATTCCCTCTGCTTCGGGATTTGATAATGTTGTTACAAGCTCATCGTAGCCTTTGGGTTTTCTCAGCGGTTCGCCCTCGATGGCTTTTTGAACCAAACGAACCAGTTCTTTTAACATGTCCAGGGACTTTAAGGATAAATCGGCATACCCGCCGCTGTACCGTATCTCATTGTCCCGGACACGGCTCAGAAGATTTTCAGCATGATGCGCCATTCCCGAGAGAAGACTCAGTTCGAGAAATGCGGAGGTTCCTTTTACGGTATGAAACGCTCTGAAAACAGTTCCGATGGATTCTTTATCATCCGGGTTTACTTCAAGGGATAAAAGAGCTTCTTCGGCGTTTGTAATTAATTCGATGCTTTCAGAAATAAATTCTCCGAGCATTTCCAAATCAGGGTCTTTCGGCATATAATCCTTGCCATCGTCCACAACATCTTTTCTGTCTTCCGTTGGGTTGGCAGATAAGCTGGCCTTACCCTTTGGTTCAGGGAATGTATTTTGTAATTTCTCGTTGTTTTGCATTGTTGGCGCTGACCCGTTAATGATGGTTTGTTTTGCTTTAACTGTGGCTTCGAATGGTTGATTTTCCGGCATCGGGTTTATGTCTGATTCATCCTCGTCATGAAAAACCCTTTCAGTTTTGCGAGTATCAAATAAAATGGCCTCATCCAATAAATTATTTACTTCACTGACATGAATATCCCAAGCACCCATATCATCAACTTCAATTTCTTCTATGACAGACAAGGCATTCTTGATGCTGTTTCGGACTTGCTCCTTGCAGCAGGGCTCTGAAATAATGGCTGCAAGAGCTTGGGTTAACAGGCCGAGACCTTCCACATCCCCTTTTTCAAGCTGTATAAGCGTCATGGCTGCATCGTTTAACAGAAGACGTGTATTATCCTCCTGTATAGAGTTCGCGGCTCGGGATGCTTCCGGATTTTTATCTTCACCCAGCAATAATTTCAAATTTCTCAGAGGCAGATCTATGTCCCCGTTGTTCGTTGAGATATTTAAAAAACATTTGCTTATGGATTCCAGTAAAGCATAAAGAGCCTCGATTAAAGACAAAGGGTTCGTGCATTTGGATTCTGAAATGAGTCCTACGCCCTCTGCACAAAGGATTAATGCTTCTTTCAGGTTTTCATGTTCGTTGGTCAAAGAATGAAAAATAATATTTATTTTTTCATTCACTTGATCCCACGCACCCCTATCATTGAGGCTGATCGTCTCAACCGATTCTAAGATCCCGCTTAGTACTTGAATATGTTCTTGTTCAACAGATTTCATGCATTGTGTCCTTGCCATTAACGATTATTGCAGACGAATAAAGGTGAATAGGAGTCAGAAATTTTCTGTATGATTAAATGGAATGGCAAATTAAGCGGCCGGCATGTTGATTCGACTGGTTAAACCTTCCATTGTGATGGTAAACAGGCGAAGGTGAAAGAAGGTTATCCAATAGTAATAAAGAATCCTTCACAAGGCCCAATGAATGTTCAACCAATTTTTTATTTTTCAGGTTCATTTCTTTAATACCATGAAGCAACTCTTCAAGCTGTTCGCTTAAATCCATCAGGGTTTCAGAATAGGATTTACTCATTTTTTCTGCTATCTTCGGTAGGGAAACAGCATGGGTATTCAACCCCAACCGCCTGGCTATGATTTTGGCTAACTTTCCCCTTTGATCTTCAAGAAAACGTATTTTTAAGACCTCATTTTCTTTGGCTTTCATGACTTCATCGAGAAGTTTCACATCAGAGCTCAACAAGGCTGAATTCTCTTGCTCGAGGATACCGAGCATCCCAATGAAAATCACCGTTTCCTCCTGAAGAAGCTCAATAAGTTTATCAACCAGTTCGTTCATAAAAAGTCCTGTTTTGCTCTATGGCGGAATAGCTATTTGATGGATCTGGTTTCCAGAACATCCAGAATGATTTTTTCTGCAATTTTTTTATTGTCAATTTCATAGGTTCCACGCGCGATCTGGTCCTGAATAAGAGCAATTTTTTCCTCTCTCACATCCGGTACCAGTTTGATTGCGGTGCTGACTTCGTGAAATTCTTTTGCCTGGTTTGATAGGGCAACCTTTTCCTCATTAAAAGGTGTCACGCCCTTATTCTCAGCTTTTTTATCTGCTCCTGGCTTCTTTCCTATTTTATTGCCATAGGATGTTATATTAATATTCTGATTTTCATTCAATATTTTCATTTACTACTCCTTTGGCCTTCCGACTCGATTTGCCTACCAAATCCATGGTTTGTTTTTTGCCATCGCTAAAACAGAGCTTTCACAAACTATATCGGCATAAATAATCAAAGCTTTAGCAATCAAATCATGCTTTTGAGCCTTCGAATTTCGAGTTGACCAAAGTCTCCGAAAGGGACTCATATAATTTTTTTGCAAGGCCCAGGCTTCCATTTGTGGCGATTTCCTCGGAAAGCTTTTCATCCAGCATGGAGGTATAGATTTCCTCTGCCTGGCCCCCGTCGAACAATTCATTCTTAGGTACCGTAGCACGCATTTCCTTCATGACCTGAGCCACAAACAAAGATTCAAAAGCCTGGCAGACTTTTTTAAGTTTTTCAGATTCCATTTCTTTATGGCTGTTATCACAAGAAATGGATTTTGGCATATTTTTCGACATGCCAAAAAGGTTTTTCGTTTCGGGCATTTGCCATTTATATTGACTCAATGAAACGGGTTGGGTCATTACATGATCTCCAGTTGTGCTTGAAGAGCGCCGGATATTTTCAAGGCCTGCATAATGGCAATCAAATCCCTTGGCGAAACACCAAGGGCATTCAGTGCCTTAACCACATCATTCAAACTCGCACCTTGGTTGAGCACATGAATTTGTGCAATTTCTTCATTTACGGAAATGTTTGTATCCGGAGATTTGACAGTCTCTCCATTTGAAAAGGGCAAGGGTTGGGACACATCCGTGTTTTCCTTGATTTCGATACTGAGACTTCCATGGGCTATGGCCACTGTCGCAATTCGTACGTTTTCACCTATGACCACCGTACCGGTTCTCTCATTGACCACCACTTTGGATGTGGCATCGGGCATGACATCAATGCTTTCAATAAGGGTAACAAAATCAACAACTTTTCCCAGATATTGTTCCGGAATTCTGACCCCCACGGTTCCGGCATCAGCGCTGTGAGCAACCGGTTCTCTGACCACGCTGTTGATCGCTTCGCTGACTCTTGAGGCGGTTGTAAAATCCGGGTAATGAAGGAACAGGGACAGTTCTTCCTTAGCATTGAAGTTTATTTTCAGTTCATTTTCGATGGAACCCCCGCCAATCACACGCCCAACTGTGGGGAAATTTTTTGTGACTGCGCCGGCAGCACCTTCCGCTGAAAACCCTCCTGTGCTTACGGGTCCTTGGGCAACCACATAGACATTCCCGTCGGAAGCGCGAAGTGGTGTGAACAGGAGGGTTCCTCCTTGAAGATTGGAAGCATCCCCCATGGAACTGACCAAAACGTCTATCTTATTCCCGACTTTTGCAAAAGGGGGAAGATTCGCGGTAATCATAACCGCTGCCACATTTTTTACGGCAATCTCCTTTTCCCCGATGCTGATGCCCATTTTTTCAAGCAGGCTCACCATGGATTGGACCGTGAACAATGATTTCTTGCCATCCCCGGTTCCCTTCAACCCCACCACAAGACCATAGCCAACCAGTTGATTTTCCCTGACGCCCTTTATATCCGCCATGTCCTTTAATCGAATGGAATAAGCCGAAGGCGCGATGAACAAAAGAATGATCATGAAGAATGCAAAAATTGGCATTTGCCGCATCGTTACTTTTAAGATCAAACCCTTAACTTTTTGTATTATTCTGTGTGCCATTTTTTCCCTGGTTTATTTTTTAGGATATTTCCACCATTCGAAGTGGTTTTCCTTTTAAACAACTAAAAGGGCCATGCAACTTCCAAAATATTGGCCAACCAGCCGGGTCTCTGTCGTTTGTCCACAATACCAGTCCCGCTATAGGCTATTTTTGCTTCTGAAATATAGGTGGATAAGATCACGTTTTCCGGGGAGATATCCCTGGGACGGATGGTCCCTTGCAACATAATGTATTGTTTTTCATGATTGATCTGAACTTCACGAGTTCCGCTGATCATGAGATTGCCGTTTGGCAGGACATCCACCACCTTGGCCGTAATATATGCCGAAAGGTCCCCGCTTCTACTGGTTGTTCCGCTACCCTTGAACTCCGTATCCAATCCGGCACTCATTGCACCAAAAGGGTTAAAGGTGTTTTGCGTCGGGGTGTATTTGTTTTCTAAATTGAACATTGAATTCAATTGTCCCGTGAGACTGGAACTCCTGCCTGTGTTGGTGGAAGCATTGTTTTTTGCGGTGGAATTTTCCACAATCTTGATGGTGATGATATCCCCAACTCTTTTGGCTTTGGGATTGATAAACAGATCGGTAAAAGCGCTTGCTTCCTGATAAATGGACCCCTCATTCAATGGAGGCTTATTTTCCGCCCTGAAGGCTTCTTCCCGGGCCATCTTCACGGGTGGTTCAACCATTTGAATCTTGGATGAACATCCCACACTCAGCAGTAAAAAAGCCAACATGAAAAGCATGGCTTTGTTTTTATTTTCAATGATTATTTGCCTCATGGTCCCTATCCTTATTAAAATCCCACTTTAACGGATTTAGAATCAATCACCCATCCGTAAACTTCATTATTGGAATCAAGGTTTTTCACCTTGATGCGCTCTCCTTTGTGCCCCTTTTCTATGGCTTCCCCAAGGGTGACAATCTTAAAGCTATTGGTTTCAGCCACCATCAAAATCACATCATTCTTATTAATGGCGGGTGGCATATTGACAAATTCGGTACAGAGAATAGAGCCTTTGCCAAGACTTCTCACGAGTCTGTTTCCAACAGCGTCTGCCATATCGCCGATGTAATTTGAAGGCAATTTTTCCGTGGCGATTTTCATCATTTCAATATCCGCCTCATGGATAACCTGATTTCTCTTCATGGGTACACTCAACACCACAGCGTTTACATATCGCTCCACATCGACGGTTGCAAAAACCTTTTTGGTGAACTTTTCATCCACGGTAAAAACAACGGTAACCAACAACTTTCCTGACATACCGGCATTTTTTGCCGGAGTTACCGTGTAAGTGTATTTTCCTAACGGCAGTACAACGGCATTGGCAACCTTGACTTCTTTTATTGAAAAATTATCCTCGTCCAATCCCATCACTTCGGGGAGTTCTTGGAAAACAATCTGTTCAATTTCTTTTTCAGTGAGTGTCGTAAAACCTCTTGTCACCTCAATCTCTTGCACCCCGTTGATATGAATGGATGTAAGATCAATATTATTTTGTTTTAACTTAAAACTGATATTATCCGCGTTTATTCGTCTGGATTTTCCAGGCAAGGGCGATTTACCAAGGGAAATCCTCTCAA
This sequence comes from Desulfobacteraceae bacterium, assembly GCA_013791935.1. Taxonomy (GTDB): domain Bacteria; phylum Desulfobacterota; class Desulfobacteria; order Desulfobacterales; family UBA5616; genus VMSV01. The sequence goes on along the minus strand of VMSV01000241.1, from coordinate 334 downwards.
TTTTTTCAATCAGTTCTTGATTTTCTCCTTCAATAGATGCGATATCAGCAAGAAAAATATCATCGCCAAACACTTCCACATTTTTTACAAGGGCAAGGCGCACAACCTCCGTGATATTATCGTTGGCTTTTGCATCGAACCCCCCCAAAATAATCATTGCGGGGAAAAGCCATAAAATCATCTGAAATAACATTCTATGGGGATATTGGGTCATGGAATTTCTCATTTCCTCTATCTTTTCAAATTGTTTGCCATTTGAAGCATTTCATCGGCAGTTGAAATGGCTTTGCTGTTAATTTCATAAGCTCGCTGGGCCGTGATCATATTCACCATT
>VMSV01000211.1 GCA_013791935.1 Desulfobacteraceae bacterium | reverse complement strand
AAATATTTTAAACTCGACAGGATAGGTAAACGTTGATCTTAAATGCAGCCTTTTATCCATTTCTGAACTGATGCAGGCATTTTCCTCCGGCAGTGTGGTTTGGAGTGTCTCGTTCATGTCAGTATTATCGGTGAAAATGTTAAAATCTTTAGGGTTGAAATGATAAAAATAAATTTGCCTCAAATCCTATGATATGGAAGCACAAACAGGCTCCGATTGCAACGCATCGTGTAGTTCGGTGCCAATTGCCTTGACACGGAAAGTGCATTTCCCTATAGTTTTCAAAAAAATGAGTTACTGTCGGGATTTTGCATAGAAAACGCCACATCAACCTTGATCACGGACAGGAGTTCAGTATGACAGGACCGGTTTTTTTCTCTTCTTCCCCGGAAGATTTCTTTTATGTTTCCATGAATATACCCTGTCAAAACGCTTGTCCCGCCAAGACCAACATTCCCGCTTACATTCGATCCATCTATGAAAAGAATTTTGATCAGTCCTACGAAACCAACCTGACAGCGAATATCCTTCCCGGCGTGTTGGGGCGGATCTGTTCACGACCCTGTGAAGATCAATGCCGCCACGGGGAGGCCGAGCTCGGCCATCCTGTGAACATCTGCCACCTCAAAAGGGCAGCAGCGGATTTCAGACAACAGGGTCAAAACCCGCAGAATTTGCCTCCACTCAACGGAAAAAAAGTGGCGGTGATTGGCTCAGGGCCTTCAGGTCTGGCAGCAGCTCATGACCTGAGGCTGTTTGGTTTTGAGGTGACGGTTTTTGAAGCCATGGAAAAGCCCGGCGGCATGCTCATGTACGGCATTCCGGAATTCCGTCTTCCCAGGGACGTTCTATTTCAAGAAATTAACGCCATACAGCAAATGGGTATCCCTATTCGAACAGGGGTGAGGGTCGGGAAAGACCTTCCCTTGGAAAAGCTAAAGCAAGATTACCACGCCGTTCTTGCGGCTGTGGGCTGTTACCAGTCCTTGAAACTGGATATTCCCGGAGAGCATATGGATGGGGTATACTCCGGACTGGAATTCATGATCCAGGTCTGTTCAGGCCGATCCTTTGCCCCGGGAAACCGAGTGTTGGTCCTCGGCGCAGGATTCACAGCCTTTGATTGCGCCAGAACAGCCTTGAGACTAGGGGCAAAAGAGGTCATCATCTGCCTTCGAAGAACAGAGGGGGATCTCAGGGTCACCCATGATGAAATCCTGGAAACGAAAATAGAAGGCGTTAAAATCCAATCCCTCATGGTGGCCCAGCGTATTATCGGGAATTCCAAAATGGAAGGAGTGTCTTTTTTAAGGTCCAGACCCGGCAATAAAAGGGCGGATGGGAAAAGGGGCATTGAAACCATTCCTGAAAGCGGGTTTGAAATATCCGCCGATGCCGTGATTGTGGCCACAGGCCAGGCCCCGGGGCCTTTTGAATGGACATCGGCCGGAAAGGGAGAGATCAAGGGCAACGGAATTCAAAACGGTGTTTATCTCACCGGGGACTATGTTACTGGCCCCTCCACAGTGATCGAAGCCATTGCCATGGGACGAAAAGCCGCGGTCAGGATTGCCGAGGATATCACCGGTAAAAAATTCATTTCATCCAGTGTGAGAATGGAGGAAACCGATAGAACGGATCGAAAAAGATCCTGGGATTTTCTGGCCCGGAACCCCATGCCCACCATCATGCCTGCGGTAAAGAGGTTCTCTGGGGACAACCCCGAGGTGGAGTCCGGATTTGACGAAAATCTGGCTGTGGAAGAAGCCAAACGATGCTATTTGTGCTACCTGCATTACGAAATCGATATGGATCGATGTATTTATTGCCGCTATTGCATTGATGTGGCGCCAAGGGACTGCATCAAGCTGGTGCAGGAGGTGAAAACCAACCCGGACGGCGCCATCGTGGACTATGTGGAAACCAGCAACTGGGAAAAGGTCAATGCGGTGATCATCGATAATTCACGCTGCATACGCTGCGGGGAGTGCATGAGAGTGTGCCCGGTGGATTGCATTTCAGTAACCCGAATCGAATGGGTTGAAAATTCCATTTAAACAGGGGAATATCAATGGACGAGCGGCATTTTGTGGTGATCGGCAACGGCCCTGGGGGAAGCCAGGCTGCCTTAACCCTTCGGCGAGAATCTCCGGAATCAAGAATCACGGTGATCAGCAAAGAGCGTGGCGGGTTTTATCCGCCCCATCGTATTCCCGAACTGATATCCGGCGTCATTTCCGAGGAGGATCTTTTTGTTTTTTCGCCCGGTTCATTCAAAGAAAGGAATATCAAATTAAGATCCGGCCAGGAAGTGGTGGATCTGGATCTGAGAAACCAGCAGGTGATTCTTGAGCACAAGGAAAAAATCCCGTTTGACGGGCTGATCATCGCCGTGGGCGGAAAACCTCGCATCCCTGAATATCTTGCGGTTTTCAGCGATCTCTTGATGACCCTGAAAACCTTACAGAACGCCAAGGACTGGGTGGCCAAATTATCTTCTGCACAAAAGGTTTTGATTGTGGGGGGAGATCTTACATCTCTTGCGTTTTCAAAAATCCTTTTAAGCATGCAAAAACAGGTGTATTTCCTGCTGAGTGAAGAAGCTTTCTGGCCCATTCGGTGCACCCCTGCCCTGTTTGAAGAGGTGAGCCTGGCCTTGTCCAGAAAAGGAATCCTTGTTTTGACTCCTTCCCAGATTCGAAGCCTATCCGTTCTTCCGGATAAAAGCATAGAGTTGAGAACAGACCATGATACGGTTTGCGCAGACATCATCGGGGCCTTTTTCGGGCTGGTTCCGGACATTCGTTTTACCGCCCGAAGCGGCCTCAAAATAGACCGGGGCATTCTTGTGGATGAATACTTGTTCACCGGATTCCAAGGCGTCTATGCCGCAGGTGACTGCGCCCAGATCTATCATCCTCAAATTCAGGACTACTGGGTTTCCATCGGCCATGACAATGCCGTGGCTCTGGGCAGAATCGCTGCAATGAACCTGCTCGGATCAAGGGTGATGGCCAATGTTTCCAAAGAAAGCATTTTTGAGGTTCAGGATATAAAAGTAAATACTTCATGGTGGACGGAGTTTTGATATGGGCGGCAAGGATTTAACCATTGAGATCTGTGGAATGTCGGGAGATGGAACCATTGCAGCAGGCCAGTTGCTCAATGCAGCTCTGGTGAATGCCGGGTATTCTCTTCTGGCCTTTGATTCTTACCCTGCTGAAATCAGGGGGTTCGGCCGGTGCGTAACCCATTCGCGAGTGGGAAGCGGCAAAATGATTGCCCTGAAAAACAAAGCCCATGTCCTGATTTCGCTGGATGATCAGGAGTCCGTGTCCAGAATCCCCTTTCTGGACACGGATGCGGTGGTATTGTTTGACAACAAGCCCATGGCGTTTTTAGCAGAAAATCAATCCATTGCGGCCCATGTGGAACCCGAAGCAAAGCTTATAGGAGTTCCTTTCGGGGATTTGTCCGCCGGAGCAACGGGAAGCCGGCAAGGCCGCAATCTTGTGGCCCTGGGCGCCTTTGCAGGGTTGTTTGGTGTTTTGCCTGAATTTTTCAACAAAGCCATTGAGAAAAAATTTTCCTCCAAGGGTAAACCTGTGGTGGATTCCAACCTGGCCTGTTTTCAAGTCGGCTACCAACATGTGCTTGAATTCTACAAAGAGGATATCTCCGGGGATCTTGGAGAAGCCAGTGTCCATGAAAATAAGGACTCTTTTCTGATCTCCGGAAATGAGGCCATTGCCATGGGGGCGCTGGATGCCAATGTCCATTTTTATTTCGGCTATCCCATTACACCAGCCACTCCCGTGATGGAGATTCTGGCGGAAAAGCTGCCGAAACGGGGCGGAAAGGTCATGCAGATGGAAGATGAAATCGCCTCCATCGGAGCGGTGATCGGGTCTTTTTTTGCCGGAAAACGGGCCATGACCGCCACATCCGGGCCGGGGTTTGCGCTGATGACCGAACTGATCGCCCATGCAACCGTCACCGAAACCCCTGCGGTGATTGTCAATGCCCAGCGGGGAGGACCCGGAACCGGCCTTCCCACCAAAACAGAACAATCCGATCTTCAGGTCGCAGTTTACGGTGGACCCGGAGATTCCGCCAGAATCGTGTGGGCCCCCACGGATGTTCAGGAATGCTACGAATTCACGCTAAGAAGTTTTCAGATCGCTGAAAAATATCAAACCCCGGTGATTCTGCTGACGGATTTTTTCCTTCACAACCGAGTGGAGTCCCTTGAGAAACTTTCTTCTGCCGCTGAAATGATTAGCGACGGCAACCTCTATCCAGCAGAAGAAAAGATAAACGCCTACAAGCGATATGAAATTACGGAAACCGGGATCTCCCCGAGAGCGCTTCCAGGATCGGAAGGGTTTATTTTTTCAGCCACCGGTCTGGAGCATACGGAAAAGGGGCGTCCGGATTATTCTTCGGCTATTCATATGCAGATGAGCGAAAAACGCCATCGAAAGATCAGGGGGGCTTTATCAGATTTGCCACCACCCGTTGAATACGCCCCCAAGGGTCAACTGGATCTCGGGATCATTGCCTGGGGTTCCACCTTCGGCGCAGCTCTTGAAGCCGTAACGCAGGAGCAGGAACAAGGAAAACGTATCGGCGCGCTTAAAATCACCTCTATTTTTCCCTTTCACGAAGAGGTCATTTCAGCGTTTATGGCAAAATGCCGGGAGGTGCTGATTCCCGAACTGAATTTTGAAGGCCAATTGGCAAACCTCATCGGACATCTCCATGGAAAAAAGGTGAAACGGCTTAACCAGGTAACCGGAACTCCCTTGACACCTTGGGATATCGGGGAAGCCATCCATTCAATCCTTAAAGTGTTAGATTAGTGTCCATCCAGAAACGGCTAATTCGCCCAATTTCTGCGTTGGATAAAAATTTTAATCCTCAAAATACTTCGAGTATTCCTGCGGTTAAAATTTTT